>JBEVDW010000064.1:0-6397 GCA_040513115.1 Steroidobacteraceae bacterium | reverse complement strand
AACGGCCAGCCATGCTTGCCGCCCGTCACCGGACCCGATAGTGCGACCGCGGGCGCGTCGCCCGCGTGACCCAAGGGGGTGACCGGCAAGGCAAGCGCGAAGATCACATTCTTCAGAAGGCGCTGGATCGTATTCATGATTCTCTCAATGGACAAAATTCGCAAACGTTCGGGTTGATCTGAACTGCGGCAGGTCCGCATGCTAGAAGGGCTCCGTGGCATTGATGGCATAGAACGCCCGCAGCTTGCGGGTCTCGCCGACGCGCACGAAGGTTCCCTCCATCTGCTTGTACACCATCAGGTTCTGGATGGGCGTGGGCAATGCGTCGAGCATCGCCTTCGGTGGGGCCATGAACTTCATCGCCTTGCCGTAGTCGAGGGCGCAATTCGCGCCGGGAGTCCAGCGCCAATCCTCGCCGTTGATGTTGAAAGCGACGCTGCGCGGATAATGGTCGGGGCGACCCCGCGATCTGCAACAGATCTCTACGCGTTGTGTTCATCTGCGTAGCCATCCCCTGCGGCCTCGAGCGTGAATGAGTCGATGCCAGAGAAGAGCCGGCGCTCATTTCTGAGCGGACGACAGATGTTTGGCAGTCAGTGCAAGCCATTTGCGATACAGCGGCGCATTGTCGTTGCCGTCGCCCATTCGCTGGATGAAGTAGAGAACGATGACCTGCCTCTTGGGGTCATTGGTCCATTGCGTGCCGAACGCGCCGGGCCAGCCATAGGCACCCGTAGCGAACTCGGGCCCATCCTCCGTCAGGACAGACACGCCGTATCCGAAGCCCCGTGTGGCCCACATGTTTTGCACGGTTGCGACTGACGTGCCGGGCGACCTGTTCCTTTGCTCTGGCGTCAGGTGATTGGTGGTCATGAGTGCGACCGTCTCGGGACGCAGGACTCTCACGCCCTCGAGCTCACCTTTGTTCATCAGCATCCGCGCGAAGCGCAGAAAATCGTCGGGCGTGGAGTAGAGACCGCCCGCGCCGCTCGGCCGCTTGGGCACGACCGTGGGATCGCCCATAAAGTTGAAGGGGTGCAGCGGCCCTTCGAAATCCGTCATCTTGCCCGCGGCGAACTGCGCCACGATGTTGTCGCCGGGCGCATAAGCGACGGTCAGCCGATCGAGCTTCTCGCGCGGCACCCAGAAGCCGGTGTCATTCATCTTCAGCGGATCGAGCACGTGTGCCTTGAGATATTGATCGAACGGCATGCCCGAGACGCGGGCGATGAGCACGCCCATCAGATCGGAGCTCACGTTGTACTGCCACATCGATCCCGGCGGCGCAGCGAGCGGCAGCTTGCCGAGCGCAGCCACCCATTCGTCGGTCGTCATGTTCGGTGCGATGTCGACCTTCGCAATGGCCGCCTTGAGCGGACCGTTCGGAAGCATCTGAGCCATGCCGTACCCGATGCGGTACGTGAGCAGATCCTCAACCTTGATCGGGCGAGGTGAGGGATAGACATCATCGAGCGGTCCAGTCATGTGGCGAACGACTTTGCGATTCGCCAGCTCCGGTATCCACTTGTCGATCGGATCGTCGAGCTTGATCTTGCCGGCATCGACCAGCGTCAACAGGCACACCGCCGTGACCGGCTTCGTGGTCGAGGCCATGCGGAAAATGTCGTTCTCCCGCAGCGGAGCCTTGGTCTCGAGCGAGCGATAGCCCACCACGTCGCGATTCACGACCTTGCCGTTCTTCCAGACGATCGTCGAAGCGCCGGCGATCAGGCCGTCGTCGGCCGCCTGCGTCAGCATCTGGTTCACATCAGTCCAGTCAGCGCTGCTGGTTGCGCCGGCCTCGAGTGCACCTCCCGCGACTGCCAGCGTGGCGAATGCAAGCGTCAACATGGATTTCTTCACGAATGGTCTCCGGCATGGTTCAGGACACGCGTGGCATGGGGCGTCCGCGCGCCTGTCGTTCCAGTCCGTGTCATTCAAATATCATCTTGATTCTGGCGCTGAATCTACGCGTATATTCAGACGCCCCGCAGTGCTCGTCAACTCCACGCTACGGTGCGTAGATCACTTCGATGCCCCCGCTTGCGCAGCGATTGGTCCAGCAGCGCCTCGAAGTATTCGCTCTGAGCGACCGTAAAGCGGCTCTTCCAATCGTCCAACCCGGCGACTCAGCAAACTCTGCGCTACCCAACGCGCGATCAGAGATCGTAATAACGCGTGTAATCGGAAAAACGTAGGCGGATGTCTTAGGCGGTGAGGCCGTAGTCGGCAAGGCTGTATCGGCGAGCGTCTTCACTGCTTAGAAATCGTCGGAACCAAATTCGTCGCGATAGCGCATTATGGTTGTGCACAGCGCATGCGACATCGGCACGTAGGGTTCGCGCAGATAGTCGATATCGACCTCGGTGCAGTTGTTGATGTACATCGCCTCGAACAAGCTCAATGTCGAGGCGACCGCTGTGATCGGGTCGCGATGATTCACGACGATCTGCGCGTCTGGATAGACCTTCTTGATGGTGTGTATCTGTGAGGCGTGGTTAGGCGCTTTCAAAATCCACTGTCCCGGCGACTTCGATTGCAGTAGCTGCAGCGCCCGCTTGTGATATTCGTAGGCCGGCTGAAAATCCACGGTGCGAAGCCACTGCGAATATTCCGGAATCGGTGCCACTGCTTCGATCATTGCCGATTTGAAATCCTGACCGAGCAGAAAAACGCATTCCGTCGGATCGTCTGCTTCCTCCCAGTGAATGTCCTTCACCATGAAGGTCTGGCCGTCACTCATCTGCTGCCTGCGGCGAATGAAGCGCGGATCGTCGCGCATTTCCGACAGCACCGGCGGCGGCACACTATCATCGACTCCCACCCGTACAGGCAGCGCCGGGCGGGATCGCGTGCCATCAAGTCCACCGTCAGTGTCGTGCCGGTGCGCAACATGCCCATGACGAAAGTCGGCTTGACCAATGTTCGACCTGCGAGCAATTCGGCCGCGCTGCGGGGGCGGCTTTTCCGGCGGTCATCTCGAGCTGCAGCGACGGGAAAAAAAAGTAACATCTTTTATCCGGCCACGCGATAGGCTGAAGTGCGTTGGTACCCGTCTGCGCGCGACCCATTCCCGACTGGAGTCCACCGAGAACCATGCAGCTACATTCAAAAACGGCATTGATCACGGGCGGCGCAAGCGGTATCGGGTTCGGCATGGCCCAGGCGTTCGCCAGCGAGGGTGCGCGCGTGGCGATCGCCGATCTGGACGGTGCGGCAGCAGAGCGCGCAGCTGTGCAGCTCGCGGCAACGGGCGCGAGGACGATTGCAGTGCGGTTGGATGTTGCGGATCGTGCAGCATGGGAGGGCGCGGTCGATGCCGCCGAACGCGCACTCGGACCCATCGATGTCTTGTGCAACAACGCCGGGGTGCTCGGCGCTTTCCAGCCCGTCGCCGATATCGCGTTGGAGAACTGGGACTGGTTGATCAACATCAACGTGATGGGCGCCATTCACGGTGTGCAGTGCGTAGTGCCGCGAATGCGTCGCCACGGTGGCGGTTACATCGTGAACACCGCGTCGATCGCCGGTCTCGATCCCATCCCGCTGCTGGCCGACTACTCACTGTCGAAAAGCGCGGTGATCGCGTTGTCCGAATGCTTGCGAACGGAGCTCGCAACGTTCGGCATCGGTGTGTCCGTTCTTTGTCCTGGCCCGGTCGTTACTGCGCTGGTGGCCACCAGCGCTCAGCGCAGACCGCGGCAGCCCGTCGCCGCAGAGTCGTCACAGAAGAGCGATCAGGCGCATGCCGACGAGGTCGTCAGCGAGATGGGTGATGCGCCGCTCGAGCCCCTCGCCGTGGGTGCCTTGGTCGTGCGCGCAGTGCGGGCGGGAAACTTCTATGTGTTCACGCATCCTTCGTATCGTGCCCGCATCGAGCGCCGCATGGGCGAAATGATCGCGTCGTTCGATCAGCGCGCGTAATGCAACAGGTCAGTCATGAGTCACCAATTGATCATGGGTCATCGAGCGGCGGACGTAGCAACGAGCTGGCAGAGCTTTTGCGAGCGCATTCGAGAGATCGGCAATGAAATGCTCCAACTCGAAGGCACAGGGAGCCCCGAGCGTGCAGCTGAAACGTTATTGTTCGCCACGCGCGTCCTGCGCGGCGCGCTCGAAGGCCGGCTCGATGGCTTCGACTCGGAATATCCGCGGTTGATGTGGTGGGACCGTATCACGGCGGGATCTGCGCCCGTCGCACCGAACGTCGACAACAGTTATGTGGTGGCGAAGATCGACGGTCGGCAGACATATCGGTTGCGCATTCGGCTGGGCTCGTTCGATGAGGTGAACATCTCCGCTCACTGCGGTGTCTACGGCGAGGCTGGATTTCAGGAGAAGTCGCGCGATGTGACGCTGCGCGACATGACCATTGCCGATGGGCATGCCGAACTGATTCTGAGCAACCAGGCACAGCAGGGCAGGGGGCTCGAGATTCCGGCCGCTGCCAAGTGGCTATTCATTCGCATCTACTACTATGACTGGGAGAAGGGCGCGCCCCCCGAAGTGACGTTGAGCTGCACCAGCGTGCATGAACGTCCGCCGAACTCGATCCCCGCGTCACATCTGATGCAAGGTCTCCATGACGCGGCCGAGTGGCTGCGCAACCAAGTGCTTGCCGATCGCGAGTTCACTCAGCACTTCTTCGGACGCGCGAACGGTAAGAAGAACGTCTTCTTCGCCGCCAGTCACGAAGCGGCAGGGCCGCCCGCGATTCGCTACGGCGGCGCAGAGTTCGAGCTTGCTCCGAACGAGGCGCTGATCACGGAATTCGAGGTGCCGAAGGCCCCGTACTGGATCATCCAGTGGCATCGCAAGCCGTGGGGCGATTCAGCCGATTTCTTCAACCACATCACGAGCCTCAACCATCTGCAGGCGCGGCGCGACGCGGACGGCAAGGTGCGCATCGTCTTCGCGCACGAGGATCCAGGCATACAGAACTGGATCAGTACTGAACGACGATCGACGGGCATCATCTACACCCGCTGGTTCTGGTCGGAGACAGTGCCCGTGCCGATCGGCAAGGTCGTGCCATTCGCCGAAGTGCGAGCGCATCTTCCTGCAGAAACACCTGCGTTCTCGCCTGATCAGCGGGCACGGCAGCTTGCGATCCGCCGTGCGCACCTGGCGCGTCGCTACTGAGCGCAGTACGGATTCTGTCTTTCACAAGACGATCGTGCGATCAACTTACAGGCTCCGGAAACGATGCCGCCACCGTCTCCTGGAAGAACCTGATGATCGCTTGGTTGGCAAAATTGCCGTGTGCGTGCCAAGTGCCCTGCGTTCGGTCAATGTCTGCAAACCAGCGATTCAGGTCCTTAGAAATCTGCCGACACGCTCGACCGCGCGCCGGCCATCTTCAGTACCGCACTCGACGCCAACGGGCCGCAGCGCGGGATTTAGGAAATCCGTGCCCACGCGTTGCGCCAGTTTCGCGGCGGGCGTGATGACCAGTGTCTGGATGCCGGCATTCGACAACAGCGTGAGCTCCTCACTCAGACACTGTGCTGCTGTTGGTAGCGGAGGCGATTCGGGGCCGCCGAACGGACCGATGAAGATGGCTTTGTCCACGCCGGTGCCGAGCAGCACGTCGGCATTGCTGGAGGACCCGCAACCGCCGTCGATGTAGCGGCGGCCCTTGATGGTCACCGCAGGTACCAGCGATGAGACACAGCACGAGGCTGCCACCGCGGTAACCAGCGGCACGTCCATGTCCGCTTCGAACACCACTCGCTCGCCGCTGTGGCAATCGGTGCCAGTGGGCAGGAAACGCATCTGTACCGGCCACTCCGATACCTGGATCGTGTGCTGAATCATGGCGAGGTACATGGGTTCCGGAAACGGCGGGGGAGCTGCGAGCGCGAGAGAGCCCAACAGGCGCCCGCGTTCGCCTCGATCCTGAATGCCGGCAAGCTTGGCGAAGAGGTCCTTGACGTCGGGATTCGCCGCCTGGCCGCCGCTGCGAACTGACATCTGCGCCGGCTGATCTGTCTGCCGTTGTTCGGCCAGCATCGCTTCGAACGTGCGCCCGCCGAATACTTGTGCACCCACGATCGATCCCGCAGATGTGCCGACCACGACGCCCGCGTGGCGCAAGCCCACGCCGGCTGCTTCGAGCGCAGCAAGCAGGGCGATCTCCCATGCGATGCCGACTGCGCCTCCGCCTCCCAGTACCAGTCCCAGTTTCATGTTGCTCTCCCGGATCAAGGCGCAGCGCGCATGAGGCCGAGCGACAGCGGTTCCAGCACATCCATGCGCTTGCCTTCGGGATTCTCGACCACTTGCGGGCCATCGTTGTTGACGGTCAGGACGTTCTGTTGCTTCGACGTGAAGCGTGGCCACTGCGGCAGACCTTTGCCGTTCGGGTCGCCGTTCACTGCGAAGTTGACCCAGTACG
>JBEVDW010000063.1:0-5947 GCA_040513115.1 Steroidobacteraceae bacterium | reverse complement strand
CGAAGATACGGCGGGCGATAATCCACTTCTGCACCTCATTGGCACCTTCGTAGATCTCGCCAATTTTCGAATCCCGATAGATCGCTTCGACGGCACGACGCTCTCCCGTCGCGGACAGTTGCTTCACAAACCCATAAGCGCCGCACACTTGTACAGCGTCGCGCGCGACGTCAACCGCAAGACGCGAGCCGGCGACTTTAGCCATGGCTGACTCTACGTCGGCCAAGTGTCCGCCATCGAGCATGGCGGCTGCCTTGTAATAGAGTAAGCGTGCCTGCTCAATCGCAATGGCATGATCAGCGAACGTGAATTGCCAATGCTGGTATCTCGCAAGCTCTTTGCCGAAGACAGATCTCCGCTCCATATGATCACAGGCAAGGTCGAAGGCAGCCTGGGCCATCGCAACTCCGATCGCTCCAATTCCAACTCGCCCTGCGGTGAGTGCACCCAGGGCCGCGCGGAGGCCGGAGTCCACCGCCCCCACGACATTTTTGTCCGGAGCGAAACTGTTCTCAAACAATACGTCGGAGGTGAGCTGAGGATGGTTCCCCATTTTGAGGTCTGGGTCATAGACGGTGACGCCGTTATTCCGGGTCTCGACTAAGAGCATGCTTTGCGAGCGTTCTCCGGTCTTACAGAGCACCAGAATGATGTCTGCCGCAACCGCATTGGTAATCCAGCGCTTCCTGCCGTTGATTCGCCACCCGCCTTCGACTTTAGTGGCGACTGTTTTCATGGAATCTGGCGACAGGTCCGTACTGGCTGCTGGCTCGCTCGTGGCGAACGAACAAACGATTTTCCCACCCACTATGAGCGGCAAATAACGCATGCGCAGATCGGGTGACGCGCGATTGAGTGTCTGGCCCACCAGAATCAACTGTCCGTCGCCGAGGGCGGAGGCAATGCCTGCCGAAAAGTATCCAATCTCCTCCAGTGCCACGACCAGTGCCAAGGTGGGGTTGGTGAGGCCGCGGCCGCCGACGTCCGCTGGAAATGGAATGGCGCAAATGCCGGCTTCGGCCATCGCTTGCAAAATCTGACGTGGGAAGGCGTCACGGGACTCGACACGAGTATTGAGCTCCATGCTGCACGGACGGAGCACCTTTTCTGCGAAGGCCCGGACTTCTGCTCGTACCTCAATGACTTCTAAAGGCAGGCCAAAGTCTGAACTCATCAAGTCAGCACGGCGCTTGGCCACCGCGATGTCAGCGTTATCCATATCCGTCGTCCTGCCCGCTACTTCGCTTGGAGAATGGAATTCATCACCTTCGCGAGCCTGAGCGTGAGCTTGGGCATGAACGACGCACCCACTTCGGCCATATTCAGATCATCGGTGGCCTTCTTCTCAAACTGAGATCGCGCGAGCTGAAGCAGGGTAGTGAGATGAATAATTGCCCGCAGACTGAAATAGTCGAGAAGATGCGGGGCGAACCGCTTGCCTCCTGCCGCCACGTAGGCGTCTATGAAAACGTCCCAACTGCCCATGTCCTCGATGAATCCTCGACAGTAACCAAGGTCTTCAGCCGGATGGCCGAGATGTACGAGCTCCCAATCGAGTAGCGCGCTGATCTCGCCGTCGTGGACCAGGACATTGTGAAGTGCCGTGTCGTTGTGGACGATCGCGGTGTCTGCGCCGATGCAGCCGACCTGTTGTCTCATCCAGGCGAATGCGGCGGTTACCGTCACGGACGGCCAATGCCTCTGACTATTCCAACTGTCCTCCAGCCGCTCGAGCTCGGCTCGCCAGTCCGCGCCGTCGGACAGCGTCTGCTTCAGACCAGCCTGCACTGGACCGTAATCGATCGAGTGCAGTATCGCGAGCTGCTCGGCCAGTTGCGAGGCCAGCCGCGCATCTTCCGGAGAGTTCCAGTAATCGGGAACGGCAACTTTACCGGGACTGCGCTCGGAGACCATGAACGGCGCACCCAGAGCGGTTGACGACACCTCGAGGAAGAGAGGGCGTGGGCTTTTCAGCCTCGACTTCGCAAGCAGGCTCAATACTGGGAACTCGTCTGCGACGCCATGTTGTGAAATTCCGCCCGGGTGGTCACGCTGCAGCACGAGGTCACGAGGCATACCCGTGTTGCCAACCAGCTTGAAAATCACGGTTTGGCGCGAGCGGCCGCCGACGGCTTGGAAATAGTCGGTGACCACGACGCTGCGATCGAACCTGTTCCTGAAATAGTCTTCGACTGCTTCTCGAGGAATGATCAGGGGATCTGGTTTCCCGACCTTATCCTCGTGCGGCTGCTCCATGGCCAGCATGGCGCCAACTGCCTGCTGCATCAGGGAACGCTCCAGATCGATCATTGCGATGTCGGCATCCGTAAGGCGGCCTTCACGCGCACTCGCCTCGATGCGATCAACCGCGTGTTCGATGGCTGATCCCGTGCGGCCTCTTGCCGCGGCGTTTTCTGGCGGTGAAGCAATGTGTACGACTGTCCCATCCATGGTCGCGGCAGAAGCGGGCAAATTCCTGTCGAAGTCGAGGGCGTCGGCAACGCCCGCCAAGGTCCTGATCGATGTCTCCAGAACATTTCGAGCGGCGGGATCCGTCACACCGGGGAGTGCGCGCTCACGCAATGCATTCACGACAGCGGCGATATAAAGGGCGTGGCTCATGGCGCGTACCTCTGAAATGCGGGTCAGACGCGTGACGACGGAGGCGGGTCTTGGTCAGCCCTGAGCGCGTACTGAAAATCGCCCCACTGGATGTCCAGAGTATTCCCCCAACGGATTTCTACCGCTGCAAGGTTCCATCACGATCGACTACATTCCGCGAGACGTTAGAGACGAGGAAAGCGTATGTCACTCGTGGATGATGACCGGCCCGTCCGCAAGCCCTTCCCGACCGACAAGAATTGGGCGGAGAACTATTGCTTCACGGGCAGCGATCCGAAGTCGGGCATTGGATTCTGGCTGCACTCTGGCCGATGGCTTCAGGATCTCGATATTTGGCGTGAGGTCGTGATCCTTCGCCTTCCCGACGGAACCGTCGCAGCGCATCGGGCCTACGGCAATGCCCTGGCTTCGAATGACGGCCCCGGGGGGCCGAACTTCGCGATCAGGGTCATCGAGGATAAGCGGCGGTTCTCCCTGAAATTCTACGGTGCGATCCGGCGCGTCCCGGCGCTCGCAATGGCGGGCGGTCTGCTACGCGACGGGCCGGTGCAACGGCTGGATCTCGATCTCGAGTTCGAATCAGATCGTGAGGTATGGGACATGCCAAGCGCCGGGCACAAGAGCGATTTCGCCGGCACCGGCCACATCGAGCAGATGGGCTCCGTTCGGGGCAGCATTTCGCTGGGCCCGGATCGCTATCGCTATGACGGGCTCTGCCAACGCGATCATAGCCGCGGTCCTCGCGACTCGAGCCGGCTGGGTAGGCACCACTGGATCCAGGCGCTCTTCGACAACGGCATCGGTTTCACCATTTATCATGGCGTCCTGCGAGGCCAATCCACCCCCGCCTTCGCCCAGGCGGCCGTGTGGGAGGGCAATTCGCTGTATCCGGCGACGGTCGAGCTGCCGTTCATGATCAGCAACGCCATCGACGCGACGCGACCGTATCCGATCGCATTGGCTTACAAAAACGGCAAGCTGGATATCAAGGTGACTGAAATCACGTCGACCGCGTTCCTCTCGTTCAGCGCTCCGAACGAGGAATATGTCGGTGTCTTTCAAGTCCCGTCAGGCAACACGCCCGTCATCCTCCTGGAGCAGTCCGCGCTGTATGAGCTCGCCGACGGCACTCCTGGCTTTGGCCCCATGGAACGATCAGTGCCCGGAGAGATCTTTCACGAGGATCCGGCCACCGTATTCCGGCCTTCCGACTCGCGCGCTGCGTAGGTCTCGCTATGCACGTACCGGCTGAAGGAATTCTTGCCGTTTGCGGCCGACGCTCGATCGTCAGCTCGGATCTGCGGACAGTTTCGGTTCGGATCAAGAAGCGGTCCGTTCGGCGCTGACCGCTCCATCACTCGAACGCCGTCGCGGCCAGCGCAGCACCCACATCGATCCCGAACCTCGCTATTCTTGGCACGACGTGCCACCGTGGGCTGGCATCCCATAAATAAAGCATCGCCCGGGCGATGAATATGAATAGAAACGTTTCCTCAGCCCCAGCTGTCACCGACGCTGCCGCTCAACCGGCAGGTCTGCGTGCAATGAAGCGTCAGCGGCTACGGACAGATCTTATCCAGGCGAGCCTCAAGCTGTTCGGCAAGCATGGGTTCGATGTCACGACGGTCGATGACATCGTGGCGGCTGCTGGCGTATCGCGTCGCACGTTCTTTCGCTACTTCACTAGCAAGGAGGACGTGGTCTTCGACTGGATGCGAGAGCAAGGCGAGTACATGTTGCAGGCGCTCATGGAGCGGCCTGCGAAAGAGTCGCCGTTCGAGTCGATCACCCACATGTTCCTGGCGCTCGCCGATTACCACGACGCGAACCCGAAGCGGGCTCGGTTCCTGTCGATCCTCATCATGGAGACGCCGTCGTTGAGCAGCCGTTTCCACGACGAATACGCGAAGTGGGAGGATCGGTACATACAAGTGCTGCAACGCTCCCGCACATCCAGCACCCGCGAGGCTTTCGCCGTTCGAGTCCAGGTCGCCGCGACGATCTCCGCATTCGTAGTGGCCACCCGCACCTGGATCAAGGATCGCGGCAAGGGTCCGCTGCGCGCCAAGGTCGAGGCCGCGTTTGCCATCCTGAGCATGCCGATGGCGGAGTGACCTGGGCACCGGGACGCGGAAAGCGGCACCCGGTGCCATTCGGGCGATAGAATTCGGGCCGAATGGTCCGCACTGATCGTCTTTGACTACAGGCACACGCTCATGCAAATCGAACCGTTTTCAGTCAGCGTCTCGGACGCGGTGCTGGAGGACTTGAAGCTGCGGCTGCAACGGACGCGTTTGGCGCCGGATTTCGCCAACGATGAGTGGCAGTACGGCACCAACGGCGCGTATCTGCAGGAATTGATGGCTCACTGGCGCGACCGCTACGACTGGCGTCAGCACGAGCGGGCGATGAATCAGTTCCCGCACTTTCGCACCGTCATCGACGATGTGCCTATCCACTTCATCCATGTGCGCGGCAAAGGGCCGAAGCCGCTGCCCTTGATGTTGAATCACGGCTGGCCGTGGACCTTCTGGGACTTCCGCAAGGTCATCGGCCCACTATCCGATCCAGCGGCTCATGGCGGCGATCCCGCCGATGCATTCGACGTCATCGTGCCATCGTTACCGGGCTACGGCTTCTCCACACCGCTGAAGAAGCCGGGACTCAATCCATGGACCACTGCGGACCTATGGGTGAAGCTGATGGGCGGTTTGGGTTATCCCAAGTTCGCCACGCATGGCGGTGACTGGGGTGCGATGATTTCCGCGCAACTCGGCCACAAGTATGCCGACCGGCTCTTCGGTACTCACATCACTCTGATGGTGCCGCTCGATTATTTCGGCGGCGCGGGCGTGCCTCCAGAAGACTATGCACCGCACGAGCTTCCCTGGCTGGAGCGGTCGGAAGCGTTCTTTCTGTCCGAAACCGGATACGCGGCCGTGCAGACTACCAAGCCACAAAGTCTCGCCTACGGACTGAATGATTCTCCCGCCGGCCTGTGTGCGTGGATTGTCGAAAAGCGTCGCACCTGGAGTGATTGCGGCGGTAACGTGGAATCCCGTTTCAGCAAGGACGACCTGATCACGACCATGATGCTCTATTGGATCACCGAGAGCTTCGGCACGTCGGCACGCTACTACTACGAGACGGCACATCATTTGTGGCAACCTGTTCATCCGCGCATGCCGGTCGTCGAAGCGCCCACGGGAATTGCCGTGTTCCTCAACGAGATCGTGCTTCAGCCGAAGCGTTGGGCGCAGCGCTACTACAACGTGCAACGATGGACGGAATTCCCATCGGGCGGCCACTTCGCGCCGATGGAAGA
>JBEVDW010000062.1:0-4293 GCA_040513115.1 Steroidobacteraceae bacterium | reverse complement strand
GACACTCCTCGAGGATCGCGAGTCGTCCAACTCCGCATGGCACATCCTCGCCGAGCAGGGCATCGCTGTACTCGGAGCTGATCCAGAGCAGGGCGGCATCCGGGAAGCAGTGCTGGCACAGGAAGAGCTTGGTCGCGCCGCATGTCCGGCACCCCTCATCGGTGCTGTGCTTCTCAACGTACTGCAAGCGGGCGCATCCGGTGTGGCTGATGAGCTGCTTGCGAGCGTGCACGCAGGTAAGTCAGTGATCGCGTACGGCCTTACTGCAGGCGACTTCGGCGAAGGTTCCGTGTTTTATGAGCGTGCAAAGGTGAGTGGCAAGCGCGCCTTCGTTGAGGGTGCACCAGGCGCGACTCACGTCCTGGTCAGCGTCGCGCAAGGAATCGCGATCGTGCCGATGTCAGAGAACGTATCGATCACGCCGACGCCGGGCTACTCCGTGCCCGCGCTCGCCGAGGTGTCATTCAACGAAGCGGCGGCTTCGCTCGTGGAGTTGACCGCGCAGCAGCACGACAACCTCGTATTACTCGCACGTTTATTGTTGGCTGCGAGGGCCCTGGGTGCTGCGCAGCGTGGCTACGAGCTCGTCGTCGAGCATGTGAAGGGTCGACGCCAGTTCGGCGTACCCATCGGTAGTTTCCAGGCCATGCAACACAAGCTTGCGAACGTGCTGATGAACCTGGACGGGATGCGCCTGAGCCTCGAGTACGCCGCCGAGCAGTTCGATGCCGGCGCGGATACCTGGCAGCTCGACGCTGCTGCAGCTGCCGCATTCGCCAGCCCGGCATTGCGCCAGACCATCCTGGAGGTTCATCACGCCTTCGGCGCCATCGGCTTCTCCGAAGAGCACGAGCTGCCGCGGCATTTTCGTCGCGTGCACGGTGATACTGCCCGCCTGGGTGGCGTGACGGCGATGCGGGAAGGACTTGCGCGATTGCTCCTCGATGAGGAACACGCGTTGCCGCCTTTTGATCTGGGGCGCAAGGCGAATGCATTCAGAACTGAAGTGCGACAGTTCCTGGCCGAACATTGGAATGAAACCCATCGTGCTGAGCAGCTCAAGATTCCACTCGCCCATCGCGGCTGGGACCCGGCTTTCAGCCGTAAGCTGGCCGCGAGAGGCTGGACGAGTGTTGCGTGGCCGCGTGAACACGGTGGGCAGGGACGCACGGCACTCGAGCAGTTCGCTTTCGCGGAGGAGATGGAGAGCGCAGGCGCACCGACTTCGGCCCATACTTGCGCCGTCCATCTCATTGCGCCGGCGATCATCGCGTTCGGCAGCGAAGAACAGAAGCGTGAATGGTTGCCGGCAATGGCGCGCAACGAGATTTCCTGCTGTCTTGGATACAGCGAACCGGAGGCGGGCTCCGACCTCACGAGTCTGCGTACCCGCGCCGAGCGCGATGGCGCTCACTGGATCATCAACGGGCAGAAGCTGTGGACCACCACCGGAGACCAGGCGAGCCACGTCTGGCTGGCGGTGCGTACCGATCCGACAGCGAAGCCCAAGCAGGCCGGGATCAGCGTGTTTCTCGTGCCGCTCGATTCTCCCGGTATCACCATCCGGCCCAGCATGGCGATGTACGGGCACACGTTCTGCACGGTGTTTTACGACAGCGTGCGCGTACCCGATAGCGCCATGGTCGGCGCGGTCAACAATGGTTGGCAGGTCATCACGCATGCGCTTGCCTCCGAGCGCATCCTGATGGGCGGCAAGGTCTCAGGGTTCCGAGCCCTCTTCAACGAGCTCGTGGCTCATTTGAGAGTCGCGCGCTGCGAAGAGCGTGCCCTGCGCAGCGATCCACGCATTCGCGATCGTACTGCGCAGCTCGCAGCGGAGATTCAAGTCGCCCGTCATTTCGCCCTGCGCAGCGTGCGGATGGTCGAGCAGGGCAAGGTGCCGATGATCGAGGCCGCCATGAGCAAGGTGTTTTTCGGTGAGCTGATGGAACGCACGTTGGAAGCGGCGATCGATATCCTCGGTACGCCGGCAATCCTGTCGGAGCAATCGCAGGCAGCGCCGCTTCATGGGCGCATCGAGCAGGCCTTGCGCACGTCGATCATGATGGTCGTTGGCGGCGGAGCCGCAGAGATTCAACGCACATTGATCGCGCAACGCGGAATCGGGCTGCCGCGCGCATAACCCAAGTACCAGGTGTTGAGATGAACAACGAACTGTGTCGCATCACCGGTGCGGAGTTTCCACTGTTTGCATTCAGTCATTGCCGCAATGTCGTCGCTGCAGTGACCAACGCCGGCGGATTCGGCGTGCTGGGCGGCAGCAGTTTCATGCCCGAACAACTTGAGATCGAGCTCAAGTGGATCGACGAGCAAGTGAAGGGCAAACCTTACGGCATCGACATTCTCATCCCGGAGAACATGCCTGCGGAGGCGCTGGCCGCAGCATCGCCAGAAAAGCTGGCGGCATTGGTGCCCGAGCGGCACCTGCAGTTCACGGCGGACCTGCTCAAGCAGTACGGCGTCGACCTGTCCTTCGGCGCAGGCTCGAAGCGGTTGCTGACGATCATGCCGGAGATCAGTCAGAAGCTGCTCGACGTTGCGTTTCGTCATCCCATCCGCTTGATTGCGAATGCGCTCGGCATTGCTCCGCCGCAAATGATCGAGGCTGGCCGCAAGCATGGTGTTCCGGTGGCCGCGCTCGTGGGAGCGAAGGAGCATGCCGTCCGGCAGGTCAAAGCGGGCGTGGACGTGATTGTCGCCCAGGGCGGGGAGGCCGGCGGTCATTGCGGCGAGGTCTCTACGCTGGTACTCGTCCCCGAGGTCATCCAGGCCATCAAAGCCGTGCGCAGCGTCCCTGTCCTGGCCGCGGGCGGGATTGTGACCGGACGCCAAATGGCCGGTTGTATGGCGATGGGTGCACAAGGTGTGTGGACGGGTACGGTGTGGCTTGCGACGACCGACTCGGAAGTGACTGAAGCCATACGAGAGAAAATCATCGCAGCAACCTCGCGCGATACGATTCGCTCGAAGGCGCGCACAGGCAAGCCCTCACGACAGCTGCGCTCTGCGTGGCACGACGCATGGGAAGGACCGGACAGCCCTGGCGCACTGCCGATGCCGCAAATGGGGCTCGTTTCACAACCCGCATTCTTGAAGATCGACAAAGCAGTCGAGGGCGGCAACGAGCAGGCGCGCGCGCTCGTGAGCTACTTTGCCGGTCAGGGCGTCGGCATGATCGACTCAGTGAAATCCGCTGCGACGGTCGTCCGGGAGTTCAAGGAGGAATTCGCCGAAGCACTTGTGGAGCTGCAGCAGACCGTCGAGGAGTGAGACGGTAGTAAGCCGATGTTGCGGCTGGATGAAGCCGGAACATCGGCGAGCAACTTGCGCCGCAGCTGCGCAAAGCGTTCGGCTTGAGCCATTCGCACGCACCTCTACGGCTGGTGTTCGACCGGCAGCTTGCACGAAGGCGGGGCCATCACAGGTTGCGTGCGATCAGCTCCCGCATGATCTCCGAGGTGCCGCCATAGATGCGTTGAACACGCGCATCAGCAAACAAGCGGCAGATTTCATATTCGCGCATGAACCCGTATCCGCCGTGGAACTGAACGCATGCATCCACGATGCGCCAGTGCATCTCAGTGCACCAGAGTTTGGCGGCTGACGCCTCCAGTGCAGTAAGCGAGTTCTCTACATGCTTCTGCAGGCATTGATCCACGAACGCCCATCCCACGAGCAAGTCGGCTTTCAGATCTGCGAGCTTGAAGCGGGTGTTCTGGAACTCGCCGATCGGTTGCCCGAATGCCTTGCGCTCGCGCACGTAGTCACGCGTGATGTCGAACGCGCGTTGTGCCGCTCCCATCGACTGGATCGCGATGGCCAATCGCTCCTGCGGCAGCTCGGACATCAGCGCTGCAAAGCCGGTGCCTGCGGCGCCGAGCAAATTGTTCGCGGGCACCTCGACATCATCGAAGAACATTTCCGAGGTGTCAGCCGAGAAATGCCCCAGCTTGTCGAGATTGCGGCCGCGGCGAAATCCCGGGCGATCCGTTTCGACCAGGATCAGGCTGATGGCCTTCGAGCCGGGCTCGTTCGACGTTCGCGCAACCAAAATCACGAGATCACAATTCTGGCCATTCGATATGAAAGTCTTCGCGCCGCGGATCCGGTACACATCACCGTCCCGCGTTGCGCGTGTTTTGATCGACTTCAAATCGCTGCCCGTGCCCGGTTCCGTCATGCCGATGGCGCACACGACCGCGCCGCTCACCATTCGCGGCAGCCACTTCTGCTTTTGTTCTTCGGAGCCGTGTTTGAGCAAGTAACCTGCGC
>JBEVDW010000061.1:0-24696 GCA_040513115.1 Steroidobacteraceae bacterium | reverse complement strand
CGCGGCACCCGTCAGTCTCATCGATTCATTGCTCGCGCTGTTCGCGGTCGGCGTACTGCTGGCACTCATCCGCCAGCGCACTGGCGCCATTGCCGCCGGCATTGGCCTGCACGCCAGCTGGGTCATGCTGATCGCGGTGACTCGTGGCAGCTCCACGGACAACCAGGCCAACCCTCAGGACTGGTTGACGGGCAGCTACGACGGAGTCATCGGCTGGGGCGCACTCCTCTGGACGGCGCTGATCCTCGGCGGTGCCCTGGCCCTGTGGCGTCGCGGTCCAATGTCAACGTCGTGAGTGCGCGTCGAGGTGGGTATCATCGCGCGCTTTACCCAAGCTAGAGATGGGGTCGATGACATCACGCGTGCTGAAAAGCGTTCTGGCTGCGATGGCAGTGCTGGCATCTGCGGGCGCACAGGCGCGCGGGCCATCGCCCTATCTCCCCCTGAATCTGTCGCCCGAGATCGAGCGCCAGTTCGAGCGTGTACTGATCCTGGCGGACGTGCCGGCGCTGCGTCGCCCCATTCGGGCCGCCACGGTACTGGAAGCGTTGCCAAAGGCTTGCGCCATCGACCCCGCGCTCTGCAGCCGCGTGCGTCGGTATCTGTCGCAGTACATGGATACGCGCCGCATTACCCACCTCGGCGCTGAACTGGCATACACCGACAGCGACTCCCCGCAGCCGCTACCCAATCGCCATGCGCTCAACGCCGACGACGAATGGCAGATCTCGGCGCAGGCACTGTGGCAACCCTCCGATCACGTCGTCGTGAGCCTCGGCGCCGTCGCCGACGACAGCGACGTGACTCCAACGAACACGGTGCTCAGCCTCGGCTGGGACTACGCGCAGCTGGATGTGGGCTGGCGCGAGCATTGGCTCTCACCAATGACGGACAGCAGCATGCTGGTCAGCACACAGGGCGAGACGATGCCGTCCGTGACGCTGTCGAACTATCGACCGCTGACGCGGCTCGGCATCACATATGAGGCATTCATCGCTGAGATGGGCTATTCGAATCGAATCCTGAACGGCGCCACCTTCACCGACGGACACCCGCGACTGGCCGGGCTCAGCATTGCGATCGAACCGGTGAGCGGGTGGTCGTTGGCGGTCAACCGAGTGATGCAGTACGGCGGTGGAGACCGTAGCGATTCCTGGAGCGACTTGTTCAATGCATTCTTCGATCCCAACAAGTACGACAACGTTGGCGATGCGGTGAATCAACAACAGTTCGGCAACCAAGTCGCGTCGTTCACGAGTCGCATCCTGATTCCGGGCAAGGTGCCGTTTGCTGCGTACTTCGAGTACGCCGGCGAGGACACTTCGCATAGCGAGAACTACCGACTCGGGAACGCGTCTCTCTCAGCCGGCATCGATTTCCCAAGCTTGTGGCAACGATTCGACGCCACGTATGAAGTGAGCGAATGGCAGAACGCCTGGTATGTGAATGGCGTGTACCAGGATGGTCTAGCCAACGATGGGTATGTGCTCGGTCACTGGTTCGGCAATCAACGCGCCTTCAACGATGCCGTCGGCGGGCAGAGTCACATGCTGCGAGTGGGCTGGCGACCGACTTTCGGCGGCGAGTTCGATCTGCGCTATCGCACGATCAAGAACGAGGACTACAGCAGCGTCGATTACACGCGCGGACACGACCTCACGCTCCGGTACGCATTTCCCTGGCAACGCTTCACGGTCGGTGCGCAGCTGCAAGTTGGCCGCACGGTGTTGGATGAAGATTACGTGCGAGTCGAGGGCTTCATGCGCCTCGCCGAATGGATCGAGCGAGGCACGATCGATTACTCGGACTACAAGCAGCGGACGACGGATGTGGATTTGTTTGTCGATGTCGGCGCGAGCGCAAGCAAAGTGGATATCGACCTCGCCGATGCGTCGGCCGACACCAAGAGCACAACTGATACGAAAACCTCGGCACACATCGGCATCGGCGCGCGGCGAGCGGTGGCCGAACACCATGATCTCGGAGTGAGAATCGAGATCGATGAAGCGGACAGCAAGACTTTGTTTGCGGTGCGCGCGCTCGACTATCGTTATCGCTGGGGCGAGCACCTCGCCTTCTCCGGATTCGTCGGCGCCGCGCGCTACGACCTCGCCACTCCAGCATTCGGCTGGTACTACGGCGTCGGCGCACAGTGGCGCAACATCCTCCCGCGTACCGATCTCAGCTTAGATATCCGCAAAGCGGACGACGTATCTCGCGACAAGTTAGTCGCGTCGGATCCAGATCCATCGGTCGGTCGGCCCGATGTGTTCCATACGGTGAAGTCGGCGACGCTGTACCTGACCTATCGTTGGTAGCAGCCGAACGGTTACTTCTCGCCCTTACCGAGCTCCGTAAGCAACTTCCCATGTATCCCACCGAACCCGCCGTTCGACATGATGAGAATGTGATCGCCTGAACGCGCCTCCCTGATCAAGCTCTGTACCAGTGCATCGATGTCGCGTTGAATGCGGACCTTCTCACCCAAGCTGCCGACGGCCTCGGCAACGTCCCATTTGACGTCGGGTCCTTGGTAGATCCAGACCTGGTCGGCATGCGCGAGCGAATGGGCAAGAGCGGCTTTGTGTGCGCCGAGCTTCATCGTGTTCGAGCGCGGTTCGAGCACCGCGACGAGTCGTGATTGGCCGATGCGTCGGCGCAAGCCATCGACCGTGGTTTCGATTGCGGTGGGATGATGCGCAAAGTCGTCGTACACCGTCACACCACGCACCGTACCGCGGACTTCCATTCGACGCCGCACGCCCTGGAACTCGGTCAATGCGGCGATGGCCTGCGCTTCTGCAACGCCGGCATGCCGGGCGGCAAGGATGGCGGCCAGTGCATTGGCCGCATTGTGGCGTCCCATCATGTCCCAGCGCACTTCGCCGATGCGGCGGTCGCCTTGCATCACGACGAACTGCGTGTAGTCGCTTCCCGGTTCTGCCAGGACATACCACGCCGTATCCGCACTCACGCGATCCGCGAAGCGCTCGACCGGTGTCCAGCATCCCATGTCCAACGTCTGCACGATGTTGGGCTCGCCGACATTCGCGATGACCTGGCCCTTGCGCGGCACCATGCGGATCATCTGGTGGAACTGCCACTGGATGGACGCGACGTCGGGATAGATGTCCGCGTGATCGTGCTCGAGATTGTTGAGGATTGCTGTGCGGGGTCGGTAATGAACGAACTTCGCGCGCTTGTCGAAGAAAGCCGTGTCGTATTCGTCAGCCTCGACGACGAAGTGCTGTCCTTCGCCAAGCCGCGCGGTGACGTTGAAATTGCCCGGCACACCACCGATGAGAAATCCGGGTTTCAATCCCGCGTACTCCAGAATCCACGTGAGCAGGCTCGACGTGGTGGTCTTGCCGTGCGTTCCCGCAACCGCCATGACCCAGCGCGATGCGAGCACATGGCGCGCGAGCCATTCCGGCCCGGACGTGTAGGGAATGCCGCTATCGAGCAGCGCTTCCACGAGTGCATTGCCACGGCTCATGACGTTGCCCACCACGACGACGTCGGGCTGCAACTGGAGCTGCTTCGGGTCGTAGCCGGAAATCAGCTCGATGCCGAGCGCCGCCAGCTGATCCGACATGGGCGGATACACGTTCTGATCCGAACCCGTGACGCGATGACCCGCAGCGCGCGCAAGCGCCGCGATGCCGCCCATGAAGGTGCCGCAGATGCCGAGAATGTGAAGGTGCATTACAACTGACGCAGGATCAGGTCGCTGACCGCTTCCGTGGAGAGGACGATCGCAATCACCAGCGCGATGCCGGTGAAGAGGCCGCGATCGATGGCTTGAGTGAGAATGCGGCCGATCACGAGCGCCATGAAGACGAGCTTCAGCAAGCCCCACTCGTAACCGAGATCACGCCCCGCGTGAGTAAACAGCAGGATGCTGCTCACCAGCAGGTCCAACGCGCCGAGCAGAATG
The DNA here is from genome assembly GCA_040513115.1 of Steroidobacteraceae bacterium. Classification (GTDB taxonomy): domain Bacteria; phylum Pseudomonadota; class Gammaproteobacteria; order Steroidobacterales; family Steroidobacteraceae; genus DATELY01. The sequence goes on along the minus strand of JBEVDW010000061.1, from coordinate 20,759 downwards.
CCGACGCCCAGCACGGCGCTCAAAGTTTGTGGGAAGCGCTGCATGCGCGCGAAGAACACCAACAGCAGCGCGAGCCAGGCGGCCTGCATGCCCACATCGACGAGGACGAGCGCGAGCCCATCGAAGAGCGAGTAATGCATGAAGCGCACTTGCACGAGGGCAATCGCCACGTACATGAGGCCGATGAACCAGCAGACGGAATACGATGCGGGCAGGTCCTGCGGCCCTTTGCGCCACAACGCGATGTCGAGATAGGTTTTGAACAGTCGTTGCATGGCTGGCATCGATTCGAAAGGCGCTGTCTCTATAATCCCCCGGAGCCAGCGCACCGCGCGCAGATTGCCCTGTTTGGATTCTACACGCCACGCATGAATGCACTGAGCACTCCGGAGCCGATTACTCACGCCGCCGCACTGGCGGATGCGCTCGATGGCTTGGCGGACAGCGCCTTCGTTGCGCTCGACACCGAGTTCATGCGTGAGAAAACGTACTACCCGAAGCTGTGTCTGGTGCAGATTGCGGCGCCGGGCCGAAGCGTTCTGATCGATCCGCTCGCTATCGATGACCTCAAGCCGCTGTGGAGCTTCCTGCGCGAGCGCACCCGGCCGAAAGCCGTGCATGCTGCGCGTCAGGACATCGAGGTCCTGCTCGCCGCGGAGCGCGGCGATGCGGCAGTCCCGGGTCCGTTGTTCGATACCCAGCTTGCGGCCGCCTTCCTGGGTGCTTCGACCCAAGTGGGCTATGGCGAGCTGGTTGCCGCACGCCTTGGTCAACCATTGGAAAAGGGACACGCGCGCACCGATTGGCTCAAACGTCCCTTGAGCGCGGAGCAACTGCGGTACGCAGCCGACGATGTGATCTACCTCGTGCCGCTGTACGAGAACTTGCGCAGCGCGCTGCTCGAGTGCGGTCGTCTGACGTGGCTCGAAGAAGAATGCGCGCGGCTGGAAGATCCTGATCTCTATCGCACGCATCCCGAACGCGCGTGGCAACGCCTCAAAGGCGTAGATCGATTGCGGCCCCATCAACGCTCCGTGTTGAAAGCGTTGGCGCAATGGCGTGAAGAGGCGGCGATGAAGCACAACAAGCCGCGTGGCTGGATTCTCGCGGACGAGACCGTGCGCGCACTGAGCGAACGCTTGCCGCAATCGCTCGACTCACTCCAGGGCATTCCGCTGTTGGCACCTGGGACGCTGCGCAAGAGCGGCGCAGAGTTACTCGCGCTCGTCGCAGACGCTGCAACCCGTGAGGACGTGGACACGATCGAGTGGCAACGGCCCGATCAGCGGCAGCTCAGTCGCGTCTCGAGCTTGATGGCATTCGTGCGCGCCGAGGCGCTGCGTCTGCAGATTGGACCCGAGCTGCTCGCCACGCGCCGTGACATCGAGCAGCTCGTCTTCAGAGAGCGCACCGATCGCTTCGAGCGCGGCTGGCGTGCGGAAGCGATCGGTGCGGCGTTATTGCAGAAGAATCAGGAGTTGCGGGGCAGCTAGGCAAGCGGCTCGACCCCAAAGCTATTTCTTCTTTCGCGCAATCGGCCGCCGCCTGGCGCGAACGCCCACTTTGCGCGCAGCTTTCTGGCCGGCAGCTTTGCGCGATGCCTTCTTGCTGCTCGCCTTTCGCACTGCCTTCTTCCGCGCGGCCTTCGCCACAACTTTCTTCTTGGCGGGCGATTTTCTTGCTGCGCTCTTCTTTGCTGCAGCTTTCTTCATCGCCGTTTTCTTCGCCGCCGTTTTACGCGCCGCGGGCCTGGCCGTGCGAGCCGCCACCGTGGGTTGCTCATCGGAGCTCACCCCCGGGATTTCCTCCTGCGCTTGCACAGCCGACTCCATGCGCGCGGTGATCTCGTCCATGCTGCCTTCCCCATCCACTGTGCGCAGCATTCCCGAACGCGAATAGTGCTCGATCAACGGCTCCGTCTGCCGTGCATAGACGTCCAACCGATTGGCGATGACGTCCTCACGATCGTCGGGACGCTGAATCAGCTCGGGGTGATCGGGGCAGACCGTGCAACGCATTTCGCCCGGCGGCAGTGATGCGATGTTGTACACGCGGCCGCACTTGGGACACGTACGCCGGCCAGCCAGGCGCTGCAATAGCAGGTCCCGATTCACGTCCAGCAACAACACGGCGTCGAGCGGCTGATGCAATTGCGTCAACATGTCGCTCAAGGAGTTCGCCTGCTGGATGTTGCGCGGAAAGCCATCGAGGATGAAGCCCTTCGCAGCGTCCGGGCGACTGAGACGCTCGCGAATCAAGCCAAGCACGATGTCATCGGATACCAGCTGACCGGCAGCCATCACTTCCTTCGCCTTCAACCCCAGCTCCGTGCCGCGGGCGACCGCCTCGCGCAGCAAATCGCCGGAAGAGACTTGTGGTACGTCATATTTTGCTTGCAAGCGCTGCGCCTGCGTGCCCTTACCCGAGCCGGGCGCACCCAGCAGAACAATTCGCATCGTGAACGACCTCATGAGGCGCGCAATCAAGCGTTCGCGCCCGCTAGTGCAGTGTGATTGAGCGGTAATGCCTTGTTGCCGAGCGCTGCTGCCGCCTGGCACCCCGGCATTTTTGCGCCGCTACCCTACCGAAAACGAACGGCGGGCGAAATGGCGGATTGGATGAGTCGCTGCCAGGCGTGCACCCAATACCATCTCCCGTCATTTCCTGGCTTGAGGGTATCCTCCGCGCCACGAGCACAACGGAGCAGCCATGAACAAAGGCAAACCCAGGAATGCGTTCTACGCGCAATCCGGCGGCGTGACGGCAGTCATCAATGCATCCGCATGCGGCGTGATCCAGACGTGCCGCGCCAACAAACACAAAATCGGCAAGGTCTACGCGGGACGCCACGGCATTGTTGGCGCGCTACAGGAAGACCTGATCGATACGAGCAAGGAATCCCCCGCTGCGATCGCCGCGCTCAGGTACACGCCCGCCGGCGCGTTCGGCTCCGCGCGCTACAAGCTCAAGAAATTCGAGGACAACCCGGCGCAATACCAGCGCCTGATCGACGTCTTCAAAGCCCACGAAATCGGCTATTTCTTCTACAACGGCGGGGGCGATTCGGCAGACACGTGCCTCAAGGTCTCGCAGCTCGCGGACACGCTCGGCTATCCCATTCAGGCCATCCACGTGCCAAAAACCGTGGACAACGACTTACCCCTGACGGACTGCTGCCCGGGCTTCGGCTCGGTCGCGAAGTACGTGGCGGTGTCCATCCGCGAAGCCAACTTCGACGTCGCCTCGATGGCCAAGACGTCGACGAAGGTCTTCATCCTGGAAGTGATGGGACGCCACGCGGGCTGGATTGCCGCCGCCGGTGGTCTGGCTGCGGAAAAGGCGGGTGAAGGTCCGCACATCATCCTGTTTCCCGAGATCACGTTCGACGAAGCGGCCTTCCTCGCACGCGTGAAACAGAGCGTGGAGAAACACGGTTTCTGCTCGATCGTCGTCTCCGAGGGTGTAAAGAACGCGGCAGGCAAGTTCCTGGCGGATGCCGGGCTGCGCGATGCCTTCGGTCATGCGCAACTGGGCGGCGTGGGTCCCGTCATCGCTCAACTCGTCAAGGAAAAGCTGAATTACAAGTACCACTGGGCGGTGGCGGACTATCTGCAACGTGCTGCGCGGCATATCGCCTCGAAAGTGGACGTCGAGCAGGCGTATGCCGTTGGCAAGGCTGCCGTACAGCTCGCGCTCAAGGGTCACAATTCGGTCATGCCGACCATCGATCGCGTGAGCCACAAACCCTACAAGTGGAAGATCGGCATGGCGCCCCTGAGCCAGGTCGCCAACCAGGAAAAGATGCTGCCGCGGGACTACATCACCGAGGATGGTTTCCACATCACCGCGAAAGGGCGGCGGTATCTGGCGCCACTGATTCGCGGCGAGGACTATCCGCCGTATCGCGACGGGCTGCCGCAATACGTCGTACTGAAGAATCTGCCGGTGAAGAAGAAGCTCGGGACGGACTTTGCGATCTGAGGCTGGCCGCGGGCTGGACAGGCCCGCCCGGCCGTGTGCCCAACCTCGCGTTGCCCTCTACCCATTCACCTGCATCCACCCCTATAGTGCCGCGCCCTTGTGCGCCGGGCCCCATGGGTGGCGAGTCACAAGTTTCACCAACGAAGACGAAGGGGGATCGTAGATGTCCATTGACCTCGCGTTGTGGCTCGCCATCGGAGCCGGCGCCGCTGCCATTCTGTACGGAGTACTTTCGGTAGGCTGGATCAACAGCCAATCGCCTGGCAACGAGCGCATGCAGGAAATCGCCGCTGCAATCCAAGCGGGCGCGAAGGCCTACCTCAATCGTCAGTACTCGACCATCGCCATCGTCGGCGTGGTGTTGTTCCTGGTGCTCGGGCTGGCACTGAATTGGGAGACGGCAGGCGGGTTTGCCGTGGGTGCCATTCTGTCGGGCCTCGCGGGTTATATCGGCATGAACGTCTCCGTGCGCGCGAACGTGCGTACGGCGCATGCCGCCAGCGTGGGATTGAATCCGGCCCTTGCGGTCGCGTTCCGCGGCGGGGCGATTACCGGGATGTTGGTCGTCGGACTGGGGCTGCTTGGTGTCGCAGGCTATTTCGGCGTGTTACGCCGCTTCGTGAGCGATCACGAAGCGCTGCACGCACTCGTGGGACTCGCATTCGGCGGGTCGCTGATCTCCATCTTTGCGCGCTTGGGCGGCGGCATCTTCACCAAGGGTGCAGACGTCGGCGCCGATCTCGTCGGCAAGGTCGAGGCGGGCATCCCCGAAGACGACCCGCGCAATCCGGCCGTGATCGCCGATAACGTCGGCGACAACGTGGGCGACTGCGCCGGTATGGCTGCGGACTTGTTCGAAACCTACGCGGTGACCGTCGTTGCGACGATGGTGCTCGGTGGCCTGCTCTTCACGCTTCCCGATGGCAGTCTCGATCTGCGCTATCTGCTGTATCCGCTCGTGCTGGGCGCGGTGTCGATCATCGCTTCGATCGTCGGCACCTTCTTCGTCAAGGCGCGCGAGGGCGGCAAGATCATGAACGCCCTGTACCGCGGCCTCGCCGTTTCCGGAATACTGGCGCTGGTCGCGTTCTATTTCGTGACGGACAAAATCATGGGTGAGCAGGCGATGGACCTGTTCATTTGCGCAGTCATTGGCCTCGCGCTCACGGCAGCGCTCATCTGGATCACCGAGTACTACACCGCGACGGAGTACGCGCCGGTGCGCTACGTGGCCGCTGCCTCGCAGACGGGTCACGGCACGAATGTGATCGCAGGCTTGGCAGTGTCCATGAAGTCCACAGCGCTACCGGTGCTCGCAGTGTGCGCGGCTATCTGGGGCTCGTATGAAGTCGGTTCCGGCATCGGCGAGAGCGGCGGACTGTATGGCATCGCTATTGCGGCCACTGCCATGCTGTCGATGACGGGCATGATCGTCGCGCTCGATGCGTATGGACCGATCACGGACAACGGCGGTGGCATCGCCGAAATGGCCGGGCTGCCGAAGAGCGTGCGCACGATCACCGATGCACTGGATGCGGTGGGCAATACGACGAAGGCCGTCACCAAGGGCTATGCGATCGGCTCCGCGGGTCTCGCCGCGCTGGTCCTCTTCGCCGACTACACTCACAACCTGGCGGCAGTCGGCAAGCTGCAGGACTTCAGCCTGTCGGATCCGGCCGTGATCATCGGCCTGTTCATCGGCGGTCTGGTGCCCTATCTGTTCGGCGCGATGGCAATGGAAGCGGTCGGCCGCGCGGCGGGCTCGGTGGTCGTCGAAGTGCGCCGTCAATTCCAGGAGATCAAGGGCATCATGGAAGGCACGGCGAAGCCCGATTACTCGCGTGCCGTCGACATGCTGACGCGCGCAGCGATCAAGGAAATGATCGTGCCCTCGTTGCTGCCGATCCTGGTCCCGGTGGTCGTGGCGTTCGGCATGAACTACCTGATGGGCGAAGGTGCAGGCGTAAAAGCACTGGGCGGCCTGCTGATCGGCACGATCGTCACGGGCTTGTTCGTTGCCATCTCCATGTGCACCGGTGGTGGTGCCTGGGACAACGCGAAGAAGTACATCGAGGAAGGCCACTTCGGCGGCAAGGGTTCGGAGACCCACAAAGCCGCGGTCACAGGCGACACGGTGGGCGATCCGTACAAGGACACGGCCGGTCCTGCGATCAATCCGTTGATCAAGATCATCAACATCGTGGCGTTGTTGTTGGTGCCGCTGCTGTAGCTGCTCCACAGCGGGTCGACTGGTCAAACTGGTCGGCTGGCTAGCTGGCCAGATAAAGAAACGGCGCGGGTGACCGCGCCGTTTGCTTTTTGTTTCTGGCCAACCGACCAGTTGACCAACAAGCCAACTAGCCAGCAGGGCCCTCAGGCCCGTGCGCCTCTTCCCAGCGGCTGCGGCCTTCCCATGTGATAGCCCTGCACGAAGTCCACGCCCATGCCCTTCGCGGCTTCGAGGGCGCCGAGATCTTCGACATGTTCGGCGACGACTTTGAAATTGAGCGTTCGCGCCAGCTTCATCATGGCCGCAACCATTGCTTGATTGACCGCATCGACCCCGAGGTTGCGGATGAACGAGCCATCGATCTTGAGGTAGTCGAGCGAGAGATGTTTCAGGTTGCCGAACGAGGACAGACCGCGGCCGAAATCATCCAGCGCGAAGTGGCAGCCCATGCTGTGGAGCACGTTGATGAAGCGCTGCGCATGGTCGAGGTTGGTGATGACGGAGTTCTCCGTCACTTCGAAGCACACTTGTTGCGGCGACACGCCTGTGCGATCCAGGCAGTCGACCACGAACTCGAGGAACTGCGGATCGCCGAGGGTCTGGCCGGATAGATTAATCGCAACGCTGCGGCCGATCGGTAAACGGATCGTGCCGCGGGCGAGCGCGGTGAACGTGGTTTGTACGACCCAGCGGTCCACATCGGACATCAGGCGGTAGCGCTCGGCAGCGACCTGGAACTCGGTCGGCGAGATCCCACCCGGCACGCCGTCCTCTTGCAGCCGCAAGAGCACCTCCAATGCCGGTCCGGAGACCGTCTCGCCGGTCGCCACGATCGGCTGAGCCAGCAACTCGAAGCGATTGTCCTTGAGCGCGCCTTGCAGCCGTTGCAGCCAATGAATCTCGCCGCGTTGACGGGCAACCGCTTCGTCGCGCGCCGAATAGACGTGCACGTGGTTGCCCTGCTTCTTCGCGACGTAACAGGCCGAGTCCGCCGCGTTCATGACTTCGTCCAGGGCCCCGCTTTCGCGAGAGATCTCGAGGAGGCCGACGCTCAAGCCGATGGCGAAGATCTTGTCCTTCCAGACGAAGCGATAGTCGGAAACCTTGCGGACGACGTCATCGGCAATCTGGCGCGCCTTGTCGAGCGGACAGCCCACGAGCAACAAGCCGAACTCATCGCCACCCAGGCGGGCTACCGTATCGGAATCACGCACCGTGTCTTTGATCAGGGCGGCCAACTCGCGCAGCAGACTGTCTCCGGCCATGTGCCCACAGCTGTCGTTCACCGTCTTGAAGCGATCCAGGTCCAGGTAGCACAGCACATGATGCGCGGCGGTGGAGTGAGCGGCTTCCAGGCACTCCTGCAGGCGGCGCTCGAATTCGCGCCGATTGACCAGGCCGGTCAATGCATCGTGGCTCGCTTGATACGACATCTGTCGAGCGAACCCACGCAGCTCAGTGACATCTCGAATCAATACCGTCGCCCCGACCAGCTCGCCGCGCGGATCTTTCAGCGGCGATGCCGTGAGCTCCACGGAGCGCTCATCCATGTCCGCGCGCGAGATCAACATACCGCGGCGACCGACCGTCACGCGCGATTGCGTGGTGAGACATTGCCGCACGGGATCGCCCAGGGAACGCCGATCGGTCTCATCCACGAGGGAGATGATATCGGCGAACGCCTTGCCGAGCGCATCGCTGGCGGGAATGCCGATGAGTTGCTCGGCCGCCTGATTCATGTAATCGATGCGACCCGCGACGTCGGTCGTGAGCACGCCTTCCCCCAGCGAATCGAGCGTCGCCCACGCGGTCGGCCGCGCGCGCGGCAGTGACGCGACTGCCGTCCGCGGGCTCATTTCGATCAAGGTCAGCAACAGCGCCGGTCCGCCCTGGTATTCGATTCGTACCGCGGACAGTTCGACCCGTGCCGTCTGCTGCCGCAGCGGTTGCACCTCGAGCTCGAGACGTTCGAGTGCCGGCTCGCCGGCGAGGCAACGGCGCAAATGGTCGGCAACAAGCTCCTGATAATCGGCATGGACCATATCGGCCAGCGCACGCCCCTGTAGCTCGGCCGCGTTCGTGGCGCCTACGAGGGCAGCGAACCGGTCGTTCGCGAACACGATCTCGTGACGATGTACGGCGAGCGCCTCCTGCAATCCGCCCAGCAAACCCGAGAGCGCACGTTCGCGTTCCCGGATGAGCATGTCGCGCACGGCAACCTGCTCCAGTAGACGATTGGTGTTATCGGCGAGGGTGGCTGCCGCCGAAGCTGCATTGACGCGTTCGCTGTAGCGCCCGCCGCGCACGATGGCGTCGATTTGTGTCGCGGCTTCCCGCAGCGGCGCCGCCTTGCGCTCGCGCCAGATCAACGCGATAGCCAGGGCGACCACGGCCAGCGCGAGGACGATGCTGAGGATCCCGAGCATAAGGCAGGGCGCAAAAGTCCCAAACCGCTGTGGATTCCCTTCTGCCGCCGTGTGCCAGTCCGCCGTTACAGCGTTGCTGGGGATGGCTTCGCGTTATATGGCTATTCGTTGACCGGATGCTGGCGATGAAGACAGTGGCCGGGTATCGATGCCCATGCTGCGGCGACAAGAGGCGTTGCACGGAGAATAACGAATGCCACACGCTCTGCTGGCTACATTGACCATAATTGTCAGCAGAACAAGCGGATAGCGCCTCGAAGATGCGGGTTGACCCTGATCGACGCATGCGGGCACGTACCGAGCTGCCATTCATACCAGCGCTTGCGCGGCCGGCGCTCCTTGTCTGGCTCGGCCAAAGTTCGTAGGCTTTGCCGCCCTCGATGGCGCAGCGCAAGGAAGTCGCTCGCCTCCCTTTCATCGCCTCCTTTTCGCAATCAGCGCATGAGCACGAACGCCGCCACCCTTGATCCCGTCGAATTCGCACGCGACCAGATGATCGACCAGCAGGTCCGCGCCTGGGATGTCCTGGATCCCAACGTCCTGGACGTCATGCGCGAGGTGCGGCGCGAGTTGTTCATTCCCGCTGCCTATCGGCAGCTGGCGTTCGCCGATACCGCCATCCCGCTGGGCTTCGGTCAATCGATGCTTGCGCCCAAGATGGATGGCCGCATCCTGCAGGCGCTCGAGCTGCATCGGACGGATCTCGTGCTCGACATCGGCACTGGCAGCGGCCTCCTCGGCGCGTGTCTCGGCCAACTCTCGGGTCGGGTACGTTCGATCGAGATCGTCCCACAATTGGCCGAGCGAGCGTCGGCGAACCTGTTGAAGGCAGCGGCGAACAATGTGGCCGTGGAAGTCGGCGATGCATCTCGGCTCGAAGAGGTGGCGGCCTACGATGCGATTGCAGTATCGGCATCCTTACCGTTGTACGATGAACGCTTCGCCCATGCGCTGCGCGTGGGTGGGCGCCTGTTCGTGGTCGTCGGCACGGGTCCGATCATGGAAGCACTCAAGATCACGCGCACCGGTGAGCGCGAATGGCGCCGCGAAAGCCTGTTCGAGACTGTCATCGAACCGTTGGCGAACGCGCCCCGCCCGCCGCAATTCAAGTTCTAGAGGTTCTATGAGCGTTCCGGAAATCACTCCGCGAGAGTTCGTTGCACGGCGCGAGCGCGGAGACGATGTCACCCTGCTCGATGTGCGCGAGGATTGGGAGCTCGCGATCGCGAAAGTACCGGGTATCGTGCACATCCCGATGGGCGAGGTGCCCACCCGCCTGGGTGAGCTCGACATCAACAAAGAAGTGGTCGTGTTGTGCCGCTCGGGTCGCCGCAGCCTGGATGTGGCGCAATTTCTGCAACAGCACGGCTATCGCAGCACCAATCTTGCAGGCGGCATACTGGCCTGGGGACGCGACCTGGATCCGAGCTTGCCGGCGTATTGATCGTGAACGCATCGTCTAGCCCGCCGCGAGCGCCCTGCAACCCTAATATCATCGCGGGCTACTAAAAGGGCTCAAGCAGCCAGCCCGGCTGTGAACTGGAAACCAACAACGCAATGAAAGCATCGCCACGCCTGGTCACTGCCGTCGCACTCACGTTGCTTACCGCTCAAGCTCCGGCCGCCAATCTGGTCGAGGTGTATCAGCGCGCGCTGCAGAACGATCCGATCATTCGCGAAGCGGATGCGAATCGACTCGCCGTGCGCCAGGCCAAGCCGCTGGCGTGGTCCGCGCTGTTGCCGCTCATCGATGGCACGGCATCCGTCGGCAAACAGGATTCCCAGGGCAGGCGTAGCGTCAATGTGGACTTGGCGGCAGAGTTGCCCGTGGTCAATCGCCAGCGCAGTGTGCAGGGTGACTCGGACGTGACGGAATGGAGACTGCGTCTGTCTCAGCCCGTGTTTCACTGGGAAAGCTGGGTCGCGTTGAAGCGCGCCGACGCACAAGTTGCGCAGGCCGAAGTGGATTTCAAAGCGGCCGAGCAGGATCTCGTGCTGCGCACTGCGCAACGCTACTTCGATGTGCTGGCAGCCAAGGACACCGTGGACGCCGCCCAGGCTTCAGTGGAGTCGTTCGCGCGTCAGCTGGAGCAGGCGGACAAGCGCTTCGAAGTCGGACTGATCGCCGTCACCGACGTGCAGGAGGCGCGCGCGGCCCATGATTCCGCTGTTGCCGATCTGATCGCTGCCAGGCGCTCGTTGACCACCGCGCAAGAGCTGCTGCGCGAGCTCACAGGTGAAGCGTTCAACGAACTCGCGGCACCCGTGGCCGACATGCCGCTCAGTCGCCCTGAGCCGCAGAACCCCGACGAATGGGTGCGTGGCGCACTCGAGCAGAATCTGCGCCTCACCTCGACGCGCCTTGCAACCGAGATCGCCAAACAAGATGTCCGCACCGCGCGGGCGGGGCATCTGCCTTCTCTGGACATCGTAGCGGAGCGCAACAGCGTGGATATCGACGGCTCACAAACGCTCAACGGCTTCAAGGATCCGAATGATTCGGATATCCGGCAGGATTCCATCTTCCTGCAGCTGACGGTCCCGATCTATTCCGGCGGTGAAACTTCCGCGCTCGTGCGCCAGAACGTCTACCTGCATCGCGCCGCTCGCGAACGCCTGGAGCGCACCGCGCGCGAAACGGAGCGCTCCACTCGCGACGCGTACCTCGGGGTGATCAGCGAGATCTCGCGGGTTCAGGCATTGCGGCAAGCGGTGCAATCGAGCCGCACGGCGCTGGAAGCGACAGAAGCCGGATTCGAAGTCGGAACGCGCACGACGGTCGATGTGCTCGACGCGCGGCGCCGGTTGTTCGAAGCGCAGACGAACTATGCGCGCAGCCGCTACGACTACATCTTGAACCTGATTCAATTGAAGGTGGCTGCCGGCACCCTGGCGCGCACCGATCTGGATGCGATCAATGCGTGGCTGCGGGAGACGGCATCGTTGCAGGACACGAGCCGCGCGCCGGAAGTCGCTCCCACGACGTCACCACCACCTGCAATGGGCCCGGCACCGGAGTCGTCGCCCGCCACGAGCACGCCGCCGCCGAAATCGTAGAGCTGAAGATTCAGCGCGGCGGAAGCAGCTTCGCCGCGAACGCCAGCACTCGTTCGCAGGCGCCGCGATTGTTTGCGATCACTGTCTGTCCTGCTCCTCCCATCTCCACGCGCCTGTTTTCATCAGCGAACAAGCTCGATAGGGTAGCGAGCAGTTCCGCTGCGCTCTTCACGACGGCCAACGCACCTGCCTGTTCCAGCTGAGCTGCGATATCCGGCGCATTGAAGGTGTTCGGCCCGCAGAGCACGGGTCGACCCAGCGCAGCGGGCTCCAGGAGGTTGTGCCCGCCCAGCGGGATCAACGTGCCACCGACGAACGCCACATCGGCGGCCGCATAGAACGACTGCAATTCGCCCATGGTGTCCGCAAGCAGCACCGACTGACCCGCTTGCGGCAGCTCGCCTTGCGAACGCCGAGCGAAGGCGAGGCCGGAGCGTTCGATCTGAGCCGCTGCAGCGGCAAAGCGTTGCGGATGCCGCGGGACCACGACCAATAACGCAGTGGGGTAACGCGCGCTCAGCTGCGCATGAGCGGCGAGCAAGATGGTTTCCTCTTGTTCGTGCGTGCTGCCGGCAACCCAGACTGGACGGTTGGCGCCCAACACGGCACGCAGCTCGCGACCCGTTGCTTGCGCGGTGTCAGGAACGCGCACGTCGAACTTCAGATTGCCCGCGACCATCAGCCGCTCAGGACGAGCGCCGATGGCAGCGAAGCGATCTCGATCGACGATGCTTTGCGCAGCGATGTGCACGTCGCCCAGCGTGCGCCTGAGTAAGCCGCCGAAGATGCGATTGATGGCGGTGTAACGCCGCACCGAGCGCTCAGACAAACGTGCGCTGGCTACGAGCACCGGCACATTCCGCGCCGCGCAGTGCGCAAACAGATTGGGCCACAGCTCGGTTTCGAGCACGATGGCGATATCAGGATTGATCGCAGCGAGAAATCGCCGCACGGCGAACGGCACGTCCAGCGGCAAGTACGCGTGGTGAGCCCGTTCGCCGAACAGCTCGGCCACGCGTCGAGCACCTGTGCTCGTCGTCGTCGTCACGACGACGGGTCGGTCCGGATAGCGTTCCAACAATGCACGCACAAGCGGTGCCGCGGCCTGGACCTCGCCCATGGAGACGGCATGCACCCACACACTGTGGTCAGCGCGCGCGTGCGTTCGACCCAAGCGCTCAGCAACGCGACCGGGAACGCCTGGCGCGCGGCGACGCTCGAACAGCAGCGCAAATGGCGCCAGCAGAGCGACGAGGATGGAGTACAGAATGCGAGCCATGGGCACCGACGGTGAATGGATGGCGAAGGTTACTGCGGTTCGCGTGGGCGATGCGCGCATCCCTCCGCGCTAGCTGCCTTCTTTATGATGGGATCCTAACTGACCACCGCTAAGATCTTGCGCGAACCCATGAGAGAAGCCCCCGCCCGAGCACAGCGGCCGACCCCGTCCGAGCTGGCGCACACGCCTGCGTCGAGCACGCCGCTGTATCGCTTTCTGGGGCCGCGCTACTGGCCGATCTGGATCGTGCTGGCATTCATTCGGGCCTGCATCGAGCTGCCGTTACCACCGATGATGGCCTTGGGTCGGGGCCTGGGCCGCATCGCGTATCTCGTATCCCGACGGGATCGGCGCATCGCGCAGATCAATCTCGACCTCTGCCTACCCGAGCTGAGCGCGGCCGAACGCAGCCGGATTCTGCGCCTGCACTTCGAAAGCCTGGGCTGCACACTGTTCGAGACGGGTCTCGCCTGGTGGGCCACCAATGAGCGACTCAGCGGACTGATCCATGTGGACGGTGCCGAGCATCTCCATCAGGCGCTGACGCGCGGACACGGCGCTTTGATGTTGAGCGCGCACTTCAGCACGCTCGAGCTGGGCGTGCGCGCACTGGGCCTGCTCAAGCCCTTCAGCTTCATGTATCTGACGCCGAAGAATGCGCTCATCGCCGAGCTCTCCGGCCGCTATCGCAGCCGTCACGCAATTCAGGCGCTTGCGGCCGATCAGATTCGCGAGCTGCTGAACAACCTCAAGCACAATGTGCCGGTGTGGTATGCACCCGATCAACGCTTCAACGACAGGAACAGCGCACCCGTGCCGCTCTTCGGCCAACCTGCGGGCTCCAATGTCGCGACGAGCCGGCTCGCGAAGATCTCCGGCGCAACCGTATTGCCCTTCTTGTCCGCGCGCCTGCCGGATGACAGCGGCTACGTCATCACGATCTACCCGCCGTTCGACAACTATCCAACCAACAATGCCGTGGCCGATACAAGCCGGTATCACGAGTTGATCGAGGCGCATGCCCGACGCTATCCGGACCAGTATCTCTGGACGTACAAGCGCTTCAAACGTCCCGGCTTCGATCCGTACCGCCGATGAAGTTCTCCTGGACGCTGTTGCATCCGCGGCATTGGCCGACTTACCTCGGTCTGGCCGTGATGCGGCTGTTCGCACCGCTTCCGTACCCGGTGCTGCGCGTGCTCGGCATTGGCCTAGGCACTCTCGTCTACGCACTACCTTCCGCATTCAAACGAGTTGCCCGTCGCAACATCGACCTGTGCCTCACGGATTTCCCGCCGCAAGAACGTCGACGCATCCTGCTCGATCACTTCCACAGCCTCGGTATCGGTCTTTTCGAGACCGCGATGTCGTGGTGGATGGGCGCAAAACGCATCCGCAACGTGACCGAAGTGACCGGATGGGAGCACTTGGAAGAGGCCCTGGAGCGCGGTCGTGGCGCCATTCTGTTGAGCGCGCACTTCACGACACTCGAGATTGGCGCTGCCGCCATCTGCTATCGCACGCCAACCAACATCATGTATCGGCCCACCCGCAACCTCGTGCTCGAACGCTTCCTGGCGCGGCATCGCGGTCGCAACACCAAGCGCGCGATTCCGCGGGACGACATCCGCACGTTGATTACGGCACTCAAGAACAACGAGATCGTGTGGTACGCGCCCGATCAGGCCTATCGCAAGAAAGGAGCGCAGATGGTGCCGCTCTTCGGCATCCCCGCCGCGACCAACACAGCGACATCGAGACTCGCCCGCATGACCGGTGCCGCGGTGTTGCCCTATTTTCCGGAGCGACTCCCCGGCAATCAGGGCTATCGCATGCACATCCTGCGGGCACTCGCCGATTTCCCGAGTGATGATCCGGTTGCGGATGCGCTGCGGTTCAACCACCTCATCGAGGCCCATGTGCGGCGCTTACCCGCGCAGTACCTGTGGATCCACAAACGCTTCAAGGGTCTGAGTCGGGACTATCCGAACTACTATTCGCGCAAGGCTGCGTCCGCTTCAGGTCGCAGTGAGCGCCTTAAGTTCTGGCGATAGGCAACGTCCAGCACACGCCAGTCCGCCGCGGTGAACTGCGCGCTCGTGTGCTGTGCTTTGATCTTTTGCAACGACCGCTTGAGCCGCGCTAGCACCTGTTCTTCCCACGCCCCGCGCGCACTGACTCGTCCGCGGTCGAAGTCCAGCACGAACACTGCACCCGAGCGGTCGACAAGCACGTTGTGCGCGTTGAGATCCGCATGGTGGACGCCGCGCGCATGAAACCGTGCGAGCGTCCCGCCCACGTGCGACCAATACGCGTCGTTCGCCCGACCTTCGATCACCAGTCGCGCCAAAGTCGCTTCGTGCGGGATAGCCACCGTGAGCAGATCGGCACGATAGGACAGACCCGCGCGTTGATAGCGTGCGGCGATCGGCGTGGGCACCGGCAAATCCCATTCACGCAGCTGCGCCAGCAAGCGCCACTCGCGAAAGCAACGGGTGCGTGCAGCACCTGTCCAGACATAGCGATCGTGCACTACGCGGGCAATCAACCCGCCGCGACGGTAATGTCGCAGTACCCAATCGCCTTCAGGGCGCCGAATGTAGGCGACGCTGGCACGCCCACCGGGCACCATCTCGAGTGCGCCGGCCGCGCGCCAGTGTTCGACGTCGAATAACGCAGCGTGGGGCTCGAGCGCGCTCTTACGCAGTAAATCTGCGTCGTATAGGATCCCGCCGCGTCGATTTCGGAGTTCTTGTTCTTGCATCACTTGCCAACGTTCGCGCGTAGCTGCGCCTGCGACACACCCCATGCAAACGCTGTTTGAGTCGCCCCCAGCGCGCGTTTGCATCTTGCGTCTGTCGGCCATCGGCGATGTGTGCCACACCTTAGCGGTGGTGCGCACGCTCCAGCAAGCCTGGCCGCGGACGCAGTTCACCTGGGTCATCGGCCAGCTCGAAGCAAAGCTGCTCGGGCACATTCCCGAGATCGAATTCATCGTCGTGAACAAGCGCAGCGCGGGCGATGCATACCGCACGGTAAAAGCGGCGGTGCGCGGTCGTCAGTTCGATCTGCTGCTGCACATGCAGCTCGCACTGCGTGCCAGTCTCCTTTCCACGGCTATCCCTGCACGAGTGAAGCTCGGCTTCGATGGCCCGCGGGCGCGCGAGCTGCAGTGGTTGTTCACCAACGCGCGCATTGCGACTGCGCAACGGCAACATGTGTTGGACAGCCTCTTCGGCTTCGCCGAGCGCCTGGGTGTGTATGACAAGCGGCTGCGCTGGGACATCCCGATTCCCGACAGCGCGCGTGATTACGCGGATCGATTGATGCCGCCCCACGCGTCCGCATTGGTCATCAGCCCCTGTTCGAGCCATCCACTGCGTAACTGGCGCGCGGAGTACTACGCCGAAGTGGCCGATTACGCGGCCGGGAATCTGGGTCTCAGCGTGATCCTGTGCGGCGGTCGTTCGGAGCTGGAGCAGCGGATGGGCCGCGATATCCAGACGCGCATGCAACGGCCTTGTATCAATGCGATCGGCAAAGACACGCTCATCGAGCTGCTGGCCACGCTCGCGCGCGCGAAGGTGCTGCTGACTCCGGATTCGGGCCCAGCGCACATGGCGACCGCTGTCGGAACTCCCGTGGTCGGCTTGTATGCCGCGACCAATCCAGCGCGTACGGGTCCGTACTTGAGCCGTCAATGGTGCGTTGACAAGTACGACGTCGCCGCGCAGCGCCTACTGCGCAAGTCCGCGGCCGAGATCCCATGGACCACCAAGATCGAAAGCCCGGGTGTCATGGATCTCATCACCCCGGAAGAAGTGAATCGCAAGCTGCATTCGGTCGTCGTGGCGCTGGCCAAGAGGCGCTGAGGCATACTTCGCTCATGCAGGACATCCTCACACCCATCTCTCCCGGCGAGCTCATCGACAAGCTCACCATTCTCGAGATCAAAGCCGAGCGCATCCAGGATGCCGCGAAGCTGGCGAACGTGCGCCATGAGCTGCATCTGCTGCGGGAAACGTGGCGCAAGTCGGGGCACGACCAGCGCGTGATCCAGAAACAATGGGATGAATTGCGCCGGATCAATGCCGAGCTCTGGGACATCGAGGATCTGATCCGCGAAGAAGAGCGCGCCCAGCGTTTCGAGGCGGAGTTCATCCGCCTGGCTCGGGCCGTCTATGTCACGAACGACGAGCGTGCTCGCGTCAAGCGCGAGATCAACACGCAGCTGGGGTCGAGGATCGTCGAGGAAAAGAGCTACTCGGATTATCGGGCGAGCTAGCGCCAACGCGCCTATCTGACCAGCGTGTACTCCGCCCCGCAGTACGGGCACTTCGCCTTTCCCGTCTTCTCGATCGGCAGGTACACCCGCGGATGCGAATTCCACAGGTGCATGCCGGGCATGGGACAGCACAGCGGCAGATTGCGCGGCGTAACCTCGTACTGATTGCTCGCGTTGGGCTGAATCAGCTTGGCGGTGGGATCGGTGCTGGCCATGGCGGGGGTGTGGTGTGAGCGAGGGGTTGGATTATCACAGAAGTGGCTGGTCGATTGGTCAACTGGCCAACTGGTCAGTGGCCAGAAGGTGATTCGACCTCTGGCCAACCGACCAGTTGACCCGCTAGCCAGTTGACCCTTCCCCCTCCATGGTTCCCCGCCAGATCTCACTCAGCCGCGCCCGCTCTTCCACAAACTCCGTTGCAGGCACGGTCCCACCATTGCCTGCCAGCGCCGCGTGATGCAACCGCTCGCGATACTTGCGGTACGTCGCCGTGAGAAAGTCCACCAGCTCCTGAGGCAGCAACGCTCCTGAAGCCAGGCTCTCGAGTTGCCGGATGTTGTCGGAGAAGGTGACAAGCTCGGGATGGCGGTCGGCCCAGTAGAGCACCCAGTACTGCGTCAGGAACTCCAGGTCCGCGATGCCGCCGGCATCCTGCTTCATATCGAACTCGCCGGCTTTGGCCTTTGAAAGCTCGGCACGCATGCGTTCGCGCATCTTGCGCACTTCGTCCCGCAGGGTGTCGCGTTTCACAGCGCCCTGCAGCAACGCGACGCGCAACGCCTCGAATCGCGCGCACAGCGCCTCCGCTCCTGCAACGGCACGCGAGCGCAATAGTGATTGATGCTCCCACGTCCACGCCTCGTGACGCTGGTAGTGCTCGAAGCCCGCCAGCGTTTGTGCGAGCAGTCCGCGATTGCCGCCCGGACGCAAGCGCGTATCCACTTCATACAGTCGTCCCGCCGCAGAGTGCGTGCTGAGCAGATGCATCAGGCGTTGAGCCAGACGCTGGAAAAAGACGGTCGGCTCGATGGGATTCGGCCCGTCGGTGCGGCGCTCGGAATCCGCTTCGTACAGGAACACGAGATCGAGATCCGAGCTGTAGCTCAGCTCGATGCCGCCGAACTTGCCGTAGGCGACGACGACCATGCCCGCAGGTCTCTGCTCGCCACGCTCGTTCGTCACCTGCGGAACACCGTGCTTGTACGTGAGCTGCGTCCAAGCGATGCCTAAGGCCTCGCGCACGATCAGCTCTGCGATATCGGTCAGGCGATCGCTCACCTTCATCAGCTGCAATCGACCCGTGATATCGGCCAGTGCGACGCGAAAGACCGCGGCACGCTGGAACTCGCGCAGCATCTGCACCTGCCGCTCGTCGTCCTCGCCATGTACGGCTTCGCGCCGCATCGCGAGCTCAGCCGCAAACGACGCACGCGAGGGCAGATCCTCGAACAGCCTTTCATCGATCAGCTCATCCAAGAGCAGCGGGTGCGCGGCAATCTGATCGGCCAGAAACTGGCTGCGGCTGCACACTTCCACCAGGCGCGCCAGCACCGACGGGTTCTCGTTCAATAGCGCGAGGTACACGGTGCGCCCGCCGATCATCTCGAGGATGCGCGTGAGTCGGTGGAAGGTCAGCACCGGATCGGCCACGTTGGCAAGCGCGGGCAAGAGGCGAGGCATGAGCTCGCTCAAGCGGCGCATCCCGGTCTCGTCGAGCTTGCGGTAGTACGCGGACAATTTCAGCTCGTCGATGCGCGCAAGGATCGCGTCCGCTGCCGCAACACCGATGCCTTGCAGTGCCTGTTTGCGCACGCCGCTGCCAGCATCGACGTCGAACACACTCTCGAGCACTCCATTCGCCTCCGTCGAACTGGAGGTCGGCCCGAATACCGTCTGTGCGAAATGTGCCGCCACGCGCCCACGGTGCAGCTCAATGTGCTCCGCAAGCACCTCCCAGCCCGGCATCTCCATCGCCACTGCAAGCCGCTCGCGTGCTGCGGCTTCAGCGGGCAGCGCGTGTGTCTGTTCGTCCGCCCACTCCTGCAGCCGGTTCTCCAGGCGGCGCAAGAAGCGATACGCAGCAGACAGATCCGACACGCACTCCTTGGTCAGCAAGCGCTGGCCCACGAGCTGCGGCAGCACGACGTTCAGCTCGCGCCGCTGCAAGCGCCGATCGCTGCCACCGCGCAGGAGCTGAAAGGCCTGCACGATGAACTCGATCTCGCGAATGCCGCCGGGCCCCAGCTTGATGTTGTCCTGCAGCTCGCGCCGTTCCACTTCCCGCGCGATCAGGCTCTTCATGTGACGCAGCGACCCGAACACGCTGTAGTCGAGATAGCGCCGATACACGAACGGACGCAGGACTTCGTCGTAGAGCTCACGGAATGCGTCCAGGCCGGTGATCGGACGCGCCTTCACGTATGCATAGCGCTCCCAATCGCGACCGTGCTGCTGCAGGTAGTGCTCGAAAGCCGCAAACGACAGCGCCAGTGGTCCGCTGTCGCCGAAAGGACGCAAGCGCAGATCCACGCGATACACGAAACCGTCGGCGCTGCGTGCCGTGAGCCACGGCACCATCTTCTGCGCGACACGCAGGAAGAACTCCGCGTGCTCGATTCCACGCTCCCCAGCGGCCTCGCCGTCTTCTGGATAGAGCAGCACGAGATCCACATCGGAGGAGAAGTTCAGCTCGTGTGCGCCGAGCTTGCCCATGGCGATGATCACTAGCGATTGCCGGCTACCATCGCCGCGCAAGGGTGTTCCGAAGCGCGCCGCCAGTTGAGCGTAAGCACGCTCATAAGCAAACCGGATGCACACGTCCGCAAGATGAGATTGATCGCGCAACGTCTCGTCGATGCCTGCCCATCCCGAGAGATCGCGCCATGCGATGCGCATCATTTCGCGTTGACGCGTCTCGCGCAGTACGCGCATGACTTCGGTGTCGGGCGCTTCTTGCGGCAAGTGCGCCAGCTCTGTCGCCAACGCATCCGGATCGAGCGCACTGTGCAAGCGACCGCTCTGGAGCAACTCCGCTAGATAGCCCGGCTTACGCAAGCACAGCTGAGCGACGAAGTCGCTGCAACCCCATACATGCGGCAACGAACGCGCGATGCGCTCGTCGGCCAACAGCGTTCTCCACAGCTCGCCATCGCGCTCGCTCGCGGCGCTCAGATGTTGCTGCACAGTCGCGCGCATTGATGCGGGCAGCTCGGTCAGTTCTAGTTCAGGAAGCATGAACACGTAAGGTCATGGAACAAATGGGAAGTGTGCAGGAAAACACTGTCGAGATTCACCGACAGCGCACCGTTGCGAACGAAACCTGTGTGCGGGTGCGTTCATTAGTGAGCCATAGGGCGGTCACCGCCGCATTGAGTTGGAGGTCTTCATGATGATGGCTTCGCGAAGCTCCCGCAGCGGACCAGCGGCACTGGTCATCGCATTGCATGTGATCGTCATCTACGGACCGTCCGTGAGCATGGGCTTTGTGAAAGCACCCAGCAT
>JBEVDW010000060.1:0-4176 GCA_040513115.1 Steroidobacteraceae bacterium | reverse complement strand
CGCGAGCGGTTCGACGCGCAAGTGCACTTCGCCGAACTGTCCGGCGCCGCCGGTTTGTTTCTTGTGTCGATGATGACCATCTGCCGGACGCGTGATCGTTTCGCGATACGGGATGCTCGGCGGACGGGTCTTGCAACGCACGCCGTAACGGTCGTTCATCCGATCCTGCAGCATGCGCAGATGCAGATCGCCGACGGCGTAGAGAACCGTTTCGTTCAAACCGGCATGATGCTCGACCCGCACGCAGGGATCTTCGGCCATGAGCCGGTGCAGCGCGTCGGACAGCTTTTGCTCCTCGCCGCGGCGTTCGGGTTCGATCGCGAGGCCCGCCATCGACGGCGGAAACGCGATCGACTTCAGGTGATAGTGATCTTCGTCGTGGGAATCGTGCAGCACGGCATCGAAGTGCAGCTCATCGACTTTCGCGACCGCGCAAACGTCGCCCGGAATCGCACTCGACACTTCGGTGTGATCCTTGCCCTGCAGGCGATACAGATGCGCCACCTTGAACGGCTTGCGTGCATCGCCCACGAACAACTGCGCACCCGGACGCACGGTGCCTTGATGCACCCGAAAGACCCCCAGGCGACCCACGAATGGATCGATGGTGACCTTGAACACATGCGCGATGACATGCAGATTCGGATCCGGCACGACCTTCGCGCGCTCGACACGCTCGCCCTCGCCTTTCAAGAAGGGCGGCGAATTGCCCTCGCAGGGATTCGGCATGAGGCGGGAAATGATCTGCAACAACTCGGGTATGCCCGCGCCCGTCTCGGCAGACACGAAGCAGACTGGAATCAAATGACCTTCGCGCAATGCTTGCTCGAACGGCTCGTGAAGTTGCTCGGGTGAAAGCTCCTCGCCCTGCTCGAGATACAACGCCATCAAGTTCTCGTCGACCTCGACGACCTGATCGATGATCTCGGTGTGAGCTGCGGCCACCGAACCGAAATCCGGTTGCGCTTTGCCGGGTTCAAAGAAGCAATCGACGACGGCATGGCCCCGGTCGACAGGCAGATTGAGCGGCAGACATTCGCGCCCGAAGGTCTCCTGCAGATCCGCCAAGACTCTTTCGGCGTGCGCATCGCGCGCATCGATCTTGTTGATGATGACGAGCCGACAGAGCTCGCGGTCGCGTGCGAACTCGAGCATCCGCTGCGTCATCGGCTCGATGCCCGTCACCGCATTGATCACGATTGCGGCGGTCTCCACGGCCTCGAGCATCGGTAGCGAGCGCCCGATGAAATCGGCGGAGCCAGGCGTGTCGATGAGATGGACATGGCAGCCATCGACGTCGAAGTTGACGATGGCGGCATCGAATGAATGCAGCGCGCTCTTCTCCAACGGATCGAAATCGCACACCGTCGTGCCGCGCTCGAGACTGCCGCGCGAGCGAATGGCACCGGCCTGCAAGAGCAGGTTCTCGGCCAGCAACGTCTTGCCCGCACCCGCCTGCCCCACCAGCGCGAGGTTGCGAATGTCAGCCGTCGAGTACGCCATTGGAGTCGTCCTCATAAGTGCCAGCGACGGTCAGGATACTCTCGCCGCCGAGGCCGACTGGATAGGAATAATGACTATGTGCGGGTCATGTGGCGCTGACCTGCCCGCCACGGCTTCTTCCTGGAACGGCGGGCAAGAGTCACTCACTGTTTACGGTAGTTCATCGGGGCGACGCCGAACTCTGCCTTGAACCAACGCGTGAAGGACGTTTGCGTCGCGTAGCCGAGGAGCTCTGCGACGTGACCCAGTGAGTAGTTCTTGCTTTCGACGTAGCGCACCGCCAACTCACGCCGGACCGAGTTCACGATGTCCGAAAACGTGCTGCCTTCCTCTTCCAGCTGGCGCTGCAAGGTGCGCACGTTCACCGCCAGACTTTGGGCGACCTGGTCGACCGTCCCCCGTCCCATGGGCAGCAGCAGGTAGATGGCCTCACGCACTTCCGCCGTGGTTGATCGTATCTGCTGATTGGGCAGCGCCTCGAGCAACTGTTCGGCATAGCGGGCGAGCGCGGGGTTCGCGGCAGCACAGGGATAGTCGAGATCTGCTGCGGCACAAACAAAGCCGTTGTACTCGCCGCCAAACTCCAGCTCGCAATTGAAGACGCGTCGATGCAGTTGCACATCGGGTGGCGCGTCATGAGTGAACAGCACGCGATACGGGTTCCAGTGGCCGCCCAGCAGGGCGCTGCCCGCCCGTGCCAAGACGCCCAACACGAGCTCCGTTGCCTGGCGCGAATGCACCTTCTGATCGAGCACGAGTTCCTCGCGGATGATCACGTGCTTGCCGGCATCCTCGACATGCAGCAGCAGCGCCTCATTCAGCAGATGCCGGTAGTGAATCATCGCGAGCAGCACTTCGCGTAGCGTGCGCTGGTGGGTAAACAGCAGGCTGATGGCGCCGAAATCGGCGATCTGCCGCGTTTCCGCCATGCGCAATCCAAACGTTGGGCAATGCGCAGCGTGGGCCGATTCCTCCAACAGATTCAGGACAGCGGTCGCCGCGATGCGATTGTCTGGATTCTCCAGCGCGGCAGAGCTGAGCCCTGCACGGCTCAGCAGCGCGAATGGGTCGAGCCCGACCTGCTGCGCCACTTCGATGTAGTTCGTCAGCGCAGCCGCGCGAACCATCTGTGTCATTGGGCGACTCCGCGGCCGACATCCTCAAGATTCGTTGCAAGTGAAAGCTGACACCTCACTGTAGTGACGCTGTCACGAAATGAAAAGTGGATGTCGTCCCGTGAAAGGTGTCGTTACGGGTGCCGCTCTACCCTTGCTCGCGCTGCTCCCTGTCATGAACTGGGAAAGATTTCTTGGGGATTCGCGCTCCGTCGTGCGCGACACATCAACACAACTTCCGGAAACATCATGAGAACATCGCGTTCGCTACTCACGTTTGCCATTACAGCGGCAGCTGTGAACACGTCGGTCGTCCATGCGGACACCGGCGCCGCAGGATTGGAAGAGATCGTCGTTTCGGCTCGAAAACAGTCCGAAGCCATCCAGGATGTGCCGTTGGCCGTATCCGCAGTGACTGCGGACCAGCTGACATCCGCGGGTATTCGCGATGTGGGGGACTTGACGGTCGTCGTGCCTTCACTGGTGGTGACGAGCAATTCCAATCCATTCAACACGAGCTACCGCATCCGTCGCATCGGTAATGAAGGCAACATTCCGGACTTCGAGCCGGATACCGGCTTGTTCATCGATGGCGCCTACCGCTCGCGTTCCGGCCTGGGCCTGGGTGATCTGGCGGACATCGAACAGATCGAAGTGCTGCGCGGACCGCAGTCGACCCTCTACGGCCGTAACGTTACCGCAGGTGCGATCAGCGTGGCCACGGCCAAACCATCGCAGACATTCGGCGCGATGGCGGAAACCACCGGCGGCAACGACAGCCTGCTGGGCGTTCGCGGTTACGTCACCGGCGGCGTCACGGAAACCGTGAGTGCCCGGCTCAGCGCCTCGGGCACCTGGCGCGATGCGATGGCCAAGAACCTGATCGGCGGCGACAGCGACGACCTGGATCAGTACTCGGTGCGCGGGCAGGTGCTGGTGGAGCCGTCCGACAGCTTGAGCGTGCGACTGATCGGCTCGCACACGCGCCGCGACATGAAGCCGGCGTTGGCCGATATGTTCTACGGCCCGAGCGTGAGCGCACTGGTCAATGCCGTAGCAACGAATCCGGCGGCATTGGGCGCAGCGGACGGACCCGCCTTGGCCGATGGCCTCATCAACTCGAGCGCCAGACCCATCCTCGACAACGATCCCAACAATCGTGAGGTGCAGGCACTTGCGCCGCTGACCTTCGAGCAGAGCGCAGACGACATCATCGCCTCGATCGAGTACCGGACCGACACGGCGACCTTCACGTCGATCAGCAGCTATGACCGATATGACGTGACACAACGCTGGAACGATGCCGGCCAGACGGGACTCGATCTCGTGAATTACCGCGATTCCCAGGACGGCAGGACGTTCAGTCAGGAATTCCGCGTGAGCTCCACGGCGAGCGACTCCTTCAAGTGGCTGAGCGGCGTGTATTACTACGACAACAGCTTCGAGCGTGGCGACAAAGACAAGCATGAGTTCGAGTTGGGTCAGGCAATCGACGAGCTCGGCGTTGCAGCCGGTATTGCATCGCCAACGCTGCCGAACGTGCCCGTCTTCGGCTTGC
>JBEVDW010000059.1:0-2960 GCA_040513115.1 Steroidobacteraceae bacterium | reverse complement strand
CGTGCGCTGTCCTGGATTACCGCCATCGCGATCGCGTTCGACCTGTGCGAGAACGCGATCCTGTGGGCGGGTGCGGCGATCGGTGCGACTCGCGTCTCTCCGTGGCTGCCTGCGCTCGTCAATCTCAAGTGGGTCTCCACCGCCATCTTTGTGTCCTATGCAATGGTGTGGGCGATTCACTGGTTGTTTCCCGCGCCACGGGAAGCGATGACCGCGACCACGTCGTGAGCGCCGTGCCCGGCCCGTATTCAGAGTTCCGTGGGCTCTACGATGCCGTCACGCAACGGCTTTGGGACTTCGCGCTGGACCTCGAGCACAAGAGCCGCTTCAGCACCGCGGACCTGCAATGGTTCTGGGACATCATCACCGGGTTCACCCATGAGTTCGCACAGTGGCCCAGCGCCCCGTCCGGGCCCATCCGCGACTATCTCGACTGCCTCGAGAATCGCAACGTGTCCTCTGCCTTTCGTGTTGCCGGCCATGCCTTCTTGCATGTCGCGTACGATCTGCCGCGGGTCATCGCCGACAATCTGGCTGGTAAAGGGCCTGCCGATCGCATGCGCCTGCGCTCAATGTTTCTGCGTCCCAACCCGGTGTTTCGTGAGCTCTTCATGGATCAGGTGCGCCAAGGACTCATGGGTTTCTTCGCGCGGCCTCTGGGCTACCTGAAGCCCGCCGAGATACTGAGCTATTGGCTGCTCACGTTGCGCACGGTGGCATGGATTCATGCGGAAACGCTCGTCGACGCGGGCGCGGGACGGCCGACACTCGAGCAACAACTTGCGCACGGGCTGTTGAACGCAGCTCAGGAGAGTCTGAAGGTGAAGGGCCTGGCGCGCGTTCCGCGGCTGGAAAATTCGACGCTGCTGCAGGTGGGATCCCCCGTCGCCTTCATCGGTGCGCATCCACTGGCGGTCAGCAGTGTCGCACTCGCGTTGACGTTGGGTGTGATCGCCGTCTCGGCGAAGCGACTGCACTATCAGGTTCGCGCCAATCGCATTGCGTACTTCGGGGCTTCGGTGCTCATTGCGACATCGAAGGCGCTGCAGGGGATGCAGGATGCGCCGCCTCCGGCTCGAGGGGTGATGGCGTTTGGGTGAGGGTGCCTCCATCACGGATACTCCACCCCGAGCGCATTCATTTCCGCGGCGTCCAACTGCGCTTCGACACGATGGAAAGCGTCATCGCCAATCTCGCCATTCGAGCGCATCTTGAGCAATGTCTCGCGCTGTGCGGTGACGATGCGGGCGCGCAGCGAGTCGTAGACTCCGAGCTCGTTGGAATCGGTGCGCGATTCGGTTTGATCGGCGAGTTGCGATTCCAGTTCGCGACGCACGGTCTTCGCCTCCTGCGATTGATCGCCGTCGAGCAAGTCGAGACCGGCGCGCATCATGCGCTCGCTAGCCATGCGGACTTCACGATCGACCGGACCGTCGTCCTGCAATCTGAGAGCGAGAATCAGAGGTCGTAGCGTCAGCCCCTGCACGACCAGTGTGCCGACGACCACGCAGAAGGCCGTCAGCAGAATCAGATCGCGATAGGGAAATCCGTTCGGCAATGCGTACGCTGCGGCGAGCGTGACGATGCCGCGCATGCCGCACCAGCTCACGACGAGCGAGCTGCGCGCCGTCGGCTTTGCCGTGCCCGGCCATCGGCCCGGGCCCATCCAGCGCAGCTTCATGCGCGCAACCGCCGAATAGCTGAAGACCCATACGAAGCGGGCAGCGACGACGATGCCGAGCACGATCGCTGCGACTTCGAAGTACTCGAAGCGTTCCAGCGAATCGAGCGGGCTCAGGATCGGTCGCAACTGCAAGCCGATCAGCACGAATGCGAGCACGTTCAGTACGAAGACGGCCAGGTCCCATACGGCATAGGACGGAATGCGGCGTCGTGCCGGAATGAGGCGCGGTGCGTCGCGCGCCGTCGTCATCGCATACACCACGACGGTCACGATGGCCGACAGATGCAGGTGCTCGGCAAGAATCCACACGCCGAACGTGCCGGTGAATTGCAGCACGATCGAGCTCGGCACATCGGTGATGCCGAGCGTGGCCCACATGTACACGCGCGCGAGCAGAAATCCCGCGACCACGCTGCCCGCGAGCGAAAGCAATGCAAGTGGTACGGCCGTGCCGAGCTCGAGCCCACCGGAGACGACTGCGAGCACGGCGATGCGATAGATCAGCAGTGCGCTGGCATCGTTCAACAGACTCTCGCCTTCGAGAATCACGAGCAGGCGGTGCGGCAGGCGCAGCTGTTTGAGGATGGCACTCGCGGCCGCGGCGTCCGGTGGTGCGACGATCGCGCCCAGTGCAATGGCCGCTGCCCACGGCATATTCGGTATCAGCGCGTGCGCCGTTACGGCGACGGCTGCCGTCGTGATGCCGACGGCAGCCAGGACGAGACACGTGACCGGAATCCAGTTCGCTCGCAGGTCACGGACGGAAGTATCGAAAGCGGCATCGAGCAATACCGGCGCGACGAACAGCGCGAGCGTCAGCTCCGGATCGAGCTCGAATTTCGGCGCCGTGGGTAGCAGCGCGAGCGCAACCCCACCCAAGGCTAGCAACGACGGGTAGGGGACGTGGATCCGGCGCGCGACCGCGGTCAAACAGACCGCACCAACCAACAGCATGAGGATCCACTCGAATATTTCCATCGCTCTGAGCACTCACTGGAGACATCGGCACAGCCCGCTCCGCGGGTTCTACCGATGATCGATCCAGGCGCACCAGCGTTGCCAGGGTGCACCCCGTGCTCACAGCTTACGGGACGATGAACCTCAGCGTCGGCCCCCTGCGAATCACCACGGGCCGTGTCGGGTCGGTCTCGAACTTTTCGCCATCCAGGGTATAGCGCTCGAGTCCCAAGACCTCGAGCCGCTCGCAGCGGCCACTCAGGTAGCCGTGTTCCGGATTCATGCGCGAGGTGAAACGGCCGAGAAGGACTCGTGGCAG
>JBEVDW010000058.1:0-6782 GCA_040513115.1 Steroidobacteraceae bacterium | reverse complement strand
TTCGCAAGCTCAACGGCATCCTCAGTAGCGAGGCGCTGATCGCCTTTCGGGTCTACGCGAAGGCAGAGCTCTCGCAAGGGCTGGACATGGATTGACTGAGCGGCGAGCATGTCCTCACGTCCTTGTCGACATGCTGCTGCTCGTCTACATCCCCTTCGAGTGTGCCGGCGTGGGATGATGCCACCGAGCTCGGCGGGGCACGCCGTGGCCATGGGAATGGAAGGCATCATCGGCAAGCGCGCCGACTAGATTGGCTGCCAGATCCAGGAGCCTCATCGCATGTACATCGCCATGAACCGCTTTCGCATCGCGCCCGGTCGCGAACAGGACTTCATCGAGATCTGGCGCAAGCGCGATACCTATCTGTCCGGTGTCCCAGGCTTCAAGCAGTTTCACATGCTCCAAGGTCCGAGCACGGCGGAGTTCACGCTGTTTGCCTCACACTCCGTCTCGGAGTCGGCGGAGGCCTTTCCGAATTGGATGAAATCCGAGGCGTTTCGCAACGCACATGCAAGCGCCGGCACCGCCAAAGGGATTTATCTTGGCCCGCCGCAATTCGAGGGGTTCGAGGCAGTGGTGTAGAGGCGCTCAAAAAGTCCGCAGATTCAATGTGGCCGCAGGCAGGAGTATCAAAGGTCCGTCAGTTGACAGTGTTGGCGGCGGGTGTCGTGCATCGGAGAGGGATGCCTGAAAGCGAGTTTCAGGCATCCCATCGACCACAACTTTGAACGGCTTCTGGATTCAATCATCGCACTTGCAGCGGTGCCGCAGAGAGCCTTGGTCGACTTCTGCGCCGAGCGAAGCAACTGCGTTTGTCGGCATTCTAGCCATCGCACGCGCGATTCTCGTGGCGCATACTCCGCCCCCCAATCCAGTCCATCGGTGAGTCATCGTGCCTGCGATCACCGAACGTATCGAGCGCATCATCGAACAGGTGATTCGGCGCAACCCGGGAGAGACGGAGTTTCACCAGGCTGTGAGGGAAGTGGCCGAGAGTCTCGGTCCTGTTCTGCGCAAGCATCCGCAGTACGCCGAGCACAAGATCATCGAGCGCATCTGTGAACCGGAGCGACAGATCATCTTCCGCGTGCCGTGGCAGGACGACCACGGCGAGGTGCATATCCATCGCGGCTTCCGCGTGCAGTTCAACAGTGCGCTGGGCCCGTACAAGGGTGGCGTGCGGTTTCATCCTTCCGTGTACCTGGGGATCATCAAGTTCCTGGGCTTCGAACAGATCTTCAAGAACGCGATCACCGGCATGCCGATTGGCGGCGCGAAGGGCGGATCGGATTTCGATCCGAAGGGCCGCTCGGACAGCGAGGTGATGCGTTTCTGCCAGAGCTTCATGACCGAGTTGCATCGACATCTCGGTGAATTCACTGACGTGCCTGCGGGCGATATTGGTGTCGGTGCACGCGAGATCGGTTATCTCTTCGGCCAGTACAAGCGCATGACCAATCGCTATGAATCCGGCGTGCTCACGGGCAAAAGTCCGCGTTGGGGCGGCGCGTTGGTTCGCCGAGAAGCTACAGGCTACGGTTGCGTGTACTTCGTCGAAGAGATGCTCAAGGTTCTCGGCAACTCCATTGCAGGGAAGACGTGTGTCGTTTCGGGCGCGGGCAACGTCGCGATCTACGCCATGGAGAAGCTGATTGCCCTCGGTGCGAAGGTGGTCGCGTGCTCGGACTCGAACGGGGTGATCCATCACGCCCGCGGCATCGATCTTGAAGTCATCAAGCGTTTGAAGGAAGTCGAGCGACGACGTATCCGCGACTACGCCGACGAGCATCGTGATGCCATGTATTACGAGAAAGGCAACATCTGGAGCCTGCCGTGCGATGTCGCGCTCCCGTGTGCCACGCAGAACGAGCTGGATGAAGCCAGCGCCCGCACGCTGATTCGCAACGGCTGCATGGCCGTCGCCGAAGGCGCAAACATGCCCAGCACCCCCGGTGCGGTGAAGGCGTTCATGGCTAGCGGCGTCGCGTTCGGGCCCGGCAAGGCGGCGAACGCAGGCGGCGTTGCCACCTCCGCACTGGAGATGCAGCAGAACGCGAGCCGGGATGCCTGGAGCTTCGAGTTTACCGAGCGCCGACTGCACGAGATCATGTGCAACATTCATCGCGATTGTTTCGAAACCGCGGAGGAGTTCGGCGGCCCGGGCAACTACGTGATGGGTTCGAACATCTCAGGTTTCCGTCGCGTAGCCGAGGCGATGCTCGCGTTCGGCGTGATCTGATTTCGCCGATAGTCCGCCCGAACTCCACAAATGGTCTCGGGGCCGCTGCGCGGTTGCGGCTCGCAAGAAACAAGGCAACATCTGCGCGCCGATGAGCCGCATTTCAGAGGGCAAGGGAAGCTTTCAGCAGACCGCCGACAATTGCATCTGCAAGGTTTGCGATCTCCTTTTCGAGTTGGGCTGCGCGCTTCTTGCTGGCATCCGGCTTCGAGGGCCGTGCAGCGAGCGCACGACGGACCGGCTTTTCAACTTCGGCAATGATCTGCGGGTCGCGTAGGTCCGCTTTGACCGAATCCAGAACCCGCGACTCGACGAGCGTCTTTCTCACTCGAATTGCGTTCTTGCATGCGGCGCCCATGACGTGGCTGCTGCGGGCATCAGCCAGGGTGAACGTGGCGCCGCACACCCCACAACGCAGCAGGCCAGAGAGGAGATATCGCGGCGGAGGCCCGGCACGCTTGATCGCGCAGTGATCGGACTACGCGCCTAGATACGATCTAACAAAAACTGCGCAAGCTAACTAGACGCACTATGGGCATCGCTGTTCCGCCCTGCTTGCGACGTCACAGATTGTGGAAGCATCTGAACGCGTACACCCTACCGAGAAAACTACTGCGGGTTTTTTTACCTTTTGGAATCGAGCGTTCTTAGGATGATCTTCTCGAGTATCGCCGAGCTAGCCGCGCTGAGCTTGTAGTCGATGCGTAAAACGCGGCGTTGCCAGAAACGTAACTTGCGCTTGATCGCTTTGACAGCAATCAGATCACCTGATTGCCGTGCGTGGAGTAGTTTCAGACGACAACTGCTGGCCATCAAGTGAGCTCTGGAATGCGCGCTGATGAGCTTTTCTAGTCTCGGCGTGGGTGTCATCTGCAGCTTTCCTTCTTGTTATAGGGCCACTGAGAAGCGACGAACAGCCGAGTGTACGAACCCGCATTGTGGATTCGATACGGATGAAACTGTGGATAACCAGTGCAAAGGAATGATGCAAAGCACTACGCCGAGCACTATAGGGCGCTGCTGCGGCATCGGATCCGCTGTTGAAGGGCGATCGATGATCAGATTTGCGGGGCTGAGGTGGATCTCGGGTGACAGTCCCCTTGAAACGTATCTGCCGAAGCCCTATACGTCGAGCGCGAGTTCCCAATGGGCACGTCGGGGTGCCTCAACAAAAGAACAGGGGGGCTTTATCCGCATTCGCTTTGTCCGCATTCGTATGTGTTCCGAATGGGTTAAGTACGCGGAAGCCATGGAAAGTCTCCGCATACTCGGAGTCGTCGACCGGGAGAATGGCGACGTCGGTGCTTTCGCGCGGACAGCCGCCGGATGTACGTCCAAGTGAACGGAGCATTGAGGCGGCATCCACTACTCGGCCACAGGTTCAATTTTCGAGGTCGGCGAGCTCCTCCGCCTCTGCCTCATCCTCCCGCCGCAGTTCGTCCGCCAGATCATTGAGGCGCGGCGCCTTGAGGTTGTGTAGGCGCGGCCGCTGCGAGGCGTGTTTGATGGTGCGGGACGCCGACTCCGATTTTGCCTCGCAAGCGCCGCTCGTGTGCTTCGGCATCGCCAGGGCACGATCACACCCGTGGCCGCCACGCCGCATGTGCTTGAGTCTTCCTATTCGGACGACCCCCATAGCGGACGGCTTCATGCTGGACAGAAAATAATCATCGACGAATCCTTTGCGATGCATCCATCAGCTCGGTGGCTTTCGTCCAACCGATGTCTTCTGACGGTTCCTTACGAAAGATGTCGATTTCATCAATCAGTCCGGCCGCATTGATGCGCATCATCAACACATTGGATACGTCAACGGTCTTCGTTGAACCGGGCGATGTTGCAACAACCTCGATGCAATGCACGAAGGCCCAACTTCCATCCGGGGAAGCCCCGACGACGCCGGTACGGCCGCCGTGCGCAGGCATGGTCGCTTTGATGTCCCGAATGAATTTTACGTAGGGCTGTTTGCCTCGGATTACATCATCCGGGTTGCCATCGCGTGGTCCTAGGCGAACGACATCGTCAGCCAGTAGCGATGCAAACGTGTCGATGTCTCCTGCGATAAAGGAGTCCCAAAATGTCCGGCCTATCTCGCTAGATTGTTGATACGTTGGCATTGCTTCGATTCTCTCTGTGTGTGCCGCGAACGCGACCAGCCATCGCCATCTGCGGTGTGTGACGATTTCGGATTTGTAAGCGAACAGGGTGCAGCGTCGTCTAAACCCATATCGCGTTGCGACCTGTTATGGGCGGAAGATCCTCTTTCGTCTTATAACCCGGCGATGCATTGGAAGCGATGTTCGAGCAGGCCGTTGCAATGGGCATGGAAGGCATCATCCGCAAGCGCTTCCTTCTCAAGCCGTTCATCGGCGAGAACTTGCTTCACGCAGTGAGATCAGCAACGAAGGTGGCGCTGTAGCCGTCCGAATCGCACATTTACCCGCGAGCGCTGCGATCACCGTTTCATGCAGACGGCGGCTGTGCATGCGCAGTGGCGCTTGGTGTCGCCTCAAGCCAGCGCTCTGCGTCGGCGAGACAGGAAAAGAGCTGGGTATTGACGCCTCGCTTCATTGCAGCCAAAGCCGCGAACTCTACGGCCTCTGGGTCTACACCGAGATTTGCATCCATGTATGCAACACGTCTGAGCTTTGCGCCCTCGGAGCTCCTTTCGCTGATCACGGAGAAAATGCTCGCGAGATCCAGCGTTCCGGAGAATCTCATGTCCAGCAACACGGAGTCGCAATTGCGTTCAACGGCGGCGCGATGGGCATCGACCAGAAACCGCAGCGCATTCTCCCGTGTCCTCTCGCCTGTTCCGATGAGGTGCAGGTACGTTGGCTTTTGGTCAATCGCGAATTCATAGCCCATGTGAAGGATGCTCTTCGAGACGGCGTCCGAAATCGAGGAGGAGGCTACGCTCTTGCGCCACCGTGGTGGCTACTGACATGCCGAGCTTGCTTCACGCAGTGAGACCGCCAACCGAGGTTGGGCCGTAGGCAGCCCCGGCCGCGAGCACCGGGCTGAGTAGGTCAAAGAAAAGCCCCGCTCAGAGGGCAGCAGGGCTAGTGGGGGATGCGATCACGTCTAGACGATTAGATACGCCCGCGCAGAATTTCCATCCATGGGACGAAGGTTCTATAGTCTCTCCCCATTGATGCTGGGCTGGAATGGAATGGAGTGGCGAAGCAGGGGTAGTCGCTTGTTGCGCAGGCATTTCTCTGCCCAAGCAAGTCATGGTGCAACAATGGCTACAGAGCGTCTGAATTTGGGCAAGCCCCCCCCGCTCCCATCTTCCAGCCGGCCGATCACGCTCCCGATCGGCCGGCAGTACCGTCACTGCCTTGTCTCTCGACACCGAGCCCTTCGGCGTGGCGCAGTGGGTCACTTTCGAACAACATAGCTCGCGCCCGACCGCGTCGCGTCGAACCAGCCGAGCGGAGTCTTACCTCGAGAGGAGCTCCAGATGACGTCGTCACTGACTAACCCCGTCCTCGCCCAAGCATGGGAGCGCTACTGCACGTCTCTTGACGAAATGCGCAGGCTTATCGAGCAAACGCCGCGCTTCCATGAGAATCCGCAAGATCGGGCCAAAGCATTTCACACCTTGTTCGAAGCGCAGGCGATGGCCTACAACTTCGTCATCGGCCCGCGTCTCAGCCATCCGCGAATCCACACGAACACGACGTGGCAAACGGACATGTACACGCTCGGCCAGAACGGACCCGACTTCCTCTATGGCTCCATGTTCGTCGACGGACGCCAGACGTATCGGCTGAGTGGTCACTATGGCGATGTCATCCTGTTTCTCCTGCAGGTCCACAACGGCGTGCCAGGGCAGAAAGACATGAAGATGATCGGCGATCACGATCTGTCCACGTTCAAACGGGATGCGAACGGCAGATTCGAGCTCATCTTGAGCGCCAAGGAGTATCAGGGAAACTGGGTGCCACTCGATCCGGACTGCCGGCTGCAGTTCATCCTGACGCGGCGAGTGCTCAAGGACCCGCACGACGACCCAGGCGAGTTTCTGATCGAGCGGATCAGCAAGATTTCCGACGACTATTACGACGATGAAGAATTCGACGAACAGGCCGTGGCGCGGCGCGCCGAGCTCGCGATCGACTTCCTGCGCTTCGCGTGCGAACGATGGACGATCGGGCTTTACGACATGTTCTTGCGCAATGCTGGTGGCCAGAAGAACACGATGACGTTGCTGGCCGGAAATGCGACCGGCCAAGTCGCCGCATCGGTGTCGAACTATGCGATGGCCATTTTTTCGCTGGCCGATGACGAAGCCGCGATCATCGAGTTGGCCAAGCCGCCCGATGGCATCTACTGGTCGTATCAGCTGGGCGATGTCTGGTCGCGGTCGCTCAACTTCACGTCGCGCCAGACCTCACTCAACATGAATCAGATTGCCGTCGACCCAGATGGCGGAGTGAGGGTCATCTTGTGCGCGCGCGATCCGGGGTTCGAAAATTGGCTCGACACGTGCGGGCATCGCGACGGCATCGCCATACTGCGCAACTTTGTGGCCAAGAGC
>JBEVDW010000057.1:0-2901 GCA_040513115.1 Steroidobacteraceae bacterium | reverse complement strand
TTCGGCAGCGGCGTTGGCACGGATCTCCGAGTTAACTAATCGTTCAATTTCTTTTAGCTCGGCTGGGGTCACGGCCGTGTAGTGAGAGAAGTCGAAACGCAATCGGTCCGGCGCAACCAACGATCCCTTCTGGGTCACATGAGTTCCGAGCACCTTGCGCAACGCCGCGTGCAGGAGATGTGTCGCGGAGTGATTCGCCATCGTGGCAAGCCGACGCACATCGTCCACGTGTGCGTGAACTTCGCTGCCGACTCGGAGCGGGCCCTGTATCACATGCCCAATGTGTGCATGGGCAGTACCCAGCTTGCGCGTATCGACGACCTCGAAACGCATGCCGTTCGCTTCGATCACGCCGGCGTCGCCGACTTGTCCGCCGCTCTCCGCGTAGAACGGCGTGCGATCGAGAATGACTTGACCCTTTTCGCCTGCAGCAAGCGTGTCCACCAGCTGCGCATCTCGCAGCAACGCAACGACTTTGCTCGTGTCGCGCATCGATTCATAACCGCTGAATGCCGTGCGCGTATCGAGACTCACCTGCGCGCGCAGGTCCACGCCGAAACGGCTGGCCGCACGTGCACGTTCGCGCTGGGCTTCCATCGCCGTTTCAAAGCCGGGTTGATCGATGCTCAGGCCGCGCTCGCGCGCGATGTCCGCCGTCAAGTCGACGGGAAATCCGAACGTGTCATACAACCGGAATACCGTCTCGCCGGGTATCTCTTTGCCGGAAAGATCCTTGATGGCAGCTTCGAGCAGTGACATGCCTTGGGTGAGTGTTTCCGCGAAACGCTCTTCTTCCTGTTTCAGCACGCGCTCGATGTGTACGCGTTGTGCTGTGAGCTCGGGATAGGCACTGCCCATTTCCTTTTCCAACACGCCGACAAGCGTGTGGAAGAAGGGCTGCTGTTGGCCCAGCTTGTAACCATGTCGAATGGCCCGTCGAATGATTCGACGCAACACGTAACCGCGTCCCTCGTTGGATGGCAGCACACCATCGGCAATGAGGAACGAACAAGCGCGGATGTGATCCGCGATCACGCGCAGCGAGTTGGACGACAGATCGCGCGTCCCCGTAACTTCGGCAGCGGCGCGAATCAAATTGACAAACAGGTCGATCTCGTAATTCGAGTGTACACCCTGCATGACAGCGGCGACGCGCTCGAGACCCATACCCGTATCGACGGAGGGCTTCGGCAGCGGTGTGAGCTTCCCATCCGGCGAGCGATCGAACTGCATGAACACGAGGTTCCAGATTTCGATCCAACGATCGCCATCGTCATCCGGTGAACCCGGGGGGCCACCCGGAATAGGCGCGCCGTGGTCGTAGAAGATCTCGGTGCAAGGGCCGCACGGACCCGTATCTCCCATTTGCCAGAAGTTGTCGGAACCGCCACCGGGCTTGTCCCCGATACGCACGATGCGATCGGCCGCCAGGCCCATGTCCTTGTGCCAGATGCCGTACGCTTCATCATCCGTTGCGTAGACCGTAACCATGAGTCGCGACGGGTCGATACCCAGCCAGTTCTTGCCAGTCACGAACTCCCAGCCAAAGCGAATCGCGTCGCGCTTGAAGTAGTCGCCAAAGCTGAAGTTGCCCAGCATCTCGAAGAAGGTGTGGTGGCGTGCCGTGTAGCCCACATTCTCCAGATCGTTGTGCTTGCCGCCGGCACGTACGCAGCGCTGCGAGCTGGCCGCGCGGGAATAGGGACGCTTCTCCTTGCCGAGGAACGCGTCTTTGAACTGCACCATGCCCGCATTGGTGAACAGCAGCGTCGGATCGTTCCCTGGCACGAGGGAGCTCGACGGCACGATCTGATGACCCTGCTGCCGGAAGTACTCCAGAAACACTGCCCGTAACTCGGCGCTTGAAAGACGCTTGGAACTGCTCATGCTCTTAAGGCTCTGCTGTTTGTTCGGGCGACAATCCATCGGATCGCTGAAGAAGCGATCAGGGTTGCTCGCCGCAAGATTGCCGTCTTCAGACCGGGCGCGCCGCAGGAGGACGCGGACTGACGGATCTACGATCCTTCAAGTTTCGAGGTCGCGCGGGTCGCACGCCTCATCCTGCTCATCGGAGTAGTCGGCTGCTTCGTCGGAATCGCTAACCCCGCGAAAAGCGGCACGAATCTGGTCCGAATCGAAGCCGCGATATTGCAGGAAGCGGCCCTGCTTTGCACGCTCGGCCCCCGTGCGCGGCAGGGTCGCACCGAAGCGTTTGCGACGCACCTCACGGGCCAGCTGGGCCCAGTTGACGTCCGCCCCCGATATCGCCTCACCGACTGCATCGGAGCTCAGGCCGTGGATCCGCAGCTCCGCTCGTATCCGCGTTGGACCCTGACCTCGCAGGACATGCTGGCGTACGAAGCTTTCGGCGTAGCGGTGGTCGTTGAGCAAGCCCTCTTGGCGCAGGGAAGCCAGAACCTGGCTGACTTGCTCGGAGGGGAAACCCTTTTGCTCGAGCTTGCGCTGTAGCTCCACCGCTCCATGGTCTTTGCGCGTCAACGCGCGCAAGGCCGTAAGACGCAGCCGCTTGAGCGTGGCGGCTGCATCTTCATTGTCAGGTTTAGACGGCCTCACCCTTCACGGCCTCTCCGCGCTTGGCCGGCAGCAGCTTCTCGCGCAGCTTGCCTTCGATCTCCTGCGCGATCTCTGGATGCTGATCCAGATAGGACCGCGCGTTTTCCTTACCCTGGCCGATGCGCTCACCGTTGTAGCTGTACCAGGAGCCCGACTTCTCGATGAAGTTGTTGGCCGCACCCATGTCGATGATCTCGCCCACTCGCGAGATGCCGGCGCCGTACATGATCTCGAACTCGGCCTCGCGGAACGGCGGCGCGACTTTGTTCTTCACCACTTTGACGCGGGTCATGTTGCCGATGACCTCATCGCCGTTCTTCAGTGCGC
>JBEVDW010000056.1:0-12127 GCA_040513115.1 Steroidobacteraceae bacterium | reverse complement strand
GCGCGATGCCACCGACGATTCGTCGGGTCCTGCATGGATCGAAGACGATGAGATCCGGCGGCGGCTGGTCGAGGTCAATGCGCGCACGGAGGCTTTGCGAGCGCTCGTGAGCACCATGCTCACGCGCGTGCTGCGGCATGGTGGCACCGGCACGGAGCCTTCGATCATCAAGGTGTACTACAGCGAGTTGCTGCAGGACTTCACCGAGCTCGGTGTGCGCATGGGCGGCATCCACGCGCAGTACCTGCAGCCGCTGTTGATGGGCGGCGGCTACGAAACCGGCTACTGGATGCAGGATTTTCTGTATTCGTGGTCATGGACGATTGCGGGCGGCAGCAACGAGATCCAGCGCAACATCATTGCCGAGCGTGCATTGGGACTACCGCGCGAGCCCGCGCCGAAGCAGTAGGAGTCGATCGTGGAATTCGCCTGGACCGAGCAACAGCAAGAGTATCGACGCCGCATCAAGCAGGCGCTCGATGAGCTGCTGCCGCCGGATTGGTATCAGCACTACGTGACGCAGAGTTACGCGTCAGACGATCAGATCGCGTTCTCGCGCGAGTTCTGCCCGAAGCTGGCGCAACGTCGGCTGCTGGCCAGTCACTGGCCGGTGGAATACGGCGGCGACGCGGCGCCCGCGTGGGAGCAGTTCATTCTTGCCGAAGAGATGAAGGCGGCCGGCGAGCCACGCGGACCGCAGTACATGAATGTGAATTGGCTCGGGCCAACGCTCATGAAGTACGGCACGGAGGCGCAGAAGGCGCAGCATCTGCCGCCGCTCGGACGGGGTGAAGTCGTCTGGTGCCAGGGTTATTCCGAGCCGGGCGCCGGTACGGACCTCGCCGCGTTGAAGACGAAAGCCACGCGTCAAGGCGATCGCTACATCGTCAACGGCTCGAAGATCTGGACGTCGTATGCGCGCAAGGCGGATTGGTGCTTCCTGCTCGCGCGTACGGGTGCCGGTCGCAAAGAGATCTCCGTGTTCCTCGTGCCGATGAGCACGCCTGGCATCACGGTGAAGTCCTTCCCCGGGTTGACGAAGGATGGGCATCTCAACGAAGTGTTTTTCACCGATGTCGAAGTTCCGATCGAGAATCGATTAGGCGAGGAGGGCACGGGCTGGGAAATCGTCACGCATGTGCTGTCCTTCGAGCGCGTCGGCGTGCCGCGCTACCACGTCGGCCTCAAGATTCTCGATCTGGCGGTCGGGCAATTGCAGGCTGAAGGACGCTTCGATGATTCAATCGTACGCGTACGTGCGGGAATGATCGCTTCCAAGTTCGAAGCCGCGCGGATGCTGACGTACTTCGTCGTCGATCAGCGGGTGAAGCAACTGCCGCCGACGGCCGATGCCAATGTCGCGCGCATCGCTGCATTGGATGCGGTAACAGATCTGATGAACTTCCTGATCGAGTTCGTTCCCGACTGTCTTGCGGGCGGTCATCCGCTGCTCGAGGAGTACTACCGCATCAACGTGCCCGCGAACATCACGGCCGGTACGTTGGAGCTGCAACTCGATCTCATCGCACAACGCGGCCTGAGCCTGCCGAGGAGCTGAGCCGTGGACTACGCCTTGAACGAGGATCAAACGGCGCTGGTCGCGGCCCTGCAAGCGATGCTGCAGGATCACGCGGAGATACCCCAGTCGGCGCGCTCTAGCTACTGCTATTTCGACGCTCAATTGCAGCAGAAGCTCGCGGATGCCGGCTTCCTCGATGCACGACGTGAGCTCGGATCGCTCGAAGCGGCACTGGTCGTCCTCGAAACGGCGCGAGTGCCGGTCATGGTCGAAGCAGGTGCATCCACGCTGGTTGCGCCGGAGCTGCTGAACGATTCGCTCCCGGGGCCCATTGCTCTGGTGTCCGGCAAGGCGCTTGGCAAAGCACACCGCAATCTCGCGATAGCCAAGACCGCGTTGATCGAGCGTGACGACCACGTGCTCGTGCTGCCGGTCGCTGAGCAGGACGTGGAGGCGGTAGCGAGTATCTACGCCTATCCATTCGGTCGCTTCCGCCAACACGTCGATCTAGCGAAAGGACGGCGCCTGGACGGCAGAGCTGTGAGCACACTCAAGCAGTGGTGGCGCGTGGCCCTGGCCGCGGAGATAGCGGGTGCGGCTCAGGCCGCGGTCGCTTTCACGGTCGACTACGTCAAACAGCGGCATGTGTTCGGGCGTGCCATCGGTTCGTTTCAATCCGTACAGCACCGGCTGGCCCAGTGTCATCAAATCGCGCGCGGCATGCATTACATGACGCTGAAGGCAGCGTGGAGCCGTGATCCGAAGGATGCGGAGCTCGCTGCGTGTTACGCGCAGCAGCACGTGGCGAAGCTGATGTTCGATCTGCATCAGTTCAACGGTGCGATGGGCGTCACCAACGAGCACCTGCTGCACTTCTGGACCTATCGCATGCGCGCCTTGCAGACGGAAGGCGGCGGCGTGTATGACGCCGCGCTGGATGTCGCGACGCGACTCTGGGGCTCACCCGAGGTTGGGGTCGCCGAGCAGGCATGAAGGAGTGACGGTGGAACACGCATCATTGGAAGCAGCCGAGCTGCGCGATGCCATTCGCGGGCTGTTGAGCGCGGAGAGCGGCTCGCAGTCCGTGCGGCGGGCAATTGCAGGAGATGCAGCTTTCCGGGCGCCTCTGTGGTCGAAAATGGCCGAGCTGGGTTGGTTTGGCATCGGTATCGATACCCGGTTCGGCGGGCTCGGACTCGGCTTCGAGTCGCTCGCTGTGCTGTATGAAGAGCTGGGACGGCATCTCACGCCGATTGCTGTCGGGCAAACGTTGTTGGCGGCCGAAGCACTGAAGCTGGGTGACAACGAGACCCTCCGAGCGCAGTGGTTGCCGCAGCTGGCTTCGGGAGAGACGAGCGCCACCATCGCCCTACCGCAGGTCAACGGAGCGCTGAACGGCTCGCGCGTCGGTGCAGAGTTGCTCGCCAAGGGCACACTGGACCACGTGATCGACGGCAGGGGCGCGCAGCTGTTGTTGGTGCCGATCGCCGTTGCGAATGGCGGACGAGCATTGGTCGCCATTGAACCCATGGCCAATGGAGTCAGTGTTCTCGAACGTCCGTGCATCGACCAGACTCGTACATTGAGCGCGATCACGGTGTCGAACGTGCACGTGAGCCCGGCGCAGATACTCCACTTGGAAGCGAGCGACTGGAACAGGCTGCTCGATCACGCGAGCCTTGGCATCGCCAGCGATGCCATTGGCGGCGCCACTCGGATTTTTGAGCAGACAGTGGACTACATGAAGACGCGCGTGCAGTTCGGCAGGCCGATCGGTTCGTTTCAGGCGCTGAAGGCGCGCGCTGCGCATTGGAAGATTCAGCTTGAGGCGGCCACGGCACTGACAGGGCGAGCGGTGGAGATGTTCGCTGCCGGCGATCCGGAGCACTCGCGCTGGTCGTCGGACGCGAAATTCTATGCCTGCGACACCTATGCGGCGATCGCAGGCGATGCCATTCAATTGCATGGCGGTATCGGCTTCACCTGGGAACACGACTGCCATTTGTTCCTCAAGCGCGCGAAGCTCAACCAGATGCTGTACGGCAGCTCCGTACAGCACAAGGAGCGCGCCGCCGAGTTGATGTTTCACGCGGCTATCCGCGGGACTGCCGTGAAGTCACTGAGCAGAGTCGAGACATTTCGATGAGCACGAGCGTTCGCAAACGGCGGCCTCTGACGGCCAGTCAACACAAGGCGTTGGCGGCTATTCCGGATTTGAAGGATTCGGTGTTCCCGCAGGTGCGTGGATCGATTGCCGCGAGCACGTACATCGATCCGGCGCGCTTCGAAGCCGAGAAAGAGAAAGTGTTCAAACGCACGCCCGTGATCATCGGGCCTTCGGCGCTGCTACCCGAGCCGCGCAGCTACTTCCAACAGGAGTATCTCGGCACGCCGGTACTCGTTACGCGCGCGGCCGACGGCAACGTGCATGCCTTCGTGAATGTCTGCCGTCATCGCGGCGCGTTGTTGTGTCCCGACAAGGACCCAGTGAAGGGCGCGCGCATCGTCTGCCGCTATCACGCGTGGACGTATGGGCTGGACGGCACGCTCGTCGGCATCCCGCGGCAGGAGACATTTCCCGGTATCGACAAGAAGAATCACTCGCTCATCTCGTTGCCATGCGTCGAAGCGGGCGGGTTCATCTGGGTGGGGTTGGATCCTCACCGCGAAATGGACTTCTCCAGCGTTCGCGGAGCCGTGGAGGAAGACCTCAACGCCCTCGATCTCGGCAGCATGACAGTGTTCGATCGCGTGACGTTCCCGATTCAGGCGAACTGGAAGCTCGTCATGGACACGATGCTCGACAGCTATCACGTCACACGCCTGCACAAGGATTCGGTTGCACGCTTCTTCGTCGATGCGGAGAACATCGTCGACCTGATCGGACCGCATATTCGTGCAGCTGCCGCGCGCGGCAATTTTCAGAAGAGCGTCGTGTGCAACGACTTCGAAGATGCGCGTCAGATCATGGTGTTCGCCTACACACTGTTCCCGAACGGCATCGTCGTGTGCAGTCCGGACTTCGTCAGCGTGGGTGTACTGCGGCCCATCGCGAGCGATCGCAGCGCCATCGACTACACCATGCTCATCAACGAACCGCCCGCGGATGAGAAGATACAGAACAAGCTGCGCCGCTCGTTCGATTTGATGCACCAGACATTCGGCCAGGAGGATTACTGGGCGGCAGAGCTGTGCGACAAGGGCCTGCGTACGGACACGCTCAAGGAAGTGCAGCTCGGCGGGATGGAGATTCAGATCTCGATGTTTCACGATATCGTGGAGCAGCGATTGGCGGCGAAAGATTGAGCGCATGACGACCCATCGCTCCGTAATCGTCACTGGTGGCGCCAGCGGCATCGGCAAAGCCGCTGCGCAGCTGCTCGCGAGGGCGGGCGATGCAGTGACCATTGCGGACCTCGACGTCACGGCGGGTGAGCAACTGGCTCGCAACATTGCATCGGTGGGCGGTCGTGCACAGTTCGTGCGCACCGATGTCACGAATGAAGAAAACGTCCGCGCGATGGTTGCTCGTGCCGTTAGCACGTTTGGCAAGCTGGACGCCGCGATCAACAGCGCAGGTGTTCCGCAGAGAGGCAGGCCGCTGCATGAGCTGACTGCCGAAGATTGGGATTTCTGCAATGGCATCAACCTGCGTGGCATGTTCCTGTGCTTGAAACATGAGATCGCGGCGATGTTGGGAACGGGCGGTGCGATTGTTGCCGTGTCGTCCGCCGCGGCGGTGAAAGGATTGATCAACAGCACCGACTACTGCGCCAGCAAAGCCGGTGTGACTGGATTGGTTCGCGGCGCTGCAGTCGACTACGCCGAAGCGGGGATTCGTATCAACGCGTTGCTGCCCGGCGGCACTGACACGCCGCTCGCGCATCGCTCGTCGGCTGCCAATCCGAAAGTCGCGCAACAAGTAAGGATTCCCGTCGGCCGCCTGGCCACGCCGGAAGAGATCGCAGCCAGTGCCGTCTGGATGATCTCCGATCAGGCGTCTTACATGACCGGTGCGTGTGTCGTCATCGATGGCGGCATGACGATCGTCTGAGTGAACGAGGTATGCTCATGAATGCAACGACTGCAACCGACGTCCCGCTGCAACGGCCGGACAAGCTCTACATCAATGGTGAGTGGGTTGCGCCGCTCAGCGCGCAGCAGATCCAGGTGATCAGGCCGGCGACGGAAGAGCTGTATATGCGTGTGGCCG
The DNA here is from genome assembly GCA_040513115.1 of Steroidobacteraceae bacterium. Lineage (GTDB taxonomy): Bacteria > Pseudomonadota > Gammaproteobacteria > Steroidobacterales > Steroidobacteraceae > DATELY01. The sequence continues at coordinate 6,395 of JBEVDW010000056.1, read as the reverse complement.
AGGCCGGCGAAGCCGACATCAACTGCGCAGTTGCAGCCGCTCGCGAAGCATTCGATCGGGGGCCGTGGCCACGGATGTCGCATGCGGAACGGGCGGCATACCTCAACGCCATGGCGCAGAAGATAAAAGAGCGCGTCGGCGACATCAGCCGTATCTGGCCGAACGAGATGGGCATGGTGTATTCGCTCGCGCAGCTGTATTCGAGTGCCGTGAGCGGCGTGTACAAGTACTACGCATCGCTCGCCAAGACGTTTGCGTTCGAGGAGGAACACCGGACGTACTCGGGAGCGAAGGTGGGATTGCTGGTGCGCGAGCCCGTCGGTGTCGTGGGCGCGATCATTCCCTGGAACGGCCCGATCATGCTGATCGCCTACAAGATCGCGCCGGCACTGCTGGCCGGATGCACGGTCGTCATCAAAGCGTCGCCTGAAGCACCCGGTCATGCCTTGCTGATGGCTGAAATCGCGGAGGCCGTTGGGCTGCCGCCCGGCGTGGTCAACGTCGTGACCGCAGATCGTGTGGCATCGGAGGCTTTGGTACGCAATCCTGGCATCGACAAGATTTCATTCACGGGCTCGAGCGCCGTCGGCAAGCACATTGCCTCGATCATGGGCGCACGCATGGGCCGCTACACGCTCGAGCTGGGCGGCAAGTCCGCGGCGATCGTGCTGGACGACTACGACGTGGAGACTGCGGCGAAATCGATCGCACTCAATGCCTGCGACATGACGGGACAGGTCTGCGCGGCGTTGACACGCATCGTGGTGCCGAAGAGCCGGCACGATCAACTCGTCGAGGCGCTGAGCGGATCCTTTTCATCCGTGAAGGTGGGCGATCCATTCGATGCCTCCGTGCAGATGGGACCGCTGGCCAGCCGCCGTCAGCGTGAGCGCGTCGAGGGCCTGATTGCCAAGGGTCAGGAGGAGGGTGGTCGCTTGATTGTCGGCGGCAAGCGTCCGCGTCATCTCGACCGGGGCTTCTTCATCGAACCGACGGTGTTCGCCAATGTGAACAACAAGGCCACGATCGCGCAGGAAGAGATTTTCGGTCCCGTGCTGTCGGTCATTCAGGTCGAGAGCGAAGCGCAAGCAATCGAGATCGCCAACGACAGTCCTTATGGTTTGAATGGAGCGGTGTTCACGAATGATGTGGATCGCGCTTACGCCGTTGCTCGTCAGCTGCGTACCGGCACCGTAGGCCACAATGCATGGCGCATGGACTTAGGCATCGCATTCGGCGGCTTCAAGCAGTCCGGTGTGGGTCGCGAGGGCGGCGTGGAAGGACTGCTGCCGTATCTGGAGACGAAGACCTTGTTGCTGGATGGGATGCCGTCGCATCGAAGTAAGTGATCGTGTAGTCGCACGCGACGAGTCGCGATGGTGGCGATGGCCTTCTCGGCCGCCTCATTGGCCTGAATCGTCGTTGCTCGGTCCCTGTCCGTCTCTTTACGTTGAGTAACTCGGCTCAGACTGAGTTCAACAACAAGGGGAGCGGATGAACATCAAGAGTCAGTTGATCTGCGCGCACACGGCACCGTTGTGGCTGTTCACCTGCTACTTGGGCCTGTTCTACCTGTCGGGCTGGATCCCGCCTTTCTCGCCGGCGCTGCCCACGACTGAAATCGCCGCCATCTTCGACGACAACGCACGGCTGCGCGTTGGCATGGCCATCGTGGCCTTCGTGTCGCCGCTCTTCATGGGGCTTGCCGCGCCGATCTGCGTGCAGCTACGTCGCATCGAAGGCAAGCATCACGTGTTCGCCAACTTGCAGCTGTGCAGCGCTGCTGTCGGTGTTCTGGCACTGCAGTTTCCGGGACTCTTCTGGCTGGCGGCTTCGTACCGGCCAGGCATCGATCCGGACGTCGTCGCGACTTTCAGCGACGTGTCCTGGTTCCTGATTCTGGGCGGCGTCGCGCCGGCGATCGCGCAGAACCTGTGCATTGCGGGGGCGATCCTGCTCGCCGAGAAGCCGCACGATGTATTTCCGCGCTGGCTGGGCTTCTTCAATCTCTGGATCGCGCTCACGTTCGTGCCCGGCGTGATGCTGCCGTTCTTCAAGACGGGCCCGTTTGCGTGGAACGGGCTGTTCGGGTTCTGGGTCGTTGCGATCGGATTCGCAACGTGGATTCTGGTTCAGTACGTGTGCACGCTCCAAGCCATACGGCGGCAGCGCGAGTCGACGGTCGATTGAAACCACCGCTTTGATCGGAATTCAGATGCCGTGACGACGAACGTGATGCGTCGAGTACGTGTCCATGAGATCGCCATGGCCTGTGCGCTGACCGTACTTCAATTCCACGCAATGCATGTACACCAGCAGGTTCTGCCAATACATCTTGGGAATGAGCGACAGCACATCACCGCGAATCCGATGAACTTCCCCTGAGCTGTCCTCGAGCTCCAGCTCGATCGCCTTGACCTGCAATTGACTTGGCTCGGCACTCAGTGTGCGCACATCCATGCGCACAACGGGACGCGGTGTGCCGTCCACCGCGAACCAGCCACTGCGGAAGTTGAGGCTGGGCGTTTTGCCGCCCGATTCCCATTTGTTCGCGCCGGTGGCGTCGCGACCGTCGGCCATGCGATTCCAATCCGGTCCAAACTCCGGGCTGTCGAGCAGTCCGGTGTCCATCCACGCCGCGACGAAGGCGCTGTCCGCACCAAACCATCCTGTCATCCAGCGATACGGCGGCACGGATTCAGGTTCTTCAGGCCGCCGATAGCCCCAGGAACGATCGCGCACGTAGAGACCATCGATGCCGTAGCGCTTGCCATCCAGCGTCAGCTCGCCGCTCGTCTTCATCAGCTGAGTGAAGTGCTTGCCGCCGGGGCGGCCCACCGGCGGCATGGCTGCGTCGTAGCGCAGATTCAACGCAAAACGGCGCCGCGGATCTTCGATTTCGATGAGGATCCGTTCGAGCGGCTGTAGGATCTGGAAACGCACGGAGCAGGAGCCCATTTGCATGCGCCAATCCGAGTTGTCCGTGACGGCAGGGAGGAATAGCTGTTCTTGGAAGTAGTCGGCGGCGAGCTGATGCGGCAGGACGCGCCGGCCGCGATACACGAAGATCTGAATGGACATCGTGCGCAACAGCGGATGCCACAGGACGTAGATATTCGACTGAATGTCCTCCGCAGGGATGTTGAACCCGTAGAGATTCGTTTCGATATCGGTGAAGTGCGGCTCGGCCGTCGCGGGATGCAGATACTCATCGGCAGGCACGATCGGTGCGAAGGGGACCGCAACGCCTTCATAACGACTGGCTTTCCACATGGACAAGTCCTCCGGCATTGGCTGGCAACCCCGTCGCAGCCGAGGCTCGCGGCGGTCTGCCGCGTTGTGTGCGCGAAAGTGACTATAGTATGCTGGCACACGGTACCAGTCTCCCCGTGGACTTCGTCCACCCGTGCCGCATCCGCGAGCGGCGCTCTTACACGCCTGAACGAACCTGAAGCAGCGATTCGCGCCGCGCTTCACCGAGTGAGACCCGATGGCAACCGAAGTCCTGCTGCCGAAGATTGGCTTTTCGATGAACGAGGGCACCGTGGTCGAGTGGCTGGTGCCGGATGGGGCCCAGATCAAGGAAGGTCAGCCGTTGTATTCGCTCGAGAGCGACAAATCGGTACAAGAGGTCGAGTCGCCGGCGACGGGCCGCCTGAAGATCTTGAAGCCACCGGGTGAGAGCTACGTGGTAGGCACGGTGCTCGGCGAGATCGAGTAAGCGACTGATCAAGCTCTTCTCCAACCCAACAATGCGCGGTCCGCTGACCTTGCGGACCCCAGCGAGCGTCTCGTAGCGGTGTCATAGCATGCAGCCGCTCATTTCCTTTGCGGGCAAAGTTGCAATCATCACAGGCGGTACACGAGGGATCGGCTTTGCCACTGCCGCTATGCTTGGCGCAGGCGGTGCGCAGGTGGTCGTGTCGTCCCGCAAGGAAGAGGCATGCTCGGCGGCCGTCGAACGGCTGCGTGAGATGCGGATCGACGCAATCGCGCTGGCTGCTCACGCCGGCAACGCTGGCGATTCCAAGCGACTCGTAGACGCAACGATCTCGCATTTCGGACGTCTGGATATCGTCATCGCGAATGCCGGTGTGAATCCCGTCTTCGATCCGCTGATCGACGTGTCCGACGAGGCGTGGTCCAAGGTTCTCGAGACGAATGTCAGAGGCCCCGTGCATCTTGCACGCGCGGCGTTCGAGCACCTCGCGCAGAGCCCGGGCTCGATGGTGCTCGTGTCGTCCATCAATGCGCGCTTGGGGATCGCCGGTGCGGGTTGCTATGGCGTGTCGAAAGCAGCGCTCGAACAGCTGACGCGGCAGCTGGCGGTTGAATGGGGGCCGTCGGGCATTCGCGTCAATGCAGTGGCGCCTGGGACTACGCGCACCGACATGATCCGTGCTCTGACCGCTCGTCCGGGCTTCATCGAAAAGGTCACCGCGGCAGCGCCGCTACGCCGCATCGGAGAAGCCGAAGACGTCGCAGCGGCGATCGTCTTCCTGGCGAGCGGTGCGGCTCGCCACATCACGGGTCAGGTGCTCACCGTCGACGGCGGCGAGACCATCGCGCGCGGTCTAACCTGAATCGTTGAGCTCGAGGCGTTCGAGCCTTACCGACGTGCGCCGTAGCCGATGAAGGCGGGCTCGATCACGCGTGCTTCCTGTTGCAACTGCCACTTGATGTAGTCACGCAGCAGTTGATGAGCCGCTTCGAGCTGGGGTCCGCGCGACTTGGCGGGCAGGGCACGGATCGCCACGAGCGCATCGCTCACGAGCTGGCGTAATCGCTTGATCTCCTCGGCCATGAGCTTGATGCTGGGATACACATTGGCATCCCGTTCGATCGCTAGCGACTGGCGAATGGCGCTCGCAACGCCCTTCAACTCTGCGACCGAATCAAATTGCTTTGCGATGTCTGCGAGCAGCGGTTTCAGCTTGTTCAAATCGTCGAACAGGAGCTGGCCTTCATTGTCGATCGCCTGTTCCACGAAGCGCAGCATGTGCCGGATCGTCGTCATCGTGCTGCGCTCACGCAAGCCTTCCAGTTTCGGCGTAATGATCTCGTCGAGCCCAGCGGAGATGGTGTAAACGATGTCCGACAGAGTGGGAACGATCATGACTTCACCCGATGGTCTTGTTGAGCTCGGCGAACCAGGCAGGATTGAGTGGATCGCCCAATCCGACCGCTGCGGCGAGCATGCGCTTGCCGAGGAACGCGATCTCCGTGCCCGTCCATAGCTGGCGAATGTCGGCCTGACGACGAGCCGTAATCACGGCGGCTCGGTGGGCGTACTGAACCGTGCCGAGCGCCCGCACCATGAAATAGAAGCGCACGTTGTCGGCTTTCAGGTCGATACCGCTGACGCTGCTGTAGTACTCGAGGGCGTGGTCCAGTCCCCACAACTTGCGGCCGTCGCGTTCGATCTCGGGAACGAAGTCCTGCAGTGACGCGAAATCGGCTGCGGGGTCGCCAATCGAGGCTTCTTCCCAGTCGCTCATCGCGACGATCACACCGTCCTTGAACACCTCCTCACCGAGACCATTGGTGCCCTTGCAGAGACTGATGCGCGGTGCAACGGGAGCGCGCTCCTTCAGCCACGCAACGGCTTCGACGACGACCGGCAGCGGTTCGAGCTGATACTCTTCGAGCCGCGAGACGATGCCGTCGATGAAGTGAGCTGCGCACTGCGCTTCGCTCGGCGGAGCCGACAGCCGCTCATCGAAGCCGAGCTTCTTCCAGTCCACAGTGTGGACGCTGGCGAGCTTCCGCATGTGCTCCTTGGAAGTCTCGATCCGTAGCGTGTCGTACTTTGGATCGGGGTCCGAGAAATTCGGTACGACCCAACTGCCTTCGATCTGTTCGCGCACATAGAAGGCGCGGTCGGTCCACTCTGGATCGCTCTCCCACCACAGCACCTTGGCCACCGGCACAGCCGTGCGACCGAGCCGGTCGTACATGAAATACTCCTGCTCGAGCGAGCTGGGGATCGTGCTGCCGCCGAGCGGATCGCCGCGGAACACGACAGATCGAACAGGCGCATTCGCTTCTGGGCGGTAGTCGACGAACCAGGTGACGCGGGACGAGCCACGTGGAAACCGGGTTGCGTTGACCAACTCGGCAGTAGGCCCGACGCGATGCTTCAGGTAGTCAGGCAAGGCCCGTTTGAGCAGATCCATCGAAATCTCCCCCCAGATGCACACTAACCCGCAACGCGTGGCTCGGGCTTTGAAACCAGCGGGACGATGAGCCATCCCACCAGGATCGAGAAGGCGATCGTCAGTGTCGCGCAGAGATACTTCACGCCCATTCCGTATGGGCTGTTCAGCGCGAACCAGATCGGCCAGCACGTGCCGGCCGCCGTCGCGATGGCGCCCATGGATGCAAGTGGCACAATC
>JBEVDW010000055.1:0-11387 GCA_040513115.1 Steroidobacteraceae bacterium | reverse complement strand
GACAGATTTAATCTATCTCCCTTCTTGCCTGCATCAATCTCTGGCGAAGGCTATGTGGGCGGCGTGCTGGTCTAGGCAGCACTCTCCCGTTCTCGACGCATCATTTCCTCTTCACGTGCATCCTCGATCGCCTGCACAACCTCGTCGACATTCGCAGGGGTGTCATCCGCCCTGTGGATGCCGGTCAACACCGTGTCGGGTTTCAACTCTCCCTGTTCGAACAGGTGCCACATTTGCAGCGCGAATTTCGACTCCAGCAGTTCCGGAGCGAAGCGTCCCAGCGTTTCCGTGATGTTCCGTACATCGCGCTCCAACATTGCAAACGCGTTGTTATTGCCTGCCGCATCGACCGCCTGCGGCAGATCGATGATCACGGGTCCTTGCGCATCGACCAGCACATTGAATTCCGACAGATCGCCGTGGATGAGGCCGGCACAGAGCATGGACACGACCTGACGGATCAGAATGTCGTGATAACTGCGGGCCGCTTCAGAGGACAACTCCACTTCCCCCAGACGCGGTGCGACGTTGCCATCTGCATCGATGACCATCTCCATGATCAGCACTCCGTTGAAGAAGCCGAAGGGCCGCGGTACGCGCACGCCCACTGCGGTCAAGCGGTACAGCGCGTCGACTTCGGAATTCTTCCACGCGCTCTCCTGCTCTTTACGTCCGTAGCGCGAGCCCCTCGACATCGCGCGCGTCTCGCGACTGCCGCGATACTTGCGGCCCTCTTGATACTGAGCGCGCCGCTGAAAGCTTCGCTGCGCCATGTCTTTGTAGACCTTGGCGCAGCGAATCTCGGAGCCGCAGCGAACCGCATACACAGAGGCTTCCTTACCGCTTTTCAATTGACGCAGGACTTCGTCGATGACGCCCTCATCCAGCAGCTCCTGCAGACCAGCCGGCAGTCTCATGAGAGTCGCGCCGCGCGGTAGCTGGATGTATCTGCATCGACGTTCAAGCGAGCCACAGTCGCCGCCATCCTTCGTGACCCAAACGCCGCAGCGTCTCCATGTTTGTTGTGCCGATGTCGTCGACTCCGGGAAAGCTCGCCACCGCACGCGCAACGCTGACTTCGCGCAGCAGATGCAGCATCGGGTAAGGCGACCGGTTCGAATAGTTCTCGATGTCGTCAGCGCCCGAGGCAGCGAACTGGTATGCGGGATGAAAGCTCGCGACCTGTAGCTCGCCTTCGAACCCCAGGCCCCGAACTGCATCCTCGCAGTCGCCGAGAAAGTCGTTGTAGTCGATGAACTGGGTGAACGCCAAAGGATGAATGAGCAACGTGGTCTCGCACTTCAGGGGATCTGAATCCTGCAAGGCCTGCAGCTCACGCGACAGGTCATCAAGCAACCCGTCGCCGGAGCGCTCCTCGCTGACGCAATACCGCACGCGATCGTTCAAATACGGCCCCGAGGCGAAGGGGCATAGCTGCAAGCCAATGACAGCTTTTTCCAACCAGGTTCGCGTCGCGGCAATGACCTGCTCGGCGGACTCGCGGCTGGGCTGCACTCGGGTGGCGGGAGCCGGAAGCCTGTTCAAGGACTCTGCGGCTTTGGGACATTCTGCTTGCGCGCGGCATTCTGCCGCTGCTTTTCTTCGTTTCGCTTGCGCTGCATCTCTTCGCGGCGCTTCTTTTCCTGCTTGAAGTTGGGTGTCTTGGCCAAGGCACTGTCCTGCTGAGGGAGGGAGTTGCAGGCAGCACGCGCCCGCTCCGTAGTGTAGTACGGCGCGCCTGTCCCCGCTGGATATCTTTTGTCGGCGGAGCACCGGCGTGGGGAGAGATTTGGCGGTGCGCAGCTGCCGGACTTGGTCTTGGACGGTCTACTCGTGTTTCGTCAGCCGATTCATCACCCTCTCAATCAGCGAACTGCAGGCTTGATTCAAGAACGTGAACGTCTGCGGCATGCTCGCGTCGATCTGCTCTCCTAATCTCGTTTTCAGGAGGGCACGAGCACGAAAGTCGCGCGATTTGACGGTGGCCTCCGGAATACCGAGGTACTCCGCTGTTTCCTCTACCGTGAGCTCCTCGACTTCGCGCAGCATGAATACTGCGCGGAACCGTTCTGGAAGCTGTGAGATCTCGCGTTCCAGCAATCGGCGGATGTCGCTCCGCTCCACTTGGATTTCTGGATTCGAGAACACTTCGTCGGCGCACGCTCTGTTGAGTGGCAGATTGTCATCGTTCAGCGGTCGGCGCAGGTCCGCCTCGATAGCGACATGCTCGCTACGGCGATTGCGCAGCCGTACTCGATCGATTGCTTCATTGCGAACAATGCTCGCCAGCCAGCCACCCAGCCGCCCCTCACCCGAGTAGTTGGCTATCCGCCCGAAGGCACGGATATAGGCTTCCTGCAGAACATCTTCTGCATCGGATTTGTCGCACACGATCGCTACTGCAAGGCGATAGAGCTGTTGGTTGTAGCGACGCATGATCATGACGATTGCGTCCTCATCGCCGACCGATGCTCGCTCTGCAAGGTGGCGGTCGTCCTGCATGTCAGCTGTCCCATGGACGCTCAGCTGCGTAATCGTCTCGTGGTTCATAGAGCAATTCCGACTGCGATCAAAACCAGACGATACGAATGAAGAAGAGGTTCCCGAAGTGCTTGCCGCAACAGTGCCCGGGAACCGAATTCGCGCAGCCATCGTCAGTGCGCCCGAGACTCCATGCTGCCGAGGGCATTCTCATGTTGCCGCGAGCTGTCGACCGATTCTTTGCGAACGCACGTACGCAATTGACCTCCCTGCTGCTGATTGCAATCGCAATCGCGAGCCCGAGTGCGTCCGCAGCAACCCCGGGGCACATTCCCGATGATCTGGGCACGGACGTCGCGGCGATCAAAACCCTTCATGAGGGTCGAGAGACCTTCAGGTACGCGACACTGGGCAGCGAGGCTTTCTGGGGCGGACAGCTGAGACTGCACGAAGCGATTGCGGGAGCAGCGAACGGTGGTGTCGGTGGCGGCCTGAGCCCAAAGGCGGCGCTCGCGCTCGGATTGAAGGTGGATGCCCGCTCGCTTCCGCTCGCCGTGAAGCGAGCCCTGCAATCGGGCACGTTGAACCTCAATGATCCGAAGAACACGCTCGAGTTGCTGAAGCTGGGCGCTGTCGTAGGTGTCACCGGATTCTTCGACGACAAGCAACGGATACAGGCCGTCGGCATCCAGTGCGCTTTGTGCCATGCGACTGTGGACGACTCATTCGCACCAGGGATCGGCCGACGACGAGACGGCTGGGCCAACCGGGATCTCAATATCGGAGCTATCGTGGCACTCGCGCCGAGGCTAGAGCCTTTGACGCAGCTTCTGGGAGTCGACGCTGCAACTGTGAGAACAGTACTGCGTTCCTGGGGTCCTGGGAAATTCGATGCCGAGCTGCTCCTCGATGGCAAGGCGTTCCGGCCGGATGGCAAGTCGGCAGCAACGCTCATCCCACCTGCCTTCGGGCTTGCAGGGGTGAATTTACATACGTGGACAGGTTGGGGCTCGGTGACACACTGGAATGCGCTGGTTGCCAATCTCGAGATGCACGGCAAGGGGACCTTCTTCGATCCGCGACTGGACGATGCAGAGCGCTTCCCCATCGCAGCGCGTGAGCGCTTCGGGCATGTGACCGCGGAGGAAGATCAGATCACACCGGCATTGCCCGCTTTGCATCTGTACCAACTTGCGTTGCAAGCACCGCCGGCTCCGCGTCGCAGCTACGACACAGCCGCTGCTCGCCGCGGACAGGACCTGTTCAATGGCAAAGCTCGCTGTTCCACTTGTCATGTGCCGCCGTTGTTCACCGAGCCCGGTTACAACATGCACTTGCCGCAGGAGATCGGCATCGACGATTTTCAGGCACAACGTTCGCCAGACGGCCGCTATCGAACCGCGCCCCTGCGCGGGTTATGGACACACTCGAAAGGCGGCTACTACCACGACGGCCGGTTCGCAACACTCACGGATGTCATTCGTCATTACGATCGGTTCTTCGCACTGGGTCTGAGTGCGGTTGAGCGGACGGATTTAGAGCAGTATCTCAAGTCGCTATGATCGGATACGTGCTCAGCACCTATCGATCAAGATAGGCGCGCTCAGGGGACGGCACGCTCGTCATGGTGTACCACCGGCGTTGAACCTGTACGCCTGCTTGCTCCTTTGCTGAATAGTTGAAGATGTACACCGAGCTGGGCTTCAATTGCCATCAGCACGAGTGACGACACGCTCCCTGCCTGCCTGTTGCCCATTGCAGCAGCCCTTCTTCGACGCGTTCGGCTCTCAAGATGGCTTCCAGGACATGAAAATCTGGGTTGACGCAGACGCCTGCCCCGCCGCGATCAAAGACATCCTGTTCCGAGCAGCCGACCGGGCGCGGATTCATACGACACTGGTTGCGAATCAACCGCTGCGCATTCCATCGTCGCCCTTCATCCGGTTTATGCAAGTGGCCGCCGGATTCGACGTTGCGGACAAACGAATCGTGGAACTGCTCGAGCCGGGCGATCTCGTCATCACCGCAGACATCCCGTTGGCTGCCGCGACGATCGACAAAGGTGCGCACGCCCTGAATCCGCGCGGTGAGCTCTACACCACCGACAACATTCGCGAACGACTGTCGATGCGAAACTTCATGGACGAGTTGCGCGGCAGTGGTGTTGCAACCGGCGGCCCTGCAGTCTTCAACTCCCGCGACCGCGAGGCGTTCGCCAACAGTCTCGATGGTTTGCTGCGCCGGCACCTCATCAAACCGACTGCGGGCAAGGCCTGACACATGCCATTGACGCCCGCGCTGGTCATTTTTGTCGTCACGATCGCGCTCAGCCTACTGGGCCTCATGTCCCGCAAGATCATGGAAGCGTGTCTGTTCCGCCCTTACTGGCTTGCACGCAAGCGACTGTATCCGACGGTGATCACCAGCGGATTCGTGCATGCGGATGTCATGCACCTGGTCTTCAACATGACCACGTTCTACTTCTTCGCGTTTCCGCTGGAGCGATACATTGGAGGCACGCGCTTTGCCTTGTTGTACTCCCTTGGCTTGCTGATCAGCCACGCGGGCACGTGGTACAAGCACCGCGACACTCCGGACTACTCGAGTGTGGGTGCTTCGGGCGCGATCGCTGCTGTGCTGTTCGCAGCGATCGTGTTCTTTCCCGAGCAGTCGCTGTTCATCCTGCCGATTCCGGTACCGATCCCCGCACCGTTGTTCGGAGTGTGTTATCTCGCTTACACAGGGTACGCCGCTCGTCACCCCCACGGCCGCATCAACCACGACGCGCATCTGGGCGGCGCAATCACCGGCCTCGCGTACGTGGCGCTCACCGAACCACGTGCCTATTCCGCGCTAGTGAAGAGTCTGTTCTAGAGACGTGGCAGTGCGAGGTCGGATCCACACGCTGAGGGCTGACTGAGTTACCCTTGCCCTCTCCTCGTACAGACAGCGGTGTAGGAAACTTATTTGATCCCTGCGGCGTAAAGCATGCGTCGGGCCCATTCTCAACATACGCATCTATCGTCGCAGCTGCCCGGCCCGTCAGTCGCCATGTATCGTTTCCAATAAAACCATGCGATTTCCCTCATGGCTCGAACCATCCAGCCCGGCCAGCAAGTTGCCGAAGAGCTGGGGCGATGCAACCCGGTTCTTCCAAGGCGCCGACCCGGCGCTGGTGGACGCGATATCGGCGCTGCCGCCCAGTTTTTACATCGTGGGCGCGCCGCGCTGTGGCACGACCACTTTGAGCCGCGCCCTGGGCGGGCATCCAGATGTCAGTTTCTCCTGGCCCAAGGAAACTCATTTCCTCCTGCAGGACCGCTCCACCCTCCCCAGGGCGAAGGCGCAGCGGCTCTACCTGCAGTCATTCCATCCGGCGCTCGCGCACGGCACCCGGGCGATCGGCGACGGTTCGGTGACTTATCTATATAGGCCCGACGCGATCCGTCGCGCGGTGGAGCTCGACCATCGTGCCCGGTTCATCGTCGCGGTCCGCAACCCGCTGGACATGCTGCGTTCCTACCACGCGCGCATGTTGTTCCTGCTGGAGGAAGAGGAACCTGAGTTTGCCCGCGCCTGGGCGCTGCAGGATGAGCGCGCCGCCGGACGCCACCTGCCTGCGCGTTGTCGCGATCCCAAGCTGCTTCAATACCGGGAGGCGGCGGCGCTGGGCAAGCATGTGGAGCAACTGCTCCAGCTCGTCGGCAGAGACCGCTGCGAAGTGGTGGTGTTCGATGATCTCTGCGCCCAGTCGGCCGAGGTATACCAGCGGCTGCTTGCCTTTCTCGGTCTCCGAGACGACGGCCGGCGCCAATTTACGGCCAAGCGTCAGAACTCCGGTTTCAAACATCGCTGGTTACAGCAACTGACGATGAACCCGCCGCCCTGGGCCTTCGGCCTGCTTCACATGAGCAATACCACGACCATCCAGCGGCTCAAGAAATGGCGCAAGCGACTCAAGCGCTTGAATACGGTGCCAATGGAGCGGCGCGAATTTTCCCCTGACGTGCAGGCCATGCTGCGCGACTACTTTCGCAACGACGTGGAAAAGCTGTCGGGCCTGCTCGATCGCGACCTCACCCACTGGCTGCGCGATTGATGTGTCGGCAGACGAACGAAGCACACGAACAACGGACGGATTCGCTTCGTAGTACCACCGCTGTGAAGCTCGAGGCCTAACGCGAGGCCGCTGTTTTCGATCCCCTTTACGAGGACGATATACAAGTGACAAGTGCGTGATGCTTCAACGAAGCAGAGGCTTGTGTGTTCGTCGAGCAGTAAACGTGCCCCTTTTCGTCGTCCGAACACGTTATAAGATCCTGGCAGATACGGAATGCTAAGAACAAGTGGCGAGGACAGCCATGAAAAACATCAAGTACGGCCCCTGTGGAGTGCTATCGGACGCCGCTATGAATGGTCCCGCTGCCGTGGCCTTCGAGCAGTCCGGTTTCGACTTCATCATCTGGTGCGACCAGATGTGCATGTCTATTCCGCGATCGATCTGGACGGAGGATCTCAATCCCGCGGCGAAGCTTTTCGATATCGATGCCTTCATGGATCCGTGGCCGCTTGTCACGGATGCGGCGTTGCACACCAGGAGGGTCCAACTCGGCATCACCGTCTGCGACGTCTTCCGGCGACTCCCCGCGAATCTTGCGCAACTCGCATTGACGCTCGATCACTATTCGAAAGGGCGCTTTTTCCTGGCGCTCGGTACTGGCGAGATGCGCCATTTCAAACCGTACGGCATTCCGCGCCAGAAGCCGTTTACCCAGCTCGAAGAAGCGGTGAAGCTGACGAAACTTCTGATGGCATCCGACGGACTGATCGACTACGAAGGTCCAGTGTGGAACCTGAGAAACGCCGTCATGACACTCAAGCCCTATGGAGCGAAGCCGCCGCCAATATTGGTAGCCGGCAGCGGGCGGGCGCACCAGATTGCGGGCGAGCATGGCGACGGGTGGATCACGATGATTCCCTTTGCCAGTCGTCCCGAGCAATACGCCGATGATGTGCGTGCGGTGAAGCAGTTTGCTCAACGTGCCGGACGCGATCCAAACACCCTCCGATTCCACGTGACCGCATTCTGCTTGATTGCCGCCACCGAGGAGGAGGCCGATCAACTGACGCGTAACCCGATCATTCGCTGGGACGCCATTGCGCTGGTCACTGACACGAAGATTTTCGGTGACTGGGGCCATCCCATCCGCGACGACTACACCTACGCACGCGATCTGATCTCGATGGATTGGTCTCGAGACGACGCGCTGGCGATCGCCGCGAAGACCCCGCCGGAAATGGTCCGCAAAGTGCGTTTCACCGGCACTCCGGAAACCGTCGCTATGCAGTTGCAGCCCTACATCGCAGCCGGTGCGCAGTGGATCAACATCGTCAACGTAGCCGCTTTCGTCGGCACCGGGCACTTTGGCGAAGCGGCTGCGGCGCAGGGCTTGATCGCGGACGTGGTTGAGCGGCTCAGAAAGATCAACGGCCAGCCGTCCATGCGCGATCAGGGAGTCGAGGCCGCCAGCGCCTGACGCAGAGCCTCTACTCAACGAACAGTGAATCCGAAGTCGCGATGCATTTGAGGACGCAACGTATGACGGATGAAGAGTCCACCGCACTGGCGCGCCGTTTCGACCATACCTCCGAGGAGATGATGCGCAGCCCGTGGGACATGTTCAGTACCCTGCGCAATCGATGTCCCGTGGCGCATTCGAGTCAGCACGGAGGTTTCTACATCGCCACGACGTACGACGCGGTCATGCAGATCGAGTCGAACTGGAAGGTCTTCTCGTCAGATCAAGGTGTCGCGATTCCACCGCAGCCCTATCGCGTCCCTCCCGTCGAGAGCGATCCGCCCCGCCACACTGAGTTCCGGCGTCTGTTGAATCCGCTGTTCACTACGAAGGCGGTGCAAGACATGCGGGGCAGGATCCAGACGGAGGTGCATTCGCTCATCGATGGATTCATCGTAAAGGGCCAGGCCGATATCGTCACCGACCTGCTCCATCCTCTGATGTCGGCGGTCGTTCTGCCGATTCTTGGCGTACCGACGGAAGACCTGCAGAAGGTCAACGACTGGGTTCATCACATTCTCTTCGACCGCGCCGATGATCCGGCCAACGTGCAACGCTGTGGGATGGAACTGTCGCTCTATCTGCGCGAGCTCGCTCGATGCAAACGAGATGAGCCAGCCGACGACACGACCATGATCGGCAGACTCGTCAACGGCAAGATCAACGATCAGCCGATCAGCGATGACGACATCGCGGGTGCGATGACGGTGAGCCTGTTCGGTGGCCTGGACACGAGCTCCGGGGTGCTCGCCGAAGCCATTCTGTTCCTGTCACGTCATCCCGAAGAGAAGCGCAAGTTGCGGGATGGCGCCTATGACTGGAGTACCGCCGTCGAGGAGTTCGTGCGCATTTCCTCTCCGCTCGTGGGACTGCGCCGGGTGCTCACCGAAGATGCCGAAGTCGCGGGCACACAGCTCCGGAAAGGCGACAGCGTGTTTGCACTGTTCGTTTCCGCCAATCGCGACGAAAAGCAATTCCCGGATGCCGACCAATGTCTTCTCGATCGCAAGCCCAATCGGCATGTTGGCTTCGGCTCGTACATCCATATTTGTCTCGGCCGCAATCTGGCGCGCGTGGAGATCGAGATCGTGCTTCGGATCGTGCTGGAGCGCTTGTACGATCTCGTGATTCCGGCGGACTTCGTGCCCGAGTACTGGGCGGGTGAGGCTCGCGGCATGAAATCGCTACCTGCGACGTTTACACCTGGACGTAGGTGCGGTGGCGGCTGATTCGAACTTTCTCGACCAGAAAGCGGGTACGTTCGGACGGCGAATTCAGCGCACGCTTCTGAAGGTGTCGCCGTCCACTTCCGTACCGCCACAATGTCAGCCGCGGGATTTGCAGATCCCCGCGAGCTGGGGAGCGCCTAGAAGCTGTAATTAGCTTCGATCCCGTACATTCGGGGAGCCAGATACGAGCGACCCGCGTAACCCACGGTGGCGCGGATGTCGTTGGCCGTCACCGGCGCTCGCTTGTCGAGCACGTTCTGGCCATACAGCCGCACGTCGAGATTCGACCCGAGAACCTTGTTCAACCCGAGCGTCGCATTCAGCGTCGCAAAGCCGCCGACCGACCTGTACTTGGGATCCGTCCCTTCATAGCCCGTGGGCGTGCGGCCGCGATAGTTGAGATTGCTGGACAGCGACAGTTCACCGATGTCGGGTCCGATCTGGTGGTCGAACTGCACACCCAGGCCGGCGGTCTTCTTGGCGACGGCCAACAGGTCCTGGCCGGCAAAGTTGGCCAGCTCCAAGTCGTCGTCATACTCGCCGTCGGTGTACCCGTAGTACGCTGAGACCTCGAAGCCGGGCAATGGGATCCAGCCCGCTTCGATCTCGAAGCCCTGGATCTTCGCTTCACCCACATTGATGATGAACACGCCGAAATTGCCGCCGTCGAATCTCGGCACCTGCGCCTGAATGTCCTTGTACTTGCCGGTGAAGACCGACGTATTGACGCGGTAACGCGTACTGCCGAGCTCGCCTTGTGTCTTGAGGCCCACTTCGTAGTCCGTCAGGATTTCCGGCGCGAATTGCACCAAGTCGCCACCCGCTGCTGCGGTATTGAAGCTGCCGGACTTGAAGCCACGTCGCGTGGTCACGTAGCCGAACGTGTCTTCCGAGAAGGCGTACTCGAGATTCACGTTGTAAGTTGTCTTCTTGTACTTGTCGTGCAACTTGCGTTCGCAGGTAGCAGGATCGGTACCCGGCAACGGCTGGCCGGCGTTGGGGTCGTTCGGGCCGAGGACGTTCCGGCAGGTGGATATGTCGCGGACGCCGGTGAACGATGCGCCAGTGAAGTCGCGTTGATCCGAGGTTCGGCGGATGCCGGCGGTGAACTTCAAACCCTCGACCCAGCTGCCCAAGTCGTAGGTCGCCTGGCTGAACACGGCTTTTACCTTGCTCTCGACCCGGCTATCGATGATGGCCAGCTGCGGACCCGTCAGCAGCGCCAACTCGCCAAACAGGTCGGTCTGCTGGTCCGTGACGGTATTTTTCACTTCGGAGTAGAACAAGCCCACAACCCAATCCAAACGATCGTTGAATGACTTCGACCGCAACTGCAGCTCTTCGGTGGTTTGCTTGTTCTTCGTAGGTTGTTGCACTTGCTCTACGAGTACCGGCCGGCTGCCGTCGAGATCGCGATGCAGGTTCTGCTCGGCGTCCCGATAGCCGAAGATATTCTTGAGGGTGAACGAACCGATGCCTATCGTGGTCGTGTTGGTCACACCCCAGAGGTCGACGGCGCTCTTCCTGCGCACGGGTGCAGTCGGTTGCGCGACCTTGTCGATGCCCAGACCCTGCTGCTCCGCCAACGCCGTATCCAACGCGCTAGGGTTGACCAGGTTTGCCGGGTTACCGGTGAGCAAGAATGCGGGGTTAGCGGCGAACAAATATCCGCAGGGGACCGACGCTGGATTCGCAAAGTTGCAGGGGGCCACGTCCTCCAGGATGCTCGAGACGCCCTGTCGTTCGCGCGATGTGTAGGCATCGGCGATGAAGTAGTTTTCGAAGCGATCGGTGGGCGTGTAGAGGACCGACAGCCGACCGATCGTGCGATCCTGGCTATCGATATCGGGACCGGCAATGTTATCGATCAGCGCGTCGCGTTTGGAGAATCGGCCTGCCAAGCGCATGGCAAGTTTCTCGTTGATCGGCAGGTTGAGCGCGCTCGTGAGTTCGGTCGCGTCATGGTTGCCGTATCTGACACCGACGGAACCGCCAAATTTCTGCGTCGGCCGTTGTGGAACGAACAGCACGGCACCGCCGACGCTGTTCTTGCCGAACAGCGTGCCTTGCGGACCTTTCAATACCTGGATCGATGCGA
>JBEVDW010000054.1:0-8639 GCA_040513115.1 Steroidobacteraceae bacterium | reverse complement strand
GGCGACCGACGGCGTCGGATCAAGGAGCTCCTGGAGCTGGTGTCCCTGGACCTCTCGACCGCGGATCGCCGGCCGGATCAGCTGTCGGGTGGCCAGCAGCAACGCGTGTCCCTGGCGCGTGCGATGGCCGTGGAGCCACGCGTGCTGCTGCTCGATGAGCCCTTCGGCGCGCTCGACCCGGGTCTCACGGCCGACATGCACGAGCTCATCCTGCAGCTCTGGGCTGAGCACAAGATGACGATCTTCATGATCACCCACGACCTGCGTGAGAGCTTCCAGCTCGGCACCCGCTTGCTGGTGTTCGACAAAGTGCGCCACGACGCGCAGGCGCCCGAAGCCTATGGGGCAACCATCACATTCGATATCCCACTGAAAGGCGTCGCGCATTCACGGCAGTTGCGGCGCGACGTCGTGGACGCGGTGCAACACGCACCAGCGTGAGGCCGCCGGCAACGGACAAGGTGCGACGCAGGTAACACCTCTGCGGACACTGCCCGCCTGCAGCTCAATTTCCGCACAAGGCGGCCGACACCTGATTGGAGCAGCTCATGGGAGCGCCGGACGTCCTGGCGCGCCACTCGACTGCCTGCCGATCGGGGGATCGACCCTCGACGGGACCAAGGGAAAGCCGGAGCAAACGAAATGTCAGCCGTTATTCTCGCCGTTGATGATTCTGCATCCATGCGCCAGATGGTGAAATTCACGCTGGAAGGCGCAGGTTATACCGTGGTGCAAGCCAACGATGGCGTCGAGGCGTTGGAGCTCGCCAAGACCAAGCGCGCCAATCTCGTGTTGACGGATGTGAACATGCCGCGCATGGACGGCATTTCTCTCGTGCGCGAGCTGCGCGGCCTCGATGAGTACAAAGGCGTGCCGATGTTGATGCTCACGACCGAGTCCGGCCAGGAAACGAAGATGCGCGGTAAGCAGGCCGGCGCCACCGGGTGGATCGTCAAACCGTTCAATCCAGAGCAGTTGCTAGCGACGATCGCACGCGTTCTGTAGCCCGAAACAGCTGGACGTTACGAGCTGGTCATGTTCAATCACGCACTAGAGCCGATCGTGCATCCGGACCCGCCCGGTCAGGGTGCGGATTGGTCGCCGGAGCAGCAGACGGCGCACATGCTCGACCTGTGCGAAGCGCAGATGGAAGCGGCGCTGCATGAGTCCGACGCCGCCGTCGATGCGCTCGTCCAGGCATTCACCTCGATGGTGGACACGGCACGCAATATCAGCGAGCTCGCCGGCACGTTGCCACCGTCGCACGAGCAGCGCGCGCTTGCCGAAGTCGGGCAGCACTGCAAGGACATGACCAAGCAGATGGCTGCGGCAGTCGTAGCCTTTCAGTTCTACGACAAGCTGTCGCAGCGACTGGGCCATGTGCGCTACAGCCTGTCGACGCTCGCCCTCTTCGTCTGCGATCGCAATCAGACCATGCAACGCGACCAGTGGAAGAAACTGTTTACGGCCTTGCGTCGCCTGTATCGCACGGAAGAAGAGCGAGCGATTTTCCAGCTCGTCACCGATGGCATGTCTGCGGACGAAGCACGACTGAAAGTGCAGCAGGAGAAGGCCACCACGGTGGAAGAAACAGGCGTCATCGAACTGTTCTGATCTTTGGTGACGCTGGCGGCACCTTCATCAGGAGGTATCGCGCGAGCACGCCTTGAGCATTTGACATAGCTCGCACCAGCGCACCGCGACGAAACCGCCGACACGTGGATGAGTGAGATACAGGTCGCGAGTTCAGGGAAGAACCTGAGTCGTCCTACAGCACGCTGTGAAACGCCGCACGGTACTCGTGCACCCCCTTCTTAAGATCGCAAGCGTGTGACAACCGTTTGGGATGCGAGCTCACGAGCCGTCGTGAGACACGCGAAGGAGGTTGAGATGGCGATTCAGGCTCGGACCTTGGTGGGCGCAGCGGGTGTGCTCGTCGTGGCGGCGATTGTGATCGGCTTCATTACCTTGATGCCGAAGCCGCAAGCCACGGTGCAGGCACAAGACGCCAGCCAACGCGAATGGAGCGTGGAAGTCTCCGACGTCGAAGAATGACAATCGAACGATACGAACGAACCGATAACTCGAAAGCTCGAATCGCCGCGTGCATGTCCTGGGACGGGCATCCGCGGCGAATCTGTTTCCGACGCTGCTTCGCACTGCATCCCCAGTAGACCCGGTGTAAGTTTTTCGTCAAAGCCGGGGACCGCGGCGCGCGCTTCGCTTTTGGACCATCTTTCGCACGGAGCCGTTCAGCGGCTTCTATCACCTGCATGAACCGAGGACGGTGCGCAGCACCCAATGGACGACGTGTTCGGCATTCCCGTGTTCGGCATTCCAAAGCACAACCGGATTGAGCCAGCACCTATTGGCGTGACCTGACCGGCGCCGTGCGGCGCGTGTGCTCCACCGTCGTCTTCTTGCGCTCGCACGCGGCACGCAGCGCGCCGACTTCCGCTGCCGATAGCTCCCGCCACTGCCCCACCTTCAATCCGTCCACCCGGATGTTCATGATGCGCACGCGCTGCAGCCGGCGGACTTGGTAGCCGAAGAACGAGCACATGCGGCGGATCTGACGATTCAACCCTTGCGTGAGCGTGATGCGAAACGTGCAGGCATCGAGGCGCTGCACCATGCAGGGCTTGGTCACGGTGCCCAGGACACGCACACCGCTTGCCATGCCATTCAAGAAGATCGGCGTAACGGGTCGATCCACCGTCACGATGTATTCCTTTTCGTGCTCATGCTCGGCACGCAGGATGTCATTCACGATGTCGCCGTCATTCGTGAGCAGGATCAGGCCTTCCGAATCCTTATCGAGCCGACCGATTGGAAAGATGCGCTCTCGATGGCGTACGAAATCGACGATGTTCCCAGCCACGTCGGGCTCAGTCGTGGAGGTGATACCCACGGGTTTGTTGAGGGCGATGTAGACATGCCCCTTGGGTGCGCCGATGACCTGGTCGTCCACCCGGACTACATCGTTTTGCTGCACCACGGTACCGAGGGTTGCCACCTGCCCGTTCAGGGTGACCCGGCCGGCTTCGATCCACTTGTCCGCTTCGCGTCGTGAGCAAATGCCGGTCTCGCTAATGAACTTGTTCAAACGCATGCCGATGTCGATCCGCCAGCCTCTTTTCCAGTTGAGCAAGTGGGCCTCTGTTCGCCCGCCGCAACATCCTACGATACCTGCAGCACAGAACTGCGCGCCCCTGGGCACCTCCGCTCAAGGCTGCCCGGCGCACGCCGTTAGCAGTCCAGACACCTCGGAATTCGAGTCGATGGCCCATGTTGCACAAACAATCAGCCAAGCACATGGCCTCTGTGGAGGACTATCGCCAGCGTCTGGCGAACCTGCAGGGAGCATGGGACACCTTGTCGTTGCTTTCCCACCTTGGCGGGGATGGCTCCGACCTGAGCAGCACGCGTCAGGCCTTCGAGGCATTGGCCTCCGAGCTCGTCGACAGCTTGAGCGGCGAGACCTGTAGGAAATCGCTGCTCGCCTTGCAGGCCAAGACGCAGATCGCGATCGATATCCTGGTACGCAATCTGTTCGAGCGCACCGCAGACGTCGGCTTCCTGAGCGCCGACGACGATTTGTGTGCCTATCTGCGCGAGGTCGATACGGCTCGACGCGCCGGGGGTCAGGATCTGACTGCCCGCAGCGAGCAGATGCTTAGCCGCTTGCGCGAATACGTCGCGAAGTATTCCGTCTACAAGGACATCGTAGTGCTCTCGCCTGACGGCGAAGTGCTGCTGTCGCTGCAAGGGCAAACGGTCGCCGAAAGGAGCTCAGACCCGCTGATCCGGGCGACGATCGACACGCGCGCCGCGTACGTGGAAACGTATCGCTTCGTAGATTTCCAGCCGCAACAGCAGCGCAGCCTGATCTACTCGTATCGAATCGTGGATGCGGGCACGACGCGCGGTGTGCTCTGCTTAAGCTTCGATCTCCAGGATGAAGTGCGGCGTATCTTTACGAAACTCGCCGACACGAACGACTGGGCCGTCTTCACGTTCTTGGATGCCACGGGCACGGTGATCGCAAGCAGCGATCCCTGGCAAGTGCCCGCGGGCGCGCCCTTGCCTCTCGCCTTGAACGCAGAGGGCGGCATCGTTCGATTTGCCGGACGCGAATACCTCGCGGTGACGCGACGCACGCATGGATACCAGGGCTACATGGGCCCGGGTTGGTTTGCGCACGCGATGGTGCCTCTCGAGCATGCGTTCTCCGCCGGTGCCGGCACGACACACCTGGATCAGAGCGTGATCGAGGAGCTCTGCGAAAGCGCCACGATCTTCTCGCCTGAGCTGCGGCGCATTCCTGCACACGCGCGACAAATCCAACGGGAATTGAATCGGTCCGTCTGGAATGGACACGTCCGACTCGACAGACGCTCCGAAAGCGACACCGGATTTGCCAAGGCGTTGCTCTGGGAAATCGGGAACGCCGGGCGACGCACGCAGGACACCTTCGAGAAGTCGATCATCGATCTGCAAAGCACCGTGACCTCGGCGATCCTGGAGAGCACTGAACTGCTCGCCTCCCTGGCCGTCGATATTCTGGATCGCAACTATTACGAGCGCGCGAACGATTGCCGCTGGTGGGCCTTGAATGCAACGCTGATCGAGCACCTCGAGCGCAATGCGGGTGATGTGGATCGCGTGACCGAAGTCCTGCGGCACATCAATTCGCTGTACACCGTGTATCACTCGATCGTTCTGTTCGACACGCAACGGCGCATCGTCGCGGTCTCGAACCTGAAGCAAGGCGCACTCGTCGGCACGACGTGCAACGAGAGCTGGGCCAGCGAAACGCTGCAGTTGCGGGACTCGCAGGCATTCTGCGTTTCGCCGTTTGCGCGCAGCGCGCTATACGACAACGAGTACACTTTCGTGTTCGGTGCAGCGCTGCGCACTGCACAGGGCCGTACGGTGGGCGGCATCGGCATCGTGTTCGACTCGACGCCGCAATTGCGCGCGATGCTCAAATACTCATTACCGCGCAATGAAGGCGGCGCAGCGTCCGTGGGCGTATTCATCGATGCGGACCGCCGCGTGCTGTCCGCAACGGACCTGTACAACCCGGGCGATACCATCGATCTGCCACGCGAGCAACTCCAGGCGCACAAGGGTGCCGGCGCGCGCGTCATCGAGCGCGGAGGCATGCACTATGCCGTGGCCACGTGTTTGACGCCGGGTTATCGCGAGTACGACCGCGTGCGTGTGACCGCGATCGTGATGACCCCGTTGGGTCTTCGACAGACCCGGCAACGCAGCACATTCAAGACGCCCACCGCCAACACCAAGCGCACCCACGTTGACGATCAAGTGCTGGAAGTCGCCACATTCGTGTGCGGCGAACAATGGCTCGGCATCCTGCGCGAGGAGATCGTGGAGTCGATTGCGTCGACGGGCATCCGCAGCCTACCGGGCAAGCCGTCATGGCACGCCGGCTTGCTCATGCATCAGGGCAATCCGCTGCCCGTCATCGATTTGGCGCAATTGACGGGCCATCCGTCGCAGGCCACCGTGCGCGATGTGATCGTGATCCAACCCGCGGACCGTTCACAGCGCATCGGCCTGCTCGTCGATGAGCTCGCGTCGATTCCGGAGATTCCAGCGAGCCGCATCCTGCCGCTCAACGACTACGCGAGCCGCTCGATGACTCGGCTCATCGATCGCGCGGTGCGGCCGTACCAGCCGGAGGATCCGGTGCTGCTGATTCTGAACATCGAACAGCTGTTGGCTCATGTGCGTTGTGAGGTGGGCGCGCTGGTGCAGGGCTAATGGCCAACTGGTCGGTTGGCAAGAGAGATCGATGGAACGCCCTGGCTAACCGACCAGTTGACCAGCTAGCCAGCAGACCAGCGAGAGCGCACATGACCAAGACGCCTCAAGCACCCACCAGTCAACCCGTGGAGCTACGCGGCGACTACACGCGCGCCGCTGCCGACTACACGATCGAGCAGCAGTGGGACCGATATACCGCGGAAGAACACGACATCTGGCGCACGCTGTACGAACGTCAGCTGCCCATGGTCGAGCGCTACGCGGCACCCGAGTTCATCGCCGGCGCGCGCGCGTTGCAAGCGCCACGCGATCGCATTCCGCGGCTCGAGGACACCAATCGATTGCTGCAGGCGAGCAGCGGCTGGTGCGTGGTGGCAGTTCCCGGGCTGATTCCGGAAGAGCACTTCTTCGC
Source organism: Steroidobacteraceae bacterium (assembly GCA_040513115.1). Lineage (GTDB taxonomy): Bacteria > Pseudomonadota > Gammaproteobacteria > Steroidobacterales > Steroidobacteraceae > DATELY01. The sequence goes on along the minus strand of JBEVDW010000054.1, from coordinate 2,434 downwards.
TCATCTTGCGCAGCGGCGCTTTCCGGTCACAGTCTGGATACGCAAGCGGTCCGAGCTCGACTACCTCGTCGAACCCGATGTGTTTCACGATTTCTTCGGCCACGTGCCGTTGCTCGCCAATCCGATGTTCGCGCACTTCATGCAAGCTTACGGCGAGGCTGGACCCAAAGCTGTTCGCGCCGGCGCGCTGCCGCTGCTCGCGCGGTTGTATTGGTACATGGTGGAGTTCGGTCTGATTCGCACGCCGGCGGGATTGAAGGCCTATGGCTCGGGCATTCTTTCATCGAAGGCAGAAACCCAGTACAGCATCGAGAGCAACAAGCCCCATCGCATCGCATTCGATCTCGAGCGGGTGATGCAAACCAATTACCTGATCGACGATTTTCAGCGCACGTACTTCGTCATCGACAGCTTCGAGCAGCTCTTCAAGGCCGGTTACGAGACGGATTTCGCGCCGCTCTATCGGCGCTACAAGGATGAGCCGGGCTTCGATCCCGACGTCGTGCTACCGGGTGATCGAGTGGTAGCAACCTGCTAGGCACGCGCCAGGCACTTGCGCCAAGATGCCGGCATGGATGCCTCTTCCCCGCCAGCACCGCGACATGCGGCGACGGTGCTGTTATTACGCGAACGCGATCAAGAGCTCCGCACGCTGCTACTCATGCGGCACACCGCGTTGAAGTTCATGGCAGGTGCATGGGTCTTTCCTGGTGGCGCACTCTCTCCGCACGACTACGGGCCTTTGGCGCTGTCGCGCTTGCTGCATGCGCCCGCGGAGCCTCACAGATTCAAGGATGTGAACCTTGCACCGCTGGCAACGGATCTCGTGCGCGGCTTGTACGTCTGCGCCTGCCGGGAAACGTTCGAAGAAACCGGTGTGCTGCTCGCACAGCACGCCGACGGCTCACCGTGCGAACCGACGCAAGTAGCCCGCCTGCAGAGCGAACGTGCTGCCATCGACCATGACGCGCGTCTCTTCGCTCACATGCTGGAGCGAGAGCAGTTGTACCTGGACGCTGCGAAGCTGCAGTACTGGTCACACTGGATCACCCCCTCCGCACTGGGGCCCACGCGCTTCGACACTCGTTTCTTCGCGATCTCGGTGCCCCAGCATCAGGACGTCGGCACCCTCAGTCGCGAGTCCGATCGAGCCGCGTGGCTCCGAGTACGTGACGTGCAAGAGACCGTCGCGCGCAGCGAGATACACATCTCGCCACCGACACTCAGCAATCTCGAAGACGTGCAGCGCTGCTATGACCGCAGCGGCAGCGTCACAGCGCTACTTGCGCATGAGCGGCAACGCGTCGTGTTCCCGCTCCTGCCAAAGCACGTGCGCACGGAAGCGGGCAAGACCGTCTTGATGCCATGGGATCCGGAATATGCGAGCGCGCCCGGGGATGGCACGCCGATCGCAGAGCTGCCGACTGATCTGCTGACCCAGGCTTCGCGCCGAGTGATCAACCGCTAGCCAGCGCGCAGCAGGATTTTGCCCTTGTGAGCACTCGATTCCATGTATGCGTGCGCTGCGGGCGCTGCAGCGAAATCGAACACGCGATCAATCGTGATTCGCAATTGACCTGAAGCAAAGAGCGGCCACACGTGCAGCAGCAGCTGCGCCCTGAGCGCCTGCTTGTACTCCACGCTACGGCCGCGCAACGTCGAGCCCGTGATCGAAACGCGCTTCGTCATGACGCGCAGTGCATGCAGCGGCGCTTGCACACCACCCATGGTGGCAATCATGACGAGCCGACCTTCGGTTGCCAGCGCATCCACGTTTCGATTCAAGTAATCGCCGGCAATCATGTCGAGAATGACGTCGACCCCCGCGCGCTGAGTTGCCTCCTGCACACCGGCCACGAAATCTTGGGTCTTGTAATTGAACGCACGCGTTGCACCGAGCTCTTCGCAGAAGCGGCACTTGTCCTCCGAGCCTGCCGTGGCGAACGCCATTGCGCCTCGGGCCACAGCCAGCTGGATCGCGGCTGCACCGATGCCGCTCGAACCGCCATGCACGAGAAAGGTCTCGCCCCGCTTGAGCTGGGCACGGTCGAACACGTTGGTCCACACCGTGAAGAAGGTTTCCGGAATCCCCGCCGCCTCGATGAAACTCAAACCGGCGGGAATCGGCAGGGCATTGTCCTCAGCCGCAATACAGAATTCGGCATAGCCTCCGCCTGGAACCAGCGCGCAAACGCGATCGCCGATCCGGTAGCGCTTGACGCCCTCGCCCAGAGCCACGACCTCGCCGGCGATTTCGAGACCAGGTGTGGCGGGCGCGCCCGGCGGTGGCGGATAACCGCCCTGCCTTTGCAGAATGTCGGGCCGGTTAATTCCAGCGGCTGCGACCTTGACGAGTATCTCTCCTGCCCCCGGCTCGGGCCGCGCCAGGCTTACTGGCTTGAGAACCTCGGGTCCGCCCGGCGTCGTGATGGCG
>JBEVDW010000053.1:0-17912 GCA_040513115.1 Steroidobacteraceae bacterium | reverse complement strand
CCACGCTGACGGTACCGATCGCAACGGGACGTGTGCGTGTCGCTTTATCGTGGTACTACAACGATGGCTTCTTCTGGGACTTCAATAATGCGCGCCGAGAGGATGCGTACGACATCTTGAACGCATCCATCGGCTGGTCGTCCGCTGACGAGCGACTCGGTGTGAGGCTGTTCGGCAGCAACCTGACTCATTCGAAGTATTCGATCTACACCGTGTCGCAGGTGCCTGGTGATGACTTCGCAGCTGCCTCGCCGCGAACTTACGGCGTAGAGTTCAGCTTCAGTATCAATCCGCGATAGAAAGGTCCCAGTGCAACCCGATCCACTCATCTTGTTGCCTGCCATCCGCCACGAAGTGTCACGGCAGGACTTCTTCGGCCAAGCGCTGAAGGATGGCTTGTCGCCGATCCTGTTGCTGCGCGCGAGCGAGGGCCTCGCGCAACTCGTGCTGCGGCAGGGCGAGCTGCCCGCGATTCTGCGCGAGCTTCGGCCGGCGCAGCGTGCGTTGCTGGAGCGTGCCGTTGCATTGTTGGAGCAATCCAAGCTCGCTCATCCATCTCAGATCCTGGGGGCAATCCAGCATCCGTCGCCTGCGGGCAGTCCCGGCGAAGAGGATGTCGCTGCTTACGAGATCCTGCTCGAAGCGATCGCGGCCAGTATCGGCGTATTGTCGCTAGAGAGACAACGACGGCCGAGCATCGCAGGCGAGCTGAACGCGATCTGCCACGCAGCGAGTCGCATCGAAGCGCGTATGCGGGCTGCGTACAAAGCGGCGCTCGCACGGGTGAAGGCCACACTTGATGCGACGTCTGACCAGAGCGGCGAAGAGACTATCGAGCCGACGGAAGCACGATTGACCGCCGCGCTGCGCAACCGGTTTCCAGAACATCCAACCATCGAAGCGCGCGATCTGCGACGCATCTCGGGCGTAAATGCCCAGGAGATTTACTTCTTCGAGTTGGCAAATCACCCGACGTCGTCCGGCCCGATGGTGCTGCGGCGCGGCTCTGACTACAACCTCACGGGCGGCTCGATAGCCGACGAGTTCGAGCTGCTGAGCTATCTGCACTCCCAGGGCGTGCGGGTGCCGCGCGTGCTGATGGCAGAACGTGATCTCGCCTGGTTCGGCACGGAATTCTCAGTGATGGAGCGCATGCGGGGCGCGGCGCAGACACCGAAGAGCCTGGGCGAATCCGGTCCGGCCGTTGCGCTCGATGTAGCCAAGACGCTTGCCCAGTTCCATCGCGTGGAGGCATCCAAACTCACGGGACGCCACGGGCAGGGCAGAAGCTCGCTCACAGAGTTACTGCGCACGCGCATCGATCGGTTCTATTCGCGCTGGCAGGCGCAGCGCAGCGAGAGCTCACTGGCAGTCGAAGCGGGCTACGACTGGTTGCGAGCCAACATCGGCACGGTCCAAGGCGACGTGTCACTCGTTCATGGCGACTGCAACTTTCGCAACATCCTGATCGATGGCAACAGAGTGTCGGCGTTGCTCGACTGGGAGCTCGCGCACGCCGGACATCCGGCAGAAGATCTGGCATACGTTCGACCCGACATCGAACAGATCCTTCCCTGGAGCGAGTTCGTTGCCGCTTACGAAGCCGCGGGCGGTCCGCACGTGTCGGAGCACGCCTTGCGCTACTTCGCGGTGTGGGCCAACGTGTGGCGCACAAGCATGGCGGCCTGGCTGTCGGCTGCTTACTCACGCGGCGAGCATCAGAATTTCATCTTTGCGACAGTCGCCTTTCACGAGTACTACACGACGCTCGACGATCTGTGTGCATTTATGGACACACAGGCGTATGAGGTCGATCGATGACCGATCGAAGCGCCGTCAATCTGCAAACACTTTCGATTCTCGTGAGGACTTCCGGATGATTTCAGACCAACTCATCAATCCCTTCAAGCACGATCCGAAGACCGAGTTGCCGCACACGCCCGTGGCCATGCCCGGCTGGACGGAGCATTACTTCTTCTTCGGATATGACGTCGAAGCCGGCCTCGGTATGAATGTACATATCGGTCGATTGCCGGTGGACTCGAGCATCTGGCGCGCAGTGGTGCAGATGTACTTGCCGGGCGGTGAGGAGTTGTTGGTCGCGAAGTATCATGGTCGCGACGGTGATTTCCGCGGCCCGGGCGCAGGTCCGATGAAGCTCACGTGTGTCGAGCCGCTGCGGAAGTGGACGGTGGATTTCGATGGCGCTGCGTTTTCCACCACGCGAGCGGTGATCATGCGCGAAGTCTTGCGCGATGGTCCCGCCGAGCCCGTCCGGTTCCACATGCTGTTCGAAGCGGCCGGGCCGTTGTTCGGCCGCCAGGAAGATCACGCCGAAGGCCGAAGCTCGAGCACGTTCCACTCCGAACAGATCTGCCACATGAGCGGGTTCTTCCAGTATCGCGGTCGCTACGTGCCGTTGAAGGGGATGGGTGTGCGGGATCACTCTTCTGGTCCGCGCGATTACGGCCCTGTGGTGAGCGACATCTGGTTTCACTCGCTCTTCCCCAGCGGCAAAGTCATTCAGACTCAGGTCGTGCGCTTCGAAGAGATGGAATACAAGACCGCTTACGTGTTTCGCAACAACGGTGAGCCGTTGGAGATGGCTGAGATTCTCGAGCATCCGCACGTCAATGCTCGCGATGCCAAGCCCAAGAGCCTGTGTGCGGATCCGCTGTCCGAGGCGGCGCGGAGTTTCCGCATCGTGTTGCAGACCAAAGCCGGCAAGGAAGTCATCGAAGGCGAGCTGCTGCACTCGCATGCCATTACCTACACCTCTCCCATGGAAGAGTTGATCGGCACGACGCTCGATCGACCCGATGGTGTGCAGATGTGCGAAGCACCGGCGCGCGTGCGTTGCAATGGCGAAGTCGGCCTGGCGCTGCGCGAGCGTGTGGCACGCACGGGCACGCTGTTCGCTGCGGGCTCCAAGTAGCGTCACGGTCAAACGGGGGATTCATGTTCGATCTTTCAGGTAAGCGCGCACTGGTCACGGGTGCGAGCCGCGGCGCCGGATACGGGATTGCGAAAACGCTGGCGGCCGCCGGTGCGAACATGGTCGTCACGGCGCGCAACGAGAAAGGGCTGCAAAAACTCAAGGCGGAGATTCAGGCTGCCGGCGGTCGGTGCGAAGTGCAGGCGGGCGATCTCTCCACACGCGCTGCGACGCGCGAACTGGCGCGCCGCTGCGGCGAGATCGACATCCTCATCAACAACGCGGCGCTCACGAGTGCGAAGTATCAACCGCTGCTCACGAAGGACGACGAGTACTGGGACCTCGAGTTTGCGTTGAATGTCATTGCACCGGTGACGCTGATGCAAGAGCTGGTGCCCGGCATGGTCAAACGGGGTCGTGGTTCCGTCGTCAACATTTCCTCCATCTCCGCTCAGAAGCCCAATCCAGGCCATTCACCGTATGCCGCTTCGAAGGCCGCCCTCGAAGCGGCGACGAAAGCAGCGGCGCTGGAGCTGGCGCCATCCGGTGTGCGCGTGCTCGGTATCGCGTTCGGTATGACCGCGACCGAGGCGCTCACGGAAGCGATGGCGGACAACATGACGGTCGAAGAGATGGGCAAGATGTTCGCGCCCATCGGGCGTGCGACGAAAGTCGAGGAAGTAGCCGCTCTGTGTTTGTATGCCGTGTCTGATGAAGCCGCGGCGGTCACTGGAACGATCATCACGATCGATGGTGGCGTAACCGCGGGCATGTACACCTTTGCGCGTGGGTTCGGTACGGGCTCGACGTCGGATTTGAAATAGGAGCACTTCAGATGGGCGTACTCTCGAAAGCAGACATTGCACGCGTCGGTACTGATCCGGTACCGACCGAGCCGTACTGGTCGGAGGATTACTTCGCACAGGAGCGCGAGCACGTGTTCCGCCGCGTGTGGCTGTACGCGGGCCGCGAGGTGAATCTGCCGAAGCCCGGCGACTTCATCGTCAAAGACATTCCCGCCTGTCACGCATCCGTGCTCATTACGCGTGCGGATGATGGGCAGCTGCGTGCATTTCACAATGTGTGCTCGCATCGCAGCGCGAAGGTCGTTTGGGAGCCGAAGGGTCACGCATCACGCTTCGTCTGCAAGTATCACGGCTGGGGTTACGGCCTGAAAGGTGACTTGCGGAACGTGCCCGACGAGCCCAATTTCTTCGGCCTCGACAGATCGAAGTGCGGGCTCACGCCGGTTGCGCTCGATACCTCGAACGGCTTCATCTTCCTCAACCTCGATCCGAATCCACGCCAGACGCTGAAGGAGTTCCTCCACGGCATCGATGCAAGACTCGATCAGCATGCCTTTGGCGAGTGGACCGAGTACTACGAGGTGCAGGCCGATATTCCCGTCAACTGGAAGTGCATCATCGATAACTTCCAGGAGACGTATCACCTCAGCTTCGTGCATTCGATCAGCGTGGGCGATCGTTCCGTGGGACCCGGCAATCCGCTGGGACATCCACTCGGTTTCGAGTTGTTCGGCCCGCATCGCATGATGGGCATCTGGGGCAATCTCGATCACAAACCGGCGGCAGTCGAAAGCTTTGCCATCCAGAATGGCGGCGTGATTTCGCAAGGCGCGACGGACTTCGCCAAGCGCGATGCGAGCCGTCATCCGAACTGGCAGATGGACGTGCACGGCATCTTTCCGAACGTGCTGATCGACGTCACGCCATCGTTCTTCCTCACTCACGAAGTCATGCCGTTGACGGCCAGCCTGACGCGCTGGACGACGGCCGTGTACTTCCCACCCGCGAAAACAGCGGGTCAGCGCATCAGCCAGGAGTACAGCGTTGCTGCCTATCGCGACACGGCTGCCGAAGATCTGGCCGTGCTGCGAACGCAGCAAGAGTCGATGCTCTCGGGCGCCAAGCGCGCGTTCCACTTCCAGGCGAACGAAGTGTTGTGCCGCCATCTGGGTGCGAGCGTCGATCAGTACGTGCGCAACAAGGGCCCTGGCGCTGCGGCGGCTGCATGAACGCAATGACGCAGCTCGAATCGAGTGGAGCGGATATGGAGTCGACGCGCAAGCGAGAGCTTCCCGAGCAGTTCGCCGATCTGGAGCCGTTCGTGGGGGAGTGGGCACTGGCCACGATGGCGGCGCGGCACCGCAAGCGTGTGACGAGCACCGCGGAAAGCCGCAAGGCGTTTTATGACGCGATGACTCCGCGATTGTCGGAGGCTGTCGAATACCTGGATCGATATCCATTGCAATCGATGCCGCCGGATGCGAACGCGTTGCTGCAGCTTGCGTTGTCGCTCATGGAAGTGGCGCTGACACAGGAAGTCTATGACGCCAAAGTGGAAGCGGTGCACGCGCAAAGCTCGAAGCTCGTGCGTATCAGCAAGGAAATGGACATGCTCTAACGAGCGCACCTCAACCGAGCCAGCTCTCACCCGGGTGCGCATGCTGTGTGCCCGAGGTGCAAAAGTACGCGTTCATACTTTACACTCTTGCGCCTAGCCGGCGCCGGGTCCCCGGTGCTGTCGCGAAGCCGTCCGCTGTCGGGCCGCTTCGAATCCCCAGACGATGAAATCACGCGGAGAGCGCAATGCTAGAGGGTAAGGTTGTCGTAGTGACGGGCGCGGGTCAGGGCATTGGCGCCGAGATCGCCAAGCTGGCCGCGAAGTACGGGGCGAGCGTCATCGTCAATGACGTCGGTGTATCGACGGCGGGCGAAGGCGGCGACTCATCGGTCGCACAGGCTCTGGTCAACGAGATCAAGAAGGCCGGCGGCAAGGCGGCACCGAGCGTTCGCAACGTCGCCGATTGGGACGGCGCGCACGGCATCATTCAGGATGCCATCGATGCATTCGGTCGAGTCGATGTGGTCGTCAACAACGCCGGCATCGTGCGCGACACGCTCTTCCACAAGATGACAAAAGAAGAGTTCGATGCGGTGGATAGCGTCAACCTGCGTGGTGTGTTTTATGTCTCGCGCGCTGCAGCACCGCATTTCAAGGGGCAGAACAGCGGCTGCTTCGTGCACATGACTTCCACCAGCGGTCTCATCGGCAATCTCGGCCAGACCAACTACGCGGCGGCCAAGCTGGGTGTGGCGGGCTTGTCCAAGTGCATCGCCATCGACATGCAACGCTTCAACGTGAGCTCCAACGCTGTCGCGCCTTTCGCGTGGACGCGCATGGTCGCCACGATTCCCGAGACGCCCGAGAACGCGAAGCGTCTCGAGGTGAATCGTCGCCTCAAGCCCGAGAAGATTGCGCCGTTCGTCGTTGCCCTGGCGAGCGAGGCCGGCCGCAAGGTCACGGGCCAGATCTTCGGCGTGCGCAACAACGAGATCTATCTCTTCAGCCAGCCGCGTCCGATTCGCTCCGTGCACACGGCCGAAGGCTGGACGCCGGAGAAGATCATCGAAACGGCGATTCCCGCATTGCAGGCCGGTTTCTATCCGTTGGATCGCTCCAACGAAGTGTTCACCTGGGATCCGATCTGAGGCGTCGTCCATGAACCTTGAAGCATTGAAGCAGCATCGATTCGAGTCGAAGCGCGTTGGTTACAGCTGGAAGGACACGGCCCTCTACAACTTCAGCGTCGGGGGCGGCGCAGATCCCATGGACGAGAAGGAGCTCGGCCTGGTCTACGAAAAGAAGCTGAGCGCGTTGCCGACCATTGCCGCCGTGCTCGCGCAGCCCGGCGCGTGGATCGCCAACCCGAAGTTCGAAGTGAACTTCCTGAAGCTGTTACACGGGGAGCAGACGCTCGATGTGCATCGTCCGATTCCGCCCGAGGGTGAGATCGAAGGTTCCTACGCCGTGCAGGCCGTCATCGACAAGGGCGAGGGCAAGGGCGCGCTGGTCGTCTTCGAAAAGAAGCTGACGGATGTCGCCAGCAATCAGCCGCTGTGCACGGTCACGACCACGCTGTTCCTGCGTGCCGATGGCGGGTGCGGCAGCTTCGGTACGCCGCCTGCGCCACAACCGGCAGCCCCGACGACTGGCTTCGCGCCGCTCGGCGAAGTGAAGACCGGGGAGCGTTGGGCGTTGCTGTATCGCTTGAACGGTGATCTCAATCCCATCCACATCGATCCGGCCGCGGGCAAGAAGGCGGGCTTCGAGAAGCCGATCCTGCACGGGCTGTGCACCTACGGTGTCGTGGGCTACATCCTGACCCGCGCGTTTTGCGACTACGATCCAGCGCGCCTGGCGAGCCTCAACGTGCGCTTCAGCTCGCCGGTGTACCCCGGCGAGACGATTCGCGTCGAAGGCATGCGCGATGGCGGCAACGTGTATTTCCAGGCCGTCGTCCCTGAGCGCAACCAGATCGTGTTGAGCAACGGTCTTGCCCGTATCCGCTGATCCAGTCACCCGCGAGGCCCACGCTTGAGTCAACGAATCGCCGTCGTTGGCGCAGGGATGGCCGGGCTTGCTGCAGCGTTCCGTCTGCAGCAAGCCGGATTCGATGTCACAGTCTTCGAGCGCGAAGATCAGGTCGGTGGCCGGACGCTGGGCATTCAGAAAGATGGCTTCGGCCTCGATCTTGGCGCGCTCATCCTCTCACCGCGTTACACAGAAACGCTCGCACTGCTGAGAGATGCCGGTCGCGGCGACCTGCTGCAGACCGTTCGTCCCGTGCTCGCAATTGCGCGCGACGGTCGTCCGCAGGAAATCGACATGCAGGATCCGATTGGATCGTTGCGCAAGCTCAAGTTGCTGTCCACGCGCGGCACACTGGCGTTGACTCGTGTGCTGCCACGACTCGTGCGCTACTGGTCCCGATGCGACTTCGAAGACACCACGAAGCTGGCCGCACTCGACACGGAGAGCTGTCGCAGCTATGCGTTGCGTGAGCTGGGCGAGGAGGTGCACGACTACGTGGTCGATCCGCTGATCCGCTTGAACATGTTCACCAGCACGGAGGAATCCTCGGCGCTGGATTTCATCTGGCTACTGAAGATCTTCTCCGGCACCAGCATCATCCAGGTGCGAGGTGGCATGGGTCAGCTGTCGCGGTCTGTGGCGGCGAAATTGAATGTCCGGCTCAACGCCAACGTTGTACAAGCGACGCGAGAGAAAGACGGCGTCACGGTCCGCCTCGATAGCGGCCAGACGACGCACTTCGACGCGGCAGTCATCGCTGTGCCGCCGCCCATCGCAGTGTCGATCTGTGCGCCTGCTCGCGCCGAGCAGCGCGATTGGCTCGCTGAAGTAAAGTCGGCGCGCAGTCTCAGCGTCTACGCCGGTCTGTCGAAAAGGCCATCTGCACGAGCTGCAGTGATCCTCGTGCCGACTCGCGAGCACCCGCACCTGATGAGCATCATCCTCGATCACAACAAGGCGCCCGAACGCCTGCCGGCCGGTAAGGGTGTGATCAGCGTCCACATGCATGCGGCATGGCGCGACGCTCAAGAGGGGCAGCCCGAGGAAATCATTGCAGAGCGCGCGCTGCGTGCAGCGGCGCCGTTCGTTGGCGACGTGTGGAACGATGTGGAAACGTGGCACATCCATCGCTGGAACCACGTCGATCACGTGCGCAGCGTCGGTTCATACAAGCGCCTGGCTGCGGCCAATTTTCAGCAGCAGACAGCACCGATCGTTTTTGCCGGGGAATACATTTCCGGGGGCGTCGAGGGCGCAGCTGTAAGCGGAAACCGGTGTGCGCAGATGCTCACGCGCTCGCTGCGCGGCTGATTTATCGGCCCTTCCAGATGGGCGCGCGTTTCTCGATGAACGCCTTCAATCCTTCCCGATAATCTTCACTGGCGCGCACGCGTTCGATCTCGCAGAGCTGCGCGTTCCAACTGTCAGCCTCCGACAGTGCAGCTGTGGAATTGACGATGCGCTTGGTTGCGACGATGGAAACGGGCGCATTGCGGGCAATGCGCTCAGCGAGCTCCAGTGCGCGCGCAAGCGCCTCACCGGGTTCACTGAGAACGTTGATCAGTCCCGCTTCGTACATTCGCTGAGCGGGTTGCGGGTCGGCCGTCAATGCCATCTCGAGTGCGAGTGCGCGCGGGATGCGCCTGGGCAATCGAATGAGCGCACCGGCGGAAGCGATCAGACCACGCGCAGCTTCCGGTAGGCCGAACGAGCTGTTGTTTGCAGCCACGATCAGGTCGCACGCAAGGGCGAGCTCGCAACCGCCGGCCAACGCGGGGCCTTCGACCGCAGCGATGATGGGCTTTTCCGGCGGACGTTCATTGAGCCCAAACCAACCACGTCCAGTCGCATCCGGCCGTTGTCCCGCCGCCGCCGCTTTGAGATCCACGCCCGCACTGAAGAACTGGGGGCCGCCCGTCAACACGGCAACGCGCAAGTCCGCATCGCCCTCGAACTGATCGATCTGCGTTTCCAATGCCTTGGCCGTGGCCAGGTCGAACGCATTGCGCACGCGGGGACGATTGATCGTGAGAATCAACACGTGTCCGTGACGTTCGGTCAGGATCAGATCGCTACTCATGGCGCGCTCGCATGGGTCCAAGGGCGTGCCGCATACTACACCGACAAGGTCATTCGACTGGATGAGTGAGGAGACGCGCCGATGAGAGTGTCGGACGCAGTGCAGGCACGACGCTCGACGCGTGCATTCACCGATCAACCCGTCACGCTCGATGTCGTGCGTGGGCTGCTGCAGCAGGCGAAGCGGGCGCCTTCCGGTGGCAATCTGCAGCCATGGAAGTTGTATGTGATGAGCGGAGAGAGTCGCGAAGCGCTCGTTGCTGCCGTGCGCGACAAGATTGTCGCGAATCCTGAAGCTGCCATCGCCGGCGAAGTGGCCGAGTACAAAATCTATCCTCCCGATTTGCCCGAACCGTATGCAGGGCGTCGCCTGCGTGTGGGATCGCAGTTGTATGAGGCCGTCGGTATCGGTCGCGGTGAGCGCGCCGCCCGGCTGCGGCAGCTCGCACGCAACTACGAGTTCTTCGGTGCGCCCGTGGGCATCATCGTCACCATCGAGCGCTTCATGCAGCCGGGTCAGTTCGTTGATCTGGGCTTGTTCCTGCAGTCTTTCGCGTTGCTCGCCGTGGAGCAGGGGCTTGCCACCTGCATGCAGGAATCCTGGGCGAACTGGCACGCGACCATTCGTTCCGTTGTCGGTGTACCCTCGACCGAACTCGTGTTCTGCGGAGTGAGCCTTGGCTACCCCGATGCGCGGCATCCGATCAATGCGTTCGTGACGGAACGTGCTGATCTGGAAGCATTTGCGCAGTTGTCTGGGTTCTAAGGTCCGCGGCCGAGCGCAGTTGCGCTAATAGGTACGGTAGCGTACCATTCCGGCCCGCTCCGCCGAGTCCCTTCCACCTTACCGCGGCGCCACTCCTTCACATGATTCCAAGAACCATCTTCTCATCCGATCACGAGATTTTTCGCGACGCCGCGCGGCGCTTCATCGAAGCCGAGATCGTTCCCCACCACGGCGAGTGGGAGAAGGTCGGCGTGGTACCACGCGAGCTGTGGCGCAAAGCGGGAGAGGCGGGACTGTTGTGTCCCAATGTGCCGGAGGAGTACGGCGGTCCCGGCGCGGGCTTCCTCTACAACGTCGTGATTGCCGAAGAGCTCGGACGCGGAGGTGCGACGGGGCCGGGATTCACGGTCCATTCGGACATGGTCGCGACGTACCTCATGAGCTTCGGCACCGAGGAGCAGAAAAAGAAGTGGCTTCCCGGCATGGTCAGCGGCGAGATCATCGGCGCCATCGGCCTGACCGAGCCCGGTGGCGGTAGCGACTTGAAGGCATTGCGCACGACCGCAATACGCGATGGCAACGAATACGTCATCAACGGCCAGAAGACATACATCTCCAACGGCCAGCTATGCGACATCATCGTGCTGGCCTGCAAGACCGATCCTGCTGCAGGCGCGAAGGGCGTCAGCCTGATCGTCGTCGAGGCCACGCGACCGGGATTCGAACGCGGTCGTCGGCTCGAAAAGCTGGGCTTGAAAGCGCAGGACACCTCCGAGCTCTTCTTCAAGGACGTGCGCGTACCCGTGAGCAATCGCTTAGGCGAAGAAGGCGCGGGCTTCAAGATGGCGATGCACAAGCTCGCGCATGAGCGGCTCATCATCTCGGTGAACGCAGTCGCGATTTGCGAAACCGTACTCGAATGGACGGTGGCCTACACCAAAGAGCGCAAAGCATTCGGCAAGACCATTGCCGAGTTTCAGAACACGCGCTTCAAGATTGCCGAGATGACCGCGCAGGTGCAGTCGGCGCGTGTCTTCGTGGATCGCTGCGTCGAGCTTGCGATCGAGAACAAGCTGGATACGACGGATGCTTCGATGTGCAAGATGGTGTGCACAGAGCTGCAATGCAAAGTGGTCGACGAATGTCTGCAATTCTTCGGCGGCTACGGCTACATGCTCGAGTATCCCATTGCACACGCCTACATCGACTCGCGCGTGCGGCGCATCGCGGGTGGCTCATCGGAAGTCATGCGCGAGATCGTCAGTCGCAAGATTTTCGACTGATTACGCACGACACGCTGCCGGAGGACAAGCTGTGGATTTTCATGTGACTGAAGACCAGGCCGCCATTCGCGAGGCGGTCAAACGTATCTGCTCCAAGTTCTCCGACGAGTACTGGAGCACCAAGGACACCAAAGCCGAATTTCCACACGAGTTTCATCGCGCCATGGCGGAAGACGGCTGGCTCGGCATCACGATGCCCGAGGAGCTGGGTGGTTCCGGCCTCGGCGTGACCGAAGCGGCCATCATGATGAACACAGTGGCAGCCGGTGGCGGCGGTGCCGCCGCGATGTCCACTCTGCAGATCAATCTTTTCGCACCGCATCCGATCGTCGTGCTCGGCACGCCCGAGCAGAAGAAGCGCATGCTGACGCCGCTCATCAATGGCAGCGAGAAAACCTGCTTCGGCGTCACCGAGCCGAATGCCGGTCTGAACACGACGCACATCAAGACCTTCGCGAAGAAGGTCGACGGCGGCTACCTCGTCAACGGCAGCAAGATCTGGACGTCGACCGCGCAGGAAGCCGACAACATCCTGTTGCTTGCGCGCACGACCGCATTCGAGGACGCGGCGAAGCCGACCGACGGCATGACTATTTTCTTCACGAAACTCGATCGTAAGAAGATCGAGGTCCGCCGCATTCCGAAGATGGGTCGCGCGGCAGTGGACTCGAATGCCATCTTCATCGAGGACTTCTTCATCCCCAACGAAGACCGCATCGGTGAAGAAGGCAAGGGCTTCTACTATCTGCTGCACAGCTTGAATCCCGAACGCATCATCGTGGCCGCGGGCGCCATCGGCATTGCGCAGGATGCACTGCGTCGTGCGGCGAATTACGCGAAAGAGCGTGTCGTGTTCGGCCGTCCGATCGGACAGAATCAATCGATTCAGCATCCGCTCGCAGAAAACTGGTGTGAGATCGAAGCGGCCTGGCTGATGACGATGAAGGCTGCAACGATGTATGACCGTAAAGAGCCCTGCGGCTCCTATGCAAACGCAGCGAAGTTCCTGGGTGGACGCGCAGCGTTCAACGCGGCGGAACGGGCTGTGCTCACTCACGGTGGCATGGGTTACGCGAAGGAGTACCAGGTCGAGCGCCTGTTCCGCGAGGCGGTCCTGCAACGCATTGCGCCGATCACCGAGCAGTTGATCCTGTCCTTCATCGCCGAGAAGGAACTCGGGCAACCGAAGTCTTATTGAGCGCCTGCCGTATACGGCCGCTCGCATTACACCCATTCGAGGAAGCCCTGCGCGGGCGTCCGCTTGAGAGGAGTCGAACACCATGCCTGAGATCGGAATCCAGTCGTACGCCGCGTACATACCGAGGCTCAGAATGGATCGCGCCGCGATTGCCGCCGCGCACACGTGGGCTTTGCCTGCGTTGCGAGGTCAGGGCAAAGGCGAGCGTTCGTTCGCGAGCTGGGACGAAGACGCCGTCACGATGGGCGTGGATGCAGCACGCGCGTGTCTGTCTGGTGGCAAGGCCACTGTCGATTCGGTGTTCTTTGCGTCCACGACGGCGCCATTTTCGGATCTGCAGAACGCCACCCTGGTGGTTGCTGCGATCGACGTCCCATCTTCCGTCAGCACGCTCGATGTCAGCGGTTCGCTGCGCTCTGGCGTCTCTGCGCTGGTGCGGTCACTGAGTGCTCCTACAGCGAACAGCACGCTCGTGGTTGCCGCCGATAATCGGCTGGCCAAGCCAGGCAGCCTGCAGGAGATGCAATACGGCGCGGGCAGCTTCGCCGTGCTCACCGGATCCGACAAACCCATCGCGCGCTACGTCGGCAGCGCGTCGAGCTCGATCCAGTTCATCGATCACTACCGTGCCGAAGGCGAGAAGCACGACTACGTGTGGGAAGAGCGTTGGATCCGCGACGAGGGCTATCTGAAGATCGTTCCTGAAGCCGTCAATCGACTCTTCAAGGAAGCGGGCATCAAGGGCGATGGCATCGACTATCTGTGCATGCCTTCCACGATCGGAGGCATCGGCGCCGCAGTCGCCAAACAGCTGAAGATCAAACCCGAAGCCGTGGTGGACAATCTCGCGGCGAAGTGTGGTGACACAGGCGCGCCGCATTCGTTGATGCTACTGGGCCTCGCACTCGAGAAGGCGACGCCCGGCCAGAAGATTCTGGTCATCGGCTTCGGCGCCGGTTGCGATGCGTTGCTGCTCGAAGCCACCGATGCGATCAGCGACTACAAGTCTGCGTCGACCGTGAGCGCGACGCTGGCGCGCGGCGTCACCGACAAGAACTACCTCAAGTTGTTGTCGTTCTCCGGTCAGCTGGAACTCGATTGGGGCATGCGTGCCGAGGTGGACAACAAGACACCCTTCACGCAGCTCTATCGCGCTCAGGATCAGATCGGCAAGTTCATGGGCGGCAAGTGCAAGGCGTGCAGCACGGTGCAGTTCCCCCGCATGCCTGCGTGCGTGAACTGCGGTTCGACGGAGCCGCAAGCGCCATATTCGCTCGTCGATGAGCCTGCGAAGGTCGCGACCTTCACGGCGGACTGGCTCATGTTCTACCCCGCACCGCCGCTGCATGTCGGCCTGGTGCAGTTCGACAATGGTGCGCGTCTGGTGATGGAGATGGTCGACGTCGATCCTGCAAAATTGGATATCGGCACGCCGCTGCGAATGGTGTATCGCATCAAGGAGAAGGACAGCCGCCGCCTCTACAACCGCTATTTCTGGAAAGCCGTCCCAATCGGCTGACCAACCGGAGTCAAGCAATGGCAACAGGTATCAAGGATAAAGTCGCGATCATCGGCATGGGCTGCTCCAAGTTCGGTGAGCGCTGGGATTGCGGCACCGAGCACTTGGTCAACGAGGCTTTCACCGAAGCGTTGCAGGACGCCGGTATCGAGAAGCGCCAGATCGAAGCCGCTTGGTACGGCTCAGGCCTGGATCGCTCGAACGTGGGTAACTCGGCCATCCCGCTGTCCACGGCGCTGCGCCTGGAAGGCATCCCAGTGAGCCGCGTGGAAAACATGTGTGCGACGGGAACGGAAGCGTTGCGTGGCGCCGCGTATGCGGTCGCCGCCGGCGCAGTCGATATTGCGCTCGCCATCGGCGCCGAGAAGCTGAAAGACACTGGCTTCGGCGGTTTGCCGGTGCCGTTCAAGGGCACGTTCAACGATCTGATCGTGCCGTATGCCTCGGCGCCGGGCGGCTTCGCGCAGCTCGCGGCTGGGTATCGCGCCAAGTACGGCGTGTCGAAGCAGGACCTCAAACGCGCCATCGGTCGCGTGTCGTGGAAGAGCCATCAGAACGGCGCGAAGAATCCGAAGGCGCACATCCAGAAGGAAGTCGATCTCGACACCATTCTGAATGCGCCGATGATTGCGGACCCGCTGGGCTTGTTCGATTGCTGTGGCGTCAGCGACGGCGCTGCTTGCGCGATCGTCACGACGCCCGAGATCGCACGCGCACTCGGCAAGAAGGATCTCGTCACGATCAAGGCATTGCAGCTGTCGATCAGTGCCGGCCGCGAGCTCGGCACGAATTCCTGGGACGGCAGCTATGTACGCAACACGCGCAATGCGGCCAAGAAGGCGTACGAGGAGGCCGGCATCCGCAACCCTCGCAAGGAGTTGAGCCTGATGGAGGTGCACGACTGCTTCTCCATCACCGAGCTCGTAACGATGGAAGATCTGGGTGTGTCGGAAGACGGTGGCGCTGTAAAGGACGTGATGGACGGTTTCTTCGATTTGGATGGCGGTGGCGTACCGTGCCAAGTCGACGGCGGCTTGAAATGCTTCGGCCATCCCATCGGCGCATCCGGTCTGCGCATGGCTTACGAGAACTATTTGCAGCTGTTGGGACGTGCCGGCAAGCGCCAGCTGAAGTCACCCGTGTTCGGCTTGAGCCACAACCTGGGTGGCGTGCCTTACAACGGTATCGCAGCCATCTCCATCCTCGGGCTGCATTCGCAAGCAGCCTGATCGTTCCCGCTCGCGCTGACGCTGCTGATGATTCAGCGGCGTCAGCGTGCTGCGGTGGGCAGCGCGACTGTGTCGCGATTCAGCGCATCGCTGCGAATGAGCTTGGTCACCCGCCAGTAGAGCATGGCCGTCGGTATGCTCACGAGCAACGAGATGAGCAGCGCATACCGCAGCGATTCCTGTCCCAGCGATGGCGCCAGCCAGTCGCTCATCAAGCCGATAAGGAAGGGCGCGAGCCCGATCCCCACCAAGCTGATCATCAACGTCACGAGCGATGCGGCCGTCGCGCGCACGTTCGAATCGCACAGGTTTTGAATCGTCGTCGTGTTGGTCGGTGTGGCCAATGCGCCAATCGCGGCGGCGACGAACGTTGCGACGAATGCCCACCTAGGATCCGGCAACTGCAACACCACGGCGTAAGCAAGCCCGGTGATGATGACCGTCGCCAGGCAGAACAGCTGCGGCCGTTCGGGCGCTTGCCGCACCAATCGATCGGCACAGATGCCGCCCAGCACCATTCCTACCGCCATGCCGAATCCAATCGCCAGTCCCGTACCGCCGCCGGCAGAGCGCAGATCGAGCCCGTGGCTGCGCATGAAGAACATGGGGAGCCAGGCGACCGGTCCGAAGATGAGGACGCTGTAGATGCCGTTCACCAGCAGCAAAGATCGATAGGTGCGGTCCTTGATCAGCATCCTGAATACGGACCAGGTGCTTTCATTGTTGGCTGCGTGATGAGCGGATGCTTCGCGCGGCGGATTGCGCATCAGCACGGCCATCGCGAGCGCAAGCAGGAGGCCGGGAAGGCCGACGACGAGGAACGCCGTGCGCCAACCATAAGCGGCGCCCAATGCCCCACCAATCGCGAATCCAGCGGTGACACCGAGACTGTTGCCCACCAGGAACCAACCCATGGCCGTTGCGCGCTGATGGGCCGGAAAATAGTCGCTGATCAATGCGTAGCCGATCGGCTGGCAGCCTGATTCGCCGACACCGACGCAGACGCGGGCGATCAGCAGCTCCCAGAATGTTCGTACGAGTCCGCATGCCGCGGTCGCCACGCTCCAGAACGCGAGGCTCGCGGACAGAACGAAGCTGCGATGCGTTCGATCCGCGAAGCGCGCCATCGGCACGCTCGTGAATGCGTACAGCAACACGAATGCGAAGCCGGTCATGAGCCCGACTTGCGTATCCGACAAACCAAACTCTGCTTTGATGGGGTGTGCCAGCGCAGGCAGGACCATGCGATCGACGTAGTTGACGAAGCTGACCAACGACAGCAGCAACAACGCGACCCATGCGCCCTCCCGTGGGCGTGCCTCTGGCGAGGCAGCAGGAGCGGGTGGGGTCATCGCGCAGCGCGCTCCTCGACGGCTTCGAAGCGCTTCAACAAAGTCGCGATGCGCTGCTCGATCAGGCGCAGTCCGGTGAACGCCGTTGCGCCCTTGACAAATTCCTTGGTCCAGCCTTCCTCGAAATTGCGCCCGGAAGCGGCAACGAGCGTGGTGCCCTTGAGGAACTGCAACACCATCGACAGGCGAATGCGCCGCTCGGGTACCGGCTGTCCGCCTGCCGCGGTGTAGATGCTCATGAACTCATCCCAGCTCATCACACCTTCCGCATACACGCGCACGATGCCGAGATCCTCGGCGGGATCGCCGACATGCACGAACTCCCAGTCGAGCACCGCCATCAGGCGATCGTCCTGCACGAGGAAATTGTAGGGACCGCAGTCGCCGTGGGTGACGCAGGCGATACCTGGATCCCGTGCGCACTCGCGTCGTGCCCAGGAGTAGGCGTAGTCGATGAGCGGCGATGGCTTCACGGCATTGTCCCGCCACTTCTTCTCGTATTGGCCGATCAGCTGCTCGAGGCTGCACTCTGGATTCGGCCCCACCTTGAAACCGAGTTCTGCCGGATCGACGCGGTGCAGCTTCGCCAGCATCCTGGCGAGATCGCGAAATGCGCCGGGGCAGGGTGATTGCAGACCGAAATAGCTGCCGGGCGCCGAGCCACGCAACCGCTCGACGAGAATGAACGGCGGGCCGAGATCGGATTCCTGAGCTTCCAGATGCAATGGTTTCGGCACGGGCAGGCCGAACTCGGCGAGACGTGCGAGCGGCTGATATTCATCGCGCACCTTTGTGCCTTCGTATCGAAGTGCATAGTCCTGCCGCATCACCACGTCAGTGGGTAATGCACTGGTGCCATGAATCGTGATGAAAAACGTCTTCTTCGACCGACCGCCCGGAATGGGAACGACCGCCGTTGCTTCGATCTGCGGCTCCGCCGGGAAGTGGGCTCGCAGATAGCGCGTGGCGGATTCGGAAGTGATGTCGGGAGTGGAGGCGGCGGCCGCTGGCGCTTCCGGGGTCGAAGGCTGTGTTGCGGCTTTGAGCTGTTCGGCACGCGCAGCCTCGTACGCCGTGAGCCAGCGAAAATCGACCGAGCCGAGCCGCGTGAGTAGCGGCTCGATGACGGCTGCGGAGGCTTGCGCCCCCGGTTTCGAAACGTGGTCGGTCAACTCCCGCACGATGCGCCCTGCCA
>JBEVDW010000052.1:0-7246 GCA_040513115.1 Steroidobacteraceae bacterium | reverse complement strand
GGAGAGATCGATCGCTGTTAGCTTGTTGAGCCACCGCGTCATCTGATCGAAGCGGCCCTGGTGCAGCATCGACGGCGGATAGGACTTGTACATCGAGTGATCGAACAGCAGCGGTATGACCGCCTCGAGCTCCTTGATCTCATGGATCCCCTCGGCGTCGGCCAGCTTCTTTACCATCGGAATCGCATCGCGCAACTGAGCGAAGCGCGACTGCAACGCAGCGAGGTGCAACTTGTCGAGCTCCTCGCGCGGCTGGGTGTGCATTCGAGTAATCGAATGGCCGTAGTAGGCGAAAGGATCGCGGCAAAACAAATCTGGCCCTTGCGACTGATTCACGACAGAGTGCCTCCAACGTAGAACGGCATTGGGTGTACCTGCGCCCAATGCATGTCAATTCGACGGCGGCAGGCCCTTCGAAGCCTGCATCGTGACGGTAGGCGAGCGACAGCGAGTCGCCCACCTGATTCGCGAAGCATTCTGCTACGACGTGCGCCACGAGTCGCACGACCGATCTACCACGCTGAACTTTTATACCGACCTGGCGGCCTCTGGGCGAGAATCGTTGAATGCGGATTCAATTATTCAAGGCTGCTTCTACCGCGGATCCGCGCCGGTTCGCGCTTGGCTTCCGTCAGAATGAACGGGCTCGCACGGTGCAGAACACAACCAGGTGCTGAAGCTCAAACAAACACGGGGGAAGTGCCATGCCTAACGAAGTCCGCCGCTCTTATAGAGGAATACTGATCGCCGTCTCTACCTGGTCGGTTTCGAGTGTAGCGCTCGCGCAGGAAAATGCATCGCTCGATGAGATCGTTGTTACAGCGCAGCGACGGAGCGAGAATCTGCAGAACGTGCCGATCGCCGTCACTGCGGTCAGTGCCGAGTCGTTGGCGGCCGCAGGCGTCACCAATACTCAGGCGCTGCAGACGGTCGTGCCGGGATTGGTCATCAACCAGGTCGGCGGCGCATCGGGCATCTATCTGCGCGGCGTCGGCACGCGCGTGGCGTTCGCGGGCCTCGAGCCATCGACGGCGACCTATCAGGACGATCGCTACATCTCCGGTCAGACCGGCAGCTTGTTCGAGCTCTTGGACGTCGAGCGCGTTGAAGTGCTGCGCGGCCCGCAGGGCGTGCTCTACGGTCGCAACGCAACAAGTGGCGCTGTGCGCGTGATCACCAATGACGTGTCGAGCGAGTTCGGAGGTCAAGTGGCCGGTTCCTATGGCAACTACAACGATCGTGAGCTGCGCGGCACGATCAATCTGCCGGCGTCGCCGACGTTGGGTGTGCGCCTCGCCGGCATGATCCATGAGCGCGACGGCTTCGTCGACAATCAGTTCGACGGCGGACGCGACGAGCTGAACGACAAGGACATGCGTATGGTCCGCGGCAAGGCGAAGTGGGAGATCACACCCGATGTGTCGCTGCGATTGACGCTCGATCACTGGCGCCAACGCGATGCATCCGGGCTCGCCACGGTCGTGCTGCCGCCACGCGAGTTAGCGCGCTCGATCGTCGCTCGCGGGGGTCAAACCGGAATCTCCGAGGACGATGCATTCACCGCGCTGGACGATCCGCAGGACCAGAAGACGACGGCAGGTGAGCTCAGGCTCGATGCCGACATCGGGTTTGCGGATCTCGCGCTGATCTCCACCTACGATCGCAACAACAGCGAATATCCTTTCGACTACGACGGCACCGAGGCAATCGACACCGACGTGCTCGAGACCAACGATCGCAATCGCACGTATGCCCAGGAAATACAGCTCATCTCGAATGACGAGGGTGCGATCGAATGGCTGGTGGGTGCCAACTACTTCTACAACAAGCATTACACGAAGACGCGAGTCGCCGTCTCGCCCACGACGATCGTGAGCTCGGGTGGCGATCAAAGCGGCAAAACGAAGGCGTACGCGGCATTCGGTCAGGTCACGTGGCACGCGACCGACGAGGTCGCACTGATCTTCGGAGGCCGCTACACGCACGAGAAGAAAGACGTGCTGACCGAAGCAATTCCGAATGTCATCAACTTGCCGGCTGCGTTCTTGCCCTACAGCGATGACCTCAAGGAGAACAAATTCAACCCGAAGTTCGTGGCACAGTGGAATTACGCGCCCGACCAGATGATCTACGCCTCCTTCACACAAGGGTTCAAGTCCGGCGGCTTCAACTATCCGCCGACACCACCCGGTGCAGGCGAAGATCCTGTGCCGGTGCTGAAACCGGAAATCCTCGATAGTTACGAGATCGGCTGGAAGACCGAACTGTTCGATCAGCGCCTGCGCCTCAACAGCACGCTCTTCTATTACGACTACCAGGACCTGCAGGTCAGTCGCACACGCGTCCTTCAAAGCGGCGCACTCACGACGCAGACGGACAACGCCGCGGATGCCGATGTAAGGGGCATCGAAGCCGAGTTCACGTTCCGGCCGCTGGCGCTGTTCACGCTGTCGGGCGCTGCTGCTTATATCGACGGCAAGTACAAGAACTACTCGGCTTCAGCGCCGTGCTTCCGCGCCGATGCCGCGTGCAATCCAGCGCCGACCGCTGCCCCAGGTTTGATCTCCGTGGCGTTCGATGCTGACGATCACCGCATGTTGAGATTGCCCAAGTTCAGCGGACACTTGTCGGCGACGTACGAACCCATGGTGGGTGAGGCCAGCCTGCCCATCACCGTGACCTACGCGTACAAGTCGAACTACTACTTCGACTTCGTCGCAGGACCGTTGAGCGAGGAGTTGAAGCAGCCGGGCTACGGTTTGTTCTCGGCCAACATCGCGTACGTGGCACCCGACGAGCGCTATCGGATCGCGCTCTACGGCAACAATCTGTTCGACAAGGAATACCTGAACCTGCGTCAATCGACTGGACCCGCGATCATCGGCACGTACGGCGATCCGCGCACCTACGGCGTGAGAGCTGAATTCAACTTTTGATCTTCTTTCACGCCAAGTGCACTGCTTACATCTAAGCGAGCTGGTGCTGAGCTGCGAAGATCACGCTGATCGATTCGAAGCCGCCCCATTGGGAAGCTGAAGTGGGTCCCATCTAAAAGGTGGTCGCCAAGGCCAAGGGTGGGTGGATCGTTACGCGGCCGGTTCTCGGGCGAGCCTCCTTCACGCAAGCGCACGAGGGCTGAGCTAAAAAAATCGCGCTGATCTCGATTCGAAGTTGATCGACTCAGGCCGAGCCAAGTGGGGCCCCATCGCAAGGTGGTCGCCATCGTTGACGCCAATGGAACGATGCCGGCCACGCCTCCTGGGCGCCCTCGATCGGCGCTGCTCGTTGATTTACGGGCCAGCTATCAACGGGTACTTTGCCTGTCGAGTCTGTTTGGGCGGCGCCTACAGCAGCGAATGTGAAAGCCGGGCTGATCGACTTTGGCGCAGGCGCTCGAAGCTCGCTTCGCGGCTTATCGACGGGCACGTGAAGCCTCCGCGTATGCACTGGCGCACGTACCTCTTGATACGTTCACGGTGGGTTGAACTCGCCGAACGCGAGCAGGCTATTCTTCGGGCTCGGGCTCCTTCACGCAATCGAACGACTGCTGAGCTGGAAAAATCAAGCTGATCGAATCGAAGCCACCCCGATTGGGAAGCTGAAGTGGGTCCCATCTCAAAGGGTGGTCGCCAAGGCCAACGACGGTGGATCGTTGCCTTGGACGGTACTCCATGAGGTGTGGCCCCCTTTCACGCAAGCAAACGATGGCTGACTTAAAAAAATCACCTAGCGTGAGTCGAGCGACCATAAGTCAGGCACGTCGATGGGGCCCATTCATTCAAGGTGGTCGCCAAAGAGACGCATGATGGATCGTTCCATCTCACGCGGGCGTCGACGTTCGCTACTCTTGCGCGCCGCTCTGATACTCACGCGGGAAGATCACACGAAACGTGGTCCCCTCGCCCTTGGCCGTTTCAAGCTCAAGACTGGCATCCAGCAGCTCGCACAGTCGCTTGACGATGGACAATCCAATCCCCTCGCCCGCGGGCACGTGATCCTCACCGCGCATCGACTGTGATGCGAGTGTCGGTGCGATGTGGGGATGAAGCGAGGGTTGGCGAGGTAACTGATTTTTCTCTTCCACTTCGTGCGCTTCCGCCGTGGCTTGCTTCAAGACGCGTTCCAGTGGGGTCGCGGATCCCACCTTGAAGCCCGGTCCCGTATCCTGCACGCACAGCGTCCACTGGGGTCTGCGGTCGTTTCCGCCAACTTCCCAGGTCACTTTGATGCCACCCTGCTGGGTCGCTTGCAGCGCATTGAGCACCAAGTTCTGCGCGATGCGCTGGATTTTCGCCGGATCACCGTCAACAACCAACGAGCTTGGACCTTCCGCCATGAGAAAAAGGTTGCGCTGTGCTGCCACGGAGCGTGTGGCATCGCAGAACTCCTTGAGCAGCGCTGCTACGTCAAAATTGACGAGGTTGCGCCGTTCGTGACCCGCCTCAAGTCGCGCCTGATCCATGAGATCAGTCAACAGTTTGTTAAGTGATTCAACACCGGTCCGCAGTATTTCTGAGAATTGGGTCCGCTTAGCGTCGGGAACGCCGTCGCGAGTCAGTGCAGCGGATGCGTTCGCAATGACATGGGCGCTGCCGCGTAAGTCATGCGCGGCTTCTCGCCAAGCGTCCGCTCGCTCGACTTCCAACGCTCTGAGCTGCGCAAGAGCCGACTCCAGCTCGCTCACCCGGCTCGCGGCCTCGGCCTGTTGCAAGTGAGCGTAACGCGCCGCACTGGCGCAGACGCCATCACTGCACAATCGCACCAATTCGCGCCGTGCGATGGGCATCACGCGGCGATCGAGATCCGAATGGCTGACCTCAAAGTGCTCTAGTTCATGGAGGAGACAGAGATGCAGATGTCCCCACTCGCGCATCGCCTCGGGCTGGTTGTAGCCTTGCTGCCAGCGGTGCAGACCATGCTCGGCCGCTGACTCCTTCTGGTCTTCGCGCGCTTGCGCCTTGTCCGTCGAATGCTGGGCGGATAGCCGGCGTTCGAAGGCATCGAGCACCGCTGGGATATGGTCGATGAATTGAGCGCGAGTGATCGTGGAGGCCGTGGTCAGCTCCGGATCGAGATCCACGGCTCGTCGCCATGCGGCAAGGATCGTCTCGCGCCGTTGTGCCAGGTAAGCGGCCAATGCTTTGAGCGGCTCGTTGGCCCGTTGTAAATCGCTCACGGTCGAATCCTCCCCAGGTGCTGAGTCAGACTGCAAAGTGCGCCACCCGTTATGTTGATGCATGCCGTTGCATGTCGCAGCGCAGGGCCCTGGCAAGACCGCCACACGAAGGTGGATGGGGCGAGTGTAGTACTAAAACGTCGCCGGTCGCGCCTGGAACTCCTTCTCCCCGAAGTACTCTCGACGCCGACGGCCCAAGACATCGAACGCGTACTCAGCGACACTGCAAGGTGGAGCAGGCCGCCATGCGCTGGGCAATCCTCGCAGCACTCTCTCTATCAGATAGTTAAAGGACTACAGCCTCGCGCCCGCCAAAAGCTAGACATTCCGTCCAGTTCCTGGGGTGCAAGCGCGCTTCGCGTGGCGCACGACCGAGCCCGATAAGTCCAGAAAGCGTTGCTCTTGCTCTTCCTCGTGGTCGGTGTCGTGCATGGGCAGCTGACGGCAGCGTGGCATGGCCATTGCGCATTTCGGTCTCGCGGACGGCGCACCCATCACGAAATCAGCTTTTTTGTTCGAACGTTCGAGGAGCACTCAATGAGCAGGATACAACAGCGTAGGGACTATGACCCCCTGGCGCGCCCCCTGCTGCTTTTGACGGCGCCGTCGTCGAGGAGCGCGTCTGTCGGGGAACGATCCGCGCGACGACCGTGGACAACTTGCGCGTGCCCCCGCAATTCCATCCTCTGCGCGCGCCGCGGCGCCAAGAAGGCGATCTTCGCGGTCGCCGCCTCCATGCTGACGGCGGCGTATCACATGCTGAAGAACGGTGTTGAGTACCGCGATCTCGGTGCCGAGCACTTCGAGCGTCGCATCGCTCCAAAGTCATCTGCGCTTGGGGCACCTCAATGACCTTGGCTGCCTAAGTCCAGCTCACCCCACACGCCGCTTGAGTCAACCCGCCAACCGAGAGAGCTTCATATTAGCGAATGGCTGTAACCGATATCGGCTCGCAAAGCTGCCGAAAGGCGCGTTGGAGGATCTGCTGCAGGACCAGGAGAAGCTCGCCGCGGTGCTGACCTATCACATCGTTCCGGGCAAGGTGGATGTCCGCCGACGCCAAACCAGGCAAGGTCAAGACGGTGCAGGGTCGCTCACCCTCGCGACGAAGAACGGCGCCGTGCGGTGGACGATGCACGCGTCATCAAGACCGATATCACCGCATCCAACGGCGTGATCCATGTAATGGACTCGGTCGTTCTGCCTGACAATTAATCCCGAGGAGACATCTAGAGCAAGTCGTCAGGTCCCCGCCGACCGTTGCAACTAAACTCGGTAGGCGGGTGTCCCTGACCTGAGATCCGACTCGCGACGCGAGAAGCTCGATGCCGGCGCTCGGGCTGCGCAATCGTGATATTGGTACATCGGCTTCCAGCACGCTCTTCTTGGCGCCTTGGCAGCGACTTGATGCGTATGATCGATCGTTCCGCGCCCCGATCGCGAGCCCGATTGTGCTGACAGATAAGAGACTTACTTCACTGATCGTGTTCGCTTCACTGGTCGCAATTACGGCCAGCGTCGGCGCCCAATTCGAACCAGGAGCATGGTATGAACAGCTGACGAAGCCCGCGTGGAATCCGCCGGACTGGGTGTTCGCGCCCGTCTGGACGGCGCTCTACATCGCCGTCGCTGCGGCCGGGTGGCTCACGTGGCGTCGATCTCAGCGGCTCGAACTCGCTCTGCTGGTGTGGATGCTGCAACTCGTTGCAAACGGGCTGTGGTCCTGGCTGTTCTTCGGGTTGCACGAGCCTGCCATCGCGTTCATCGATGTTGTTGTGCTCTTCGGCCTGATCGTGTGGTTCATCGCGCTGGCGCAGCGACACAGCGCGGCGGCAAGCTGGCTGTTCGCACCTTATGCATTGTGGGTGGTGTTTGTAGCAGCCCTCAACGCTGCGATTTGGCAAGCGAACTGAAGCTTTGGACTGGACCTGCTAAAGGGCAAGTGCGCCGCCGGCTCTCAACAAAGGTGTCGACGAATACCAGTAGTCGCTCGTCCCATTTGCGTTCTGTCTTCGGCTGGCATGGTGCTCCCTAGGTGCATGACTTTCATTGGGTCGCTATTACTGCGGA
>JBEVDW010000051.1:0-11401 GCA_040513115.1 Steroidobacteraceae bacterium | reverse complement strand
ATCGGTTCGCTGTCGAGCGTGCAGCGACGCGTCGGCGTGGACATCTCCCCACGCGCCATTGCTTTCGCCCAGGCGTTCCATCCTGAGGTGGAATTCAGAGCGCAGGATGCGGCGGAGTTATCGGAAACGTTCGATGTCGTGCTGGCAGCGGAAGTGCTGGAGCACATACCCGATGCGGCCGTCGCTGGCTTCCTGAAGACGCTGGAAGGGCTCGCGAAATCACACGGTCACGTAGTCGTCTCTGTTCCCAGCATCGTTCAAAAGCTCAACAAGAAACACTACCGACACTACTCTGCGCAGTCGCTGGCAGAAGAGGTGCAACGCTGCGCACCGCAGCTGCATCTCGAACGATTGGAAGAGGTGTTTGCACCGGCGCGTTGGTTCAAGTGGCTCGCGAAGAGAACGTGCAACAAGAACTTCGTCCTGGAGATGCCGGCATTGAATCGGTGCTTGTTACGCCATGCATTGGGACCTGCGCGGGTCGGAGCGCCTGGAACGGGTAGACACCTGGTGGCGGTCTTCAAGCGGCCGCCCGTGCTTTGAACGTAGCCCGTGCGTTCCTCCCTTGCATAGCGCAGCAAAGCGGGGACAGGGTCGGGGCAAGCATCAACCCCGTTTCAAAATCCGGCACACCTCGAGACTACGGGCGAGAGCATTCTGCGCATCCTGCGGATCCAACACGAGCGCCAGCGTATCGCTGACCGTCACACTCGTCGCGCCTGCATCGACGAAGCTCTTGCCGATTCCGGCAATCGTCTTCGCATCGCCATGGAAGTAGGTTTTCTCCGCCATCTTCCGGCTCGTCTTGCTCAGGACGTCTGCGATCTGTGCGTCCGTGAACTCCTGCGGGAGCAGCTTCATCGCGTAGTGCCAATCGAGAGGGAAGGCTGGCTCAACGCCTTCGGCGGCCCACTCGCGCTGATTCAGGCGGCCCCAGCACGCGGCCATCCAACGCATGATTGGATTGTCGAGCGCACGATCGAGCACGGCGCGATCGTCATGCACCAGTGACACGAGCCAGATGTCGAAGTGAAACGCTTCCGGATCGCGCCCCTTGCGTTCCAGCGCTTGCTTCATCGATGTCACGAGCTTGTTCCAGGCCTCGGGCGTGGCGGCGTTGTTCGGCACGACGGTCGAGAAGCCGTCCGCATAGCTCGTCGCCATGTCGAGCAGTTTGGGCCCGCCACCGAGCGCCCAGATCTGCGGGCGTTTGCCGCGTGCCTTGCCGATCCATGCATTGCGCATGTTCCAGACATTGCCGTCGAAGTTGAGCGGCTTGTCCTGGCTGTCCCAGAGTGCATGAAACAGCTTCAGGTGATCTTCAAGACGTGCGAGCCCTTGCGACCGGTCCCAGCCGAAGGGTTTGGTCTGCTTGACCTCGCCCGCGCCCATCATGATGACCGCTTCGCGCCCGCCGATGGCAGAGAGCGTCAACGCGGACTGCATCACTTCGGCAGGTCCGCGGCGCACGGCGTCCGTGCTGACCATCAAGCCCAACTCCGGTGCTGCCGCTCCGCCGTAGGCCGCCAGTGCGAAGGCGTCCGAAAACGAATCGACATCCGGCAACACGGCAGCCATAGGCGTGGTCTTCGTATTCCACAGCTGCGGCGGGACGAAGAAGGCATGCTGGTCCCAGACCAGGATGTTGTCGACGACTTTGCTGGCGGCAGCCGCTCGCGCGCTCTGGGCGAAGACGGGAGGCGGCAGATTGCGGTCGGATGAGAGCGGAATCGATACGAGCGGTGGTTTGGCCATGATTGCTCCCGCGAGGATGGGTCGGTACGGTCTCGAGAACTTGCGTTGATTGTGTCCAACGTCCTGGTTGAACGCTTGAAGATTCCTGCTCGCCAAGTGCCTCCGGCACCGCAAAAAAAGCGAGGCATCGGGAACCGGCGCCTGGTCGACGCTTTGCTCCCCTGGCCGCTCAGATTGATCGGTTCAGCCGTCGCCTGGAGGTCGGCGCAAGGCTCCTTCGGTTGCTGACTGATAAATACCTGAACAACCAACACTTGCATGTCCGCAACTGCCACCGGCCTTGAACCCACGCCGGTCATCTTCGATCCGTTTCACGGCGTCTCCCGCGAGAGCGCCCGCAGCGAAGGGCTCGGCCTGGGTCTCGACATCGTTCAGCAGTTCGTGCGGTGTTCAAAGTCGCCGTCCCGCGGCGGGGGCGGTGATGCGCCAGGATCGGCTAGTGAGCGCCTGAGCTGCTTTTGCGGCACCGCGGCCCGGGCGAGTTTCAACGAAGAATGCGCCGCGCGCGATCTGGAAAGGAACACCCGCCGGACCGGCGTCGTTTGGATCGATACCGGATTCAGAGATCACCCTGTGCGCAAGCGAGTCATCGTGCCGGAAAGGTCGAAGCAGTCGTGCTCGGATGCGCCGTGGCTGTCGCTGGGAGAGATTGCGAGCGTCGAGATCACCTCTGAAGACGCAGCGCATCCGATCGAGTCGGCTCTGCTGCCGGGCGCCCAATCCGGGTGGCGAGCTGCAGACCCGGGAGCGCAGGTCATCCGGGTTTGCTTCGATCAACCGCAACAGCTCAGCAGGATCGGCCTCGAGTTCAACGAACCGAGCGAGACACGCACGCAGGAGTACGTTCTGCGTTGGTCGGGCGACGGTGGACAGTCATTCCACGAGATCGCGCGCCAGCAGTGGAACTTCAGCTCTCCGAATGCAACGTGCGAGACAGAGGAACATTGCGTCGAGCTGTCCGCAGTGACGCAGTTGGAGCTGGTGCTCACTCCGGATATCTCCGGGGGCAACGTGCGAGCCTCTTTGTCGCGTTTGCGGCTCGCGTGAGCGACGGGATCAAATGAAGACGATGCACCTTTGGCAGCACGCGAGGACGGGACGCCTGTGCTGGAGCGCGCGGTCGCAGGACCCAGAGAGGTTCACGCAGATACCGGTCATTAGCGAGGATGATCTGCCGCCCGACTGGGGGGAGGATCAATATGAGTGCTGGCGTCGAGACTCGCTGGTCATCAACGGAGCCCGATTCGGTCCGGATCAAGGTAAGCCGACCTCTGTTTCATGACAGCTTGCGTGGACACACTGCGGGCTTTCAGCGGACCTCACTGCGTGTTTTAGACGGTGTTTCGGGAGCTGTGTACGATGCCGATCATTGCGATCCCGCCGGCAGGAGCCCTGATTGTCACCACAGCACGATCCACGTCAGAACCACCTGCTCGCCGCGCTACCGGCAGCGGATCTCGAGCGTTTGCGCCCCAACCTCAAGCTCGTACATCTGCGACTGGGTGAGGCCCTGTACGAATCCGGTACCCGCCAGCGCAGCGTGTATTTTCCGAGCACGGCCATCGTCTCGTTGCTCTACATGATGGCGGATGGTGCCTCTGCCGAGATCGCCGTCGTGGGTAACGAAGGCATCGTCGGTGTGTCGCTCTTCATGGGAGGCGAAACCACGACCAGCCGCGCCGTGACGCAAAGCGCAGGGTATGCGTATCGATTGAGCGGCAAGGTGCTGAAGGAAGAGTTCACGCGCGCCGGTGTCCTGCAACAACTCTTGCTGCGTTACACGCAGGCGCTGTTGACGCAGATGGCACAGACCGCCGTCTGCAATCGCCATCATTCCGTCGACCAGCAACTCTGCCGCTGGCTGCTGCTCAGTCTCGATCGCTTGATGGGCAACGAGCTCGTCATGACGCAGGAGCTCATCGCCAACATGCTCGGTGTCCGCCGCGAAGGCGTGACCGAGTCTGCCGGCAACCTTCAGAACGCCGGATTGATCAAGTACAGCCGCGGACGTATCAAGGTGCTCGATCGTCCGGGGCTCGAGGCCCGAACCTGCGAATGTTATGCGGTCGTGAAGCAGGAGTTCGATCGCTTGCTGCCCCGTGCTGTTTGCTTCGACGAATGGGCGTCTTGATGCTCAGCCGAGCGTCATCTCGACGCGATGAATGGCGCCATCGTTCAACAACGGGATGCGCGGTTCGCTCGTGGGCAGCGCGACGCCATCGAGGGTGATGCGAGCTGCGCCGCGACTCACGCCGTTCGGATTGGTGACGGCAATTTCGTAGCGCGACGCTCGATACTTGAAGACAACTTCGAATCCTGGCCACTGCGTCGGAATGCACGGCGTGAGCAGCAAAGACTCGCCTTCCACATGTAAGCCGAGAAGGCCTTCGATCCCCGCGCGATACATCCATCCGGCCGAGCCCGTGTACCACGTCCATCCGCCACGTCCGATATGCGGTGCTACCGAATAGACGTCGGCAGCAACGACATAGGGTTCCACCTTGTAACGGCGCACGGCCGTTCGTGTGCTGGTGTGATTGATGGGATTGAGCAGCGCGAACAGTTCGCCTGCCTTATCTCCCTGGCCTAATCGCGCAAGCGCAATGACCGACCACGCGGCGGCGTGCGTGTACTGTCCGCCGTTCTCGCGTATTCCAGGTGGATAGCCCTTCACGTATCCCGGGTCGAGCGGTGTGCGGTCGAATGGCGGCGTGAAGAGGAGGGCAAGTCCCTCGTCTCTCCGAATCAGGTGCTCATCCGCCGCGGCCATGGCCTGCATCGCCCGTGCAGGATCGGCAATACCCGAGAGGACGCTCCACGACTGCGCGATGGAATCGATGCGGCATTCAGCGCTCGTGGCAGAACCGAGGGGTGTGCCGTCGTCGAAGTATCCGCGTCGATACCAGTCGCCGTCCCAGCCTTCGCGTTCGAGCGCTTCGCGCAGTCCGGCCGCATGTTGGATCCAACGCTCGGCACGCTCCGGTTCTTTGCGTGCCGCAGCCAGTGGTGCAAAGGCAGTGAGTGTCGTGTGCAGGAACCATCCGAGCCAGATGCTTTCGCCGCGGCCGTGTTCGCCAACGCGGTTCATGCCGTCGTTCCAATCGCCGGTTCCGATCAATGGCAGCCCGTGTGCACCGAGCGCGAGGCTGGCATCGAGCGCGCGAGCGCAGTGCTCGAAGAACGTTGCGATCTCCTCGGAAATGTCCGGCTGGAAATACGCGTCATGCTGACCGGGTTCGAGCGCGCCACCTTCGATGAACGCAACGCGTTCCTCCAGGATCGCAACGTCGCCGGTCGCCGTGAGGTAATGCGCAGCGGCGTACGCGAGCCAGACCCGATCGTCGGAAATGCGCGTGCGCACGCCTTGTCCCGTCGGCGGCAACCACCAGTGCTGCACATCGCCCTGCGGGAACTGGCGACCGGCCGCGCGCAGCAGATGCTCCCGCGTGATCGACGGGTGCGACGTCGCGATGGCCATGCCGTCCTGCAGTTGATCGCGAAAGCCATACGCGCCGCTGGCCTGATAAAAGGCCGAACGTGCCCAGATGCGGCAGACCAGCGTCTGATAGAGCATCCAGCGATTGAGCATGATGTCCATCGACGGATCAGGAGTCTTTACCTGGATCGTCCCGAGCGTCACGTTCCAGAACTGCTTGACGCGATCGAGCACGGCATCGAGATCGGCATGGCGATATCGATCCAGCAAACTCTGCGCATCAGGTACTGACGCTGCTTCACCGAGGAAGAACACGACTTCGACGGACTGACCTGGTTCGAGCGTGAGCGAGCGCTGCATCGCGCAGCAGGGGTCGAGTCCAGCGCCCACGCGCCCTGACAGCGCGAGCTCACCGCTCAGCGCCGCGGGTTGTTCGAGCGCTCCGTGCCGGCCGAGAAACTCGCGTCGGTCGCCGGTCCACTGCATCTGTCGTCCTGCCATATCGGCAAAGGCCACGCGCGAGCCGAAGCCTGAATTCCAGGGATTGCGAGCGAACATCGCGCCCGTTTGTGCATCGATGTTCGTCTCGACAAGAGGGGCCGATGCACCGCGTGAAGTGCCCAGAACCCATTCGACGTACGCGGTGACGGAGAGTCGGCGCAGCCGCGCGGAGGAATTGCGGATCCGCAAGCGCGAGATCTTGATGGGATCCTCTAATGGCACATACACGAGAAGCTCGAGTGCGATCTCGCGCGAGCGATGCTGAAAAGTGCTGTACCCCTGACCATGACGTACGTGGTAGGGCTCACTCTCATCGCGCACGGGCGCAAAGCTCGGACCCCACAACTCTCCTGTGTCCTCATCGCATAGGTACAGCACTTCACCGGGCCGATCGGTCACGGGATCGTTCGACCACTGTGTCAGCTGATTCTCGCGGCTGTTGAGCGACCACGTGTAGCCGCCCCCGTCAGCCGCGATCTGGAAGCCGAAGTGCGGGTTGGCAATGACGTTGATCCAGGGTGCCGGCGTCGTCTGCCCCGCATCGAGCGTGATCGCGTATTCGTTCCTTGCGGTGTCGAAGCCGCCCATGCCATTGAAGAATTCGAGCTCGGGTGGCGTCGTTGCGGAGGTGCGGCGGCGCGCAAGCGAATGGGTTCGCCTCGTTCCTGAAGCAACGCTCGTGGATTCGGTGCGGCGATCGAGTTGGTCGGCGAGCGCGCCGCGTGCGCCGACAAACACGACCCGTGCGGCAGACGACAACACCCCGCGAGTTTCGGCAGACACCGTGTCGGCGCGCAGCACGAAGACAGAGCCTCCGGCATGCAGTTGCGGATGCGACTGACGGGTGCGTACGGCCGCTTCCAGAGCGATCTGCAGATCCTGCACATAGGACGCCGCGCGATCGTTCAGGATCACGAGATCCACAGCGAGCTGCTTCATGCGCCAGTACTCGTGGGCCTGCAGCAGTTGGCGGGCGATGGCAAGGTCTTCGATGTGCTCGATTCTGAGCAGCACGATGGGCAGATCGCCGGAGATGCCGTGAGCCCACAGAGCGGATCGCGGGCCGCTGCCGCGTTGGATGGCCGCTGATGAAGGTCGCATCGATGCATCGGCGTAAAGCACGTGGCCGGCGATGCATTGAAACAGATTCGCCTCTTCCGCGCTCACGCCCAGATGGCGCAGCTGAACCTGAGCCTGCGTCCACGACAACGTTGCCGCCCGCGCGTACGCATTGGCGTGGCGATGCTTGTCGAAGAGGTCCAGCACGCTGGCGCGCGAGCTGGAGACGTCGGTCCAGAACGCGAGCCGCGCGGTCGCGCCGGGTTGGATGCGGACCCGACGTCTCAATACAAACACTGGATCGAGCACGGTACCGACGGTATTCGACAGGGGGCGGCTGTCCACCATGCGGACGGGTTCGTGGACCTCGCGTCCGCGCCCGAGAAAGCGCGCGCGATCGGTTTCGTACTCCACGGGTCCGACGACTTCGCCTTCGACGACGACGTGATGAGCAGCCCAGATCTCCGGCTCGTCGGCAGAGCGCCGTCGGCGCGTTGCGAGCAGCACGCCTAATTCGGCGACGTATTGCGTTTGCACGAACAGCTTCGCGAACGCAGGGTGTGCCGCGTCAGCAGCAGGTGTTGTCAGCGTGAGCTCGCTGTAAGAGGTGATCTCGAAATCGCGCGCCTCACCTCCGGAGTTCGTGATCGATACGCGACGAACCTCCGCGTCCTCTTCGGGCGATACAACCACTTCCAGCTTTGTGGTCAGTGTCGCATCGACGCGGAGGAACTCCGCGCGATCCTCGGTGTATGCAACTTCGTAGCCGTCCGGTTCGACACCGCAGGGTTGATAGCCGGGCGACCATACGACGCCGCTTTCGACATCGCGGATGAAGTAGTAGCTGCCGGAATCGTCGCGCGTGACGTCCTCGCGCCAGCGCGTCACGCCGATATCGCCCCACCGACTGTAGCCGGAGCCCGCACTGGTGAGCATGACGGCGTACCGTCCGTTCGAGAGGATGTGCGTCTGTGGAGTGGCGGCATGTGGCGTATGCAGCCGCCGGACCGCGGGAAGGGGCGTGTCGCTGATGCGTGCTGACGCTTCGACCTCTTCGGCTCGCGGATGCGAGACCGACACGTCGCGCGGCGTGCGCTCCTGTAACAGCAGCTCGGTCGCCTGCACCGTCGGCTCGGCATGCAGCCGCTCGCGCATCCTGCCGTCGAAGACCACATTGTCGATGGCGACGATGGTCATTCCCTGGTGGTGAGCCATGTACGCCTTCACGATGACGACGTCCGTCTTCTCCGGCAGCCGCGAGCGCGTGTAGTCGAGTGCTTCGTAATAGCCGTACCGGCCCAGTGCGCCGATGCTCTCGAGGCGCGCAAAGTTCTCCATCGCCGCTGCCGGATCCACCATGGCGGCAAGACCGGTCGCGTAGGGCGCGATGACGACGTTCTCGCTCAAGCCGCGTTTGAGGCCAAGGCCCGGCACGCCGAAGTTCGAGTATTGATAGGTCAGCTCGAGATCGCGCGCGCTGTACGCCGATTCAGAAACGCCCCACGGCACGCCCCGCGCGGCGCCGTATTCGATCTGCCGGCGCACGATCAGCCGGCTGGTCTGCTCGAGCAGGCTGCCAGCCGGTGCACGCATGACGAGCGACGGCATCAGGTACTCGAACATCGAGCCCGACCAGGAGATGAGGGCGGCGCCGCGACCGACCTGTGTGACCGCACGGCCGAGCCGGAACCAATGGCGCGTCGGTACGTCGTTCTTGGCGATGGAGAAGAAGCTTGCCAGGCGTGCCTCGGATGCGAGCAGGTCGTAGCAGTTTTCATCGAGCGTGCCGTCGGACGCGCGATAGCCGATCGACAGCAGCTTGCGCTCGGGATCGAGCAGAAAGCCGAACTCCATCGCGAGTGCCAGCGTGCGCATGTCAGCTTCGAGTGCGAGCAGGCGTTGATGGAGCCCTCGCTGAGCGTAGGCCGTCAATACGACATCGCTCCGCCAGCTCTGGATGGCGCGTTGAGTCGCTTCTGCCCAGAAGGACAGATCACTGTGCGCGACATCTTCATCGCTGGCCAAGGCGCGGGCGCCATCGATCAATACCGTCGCATGTCCAGTGGCGGCCACGAGACGACTCTCGATGTCACCTGTTCCCGGAGCATCTCCGCGCAAAGCCGTTTCGATTCCCGTCAACGCGTCGGCGAGTTGATTGCGCGTGAGTGTCTGCGTGCGTTGGCCATCCGTCACCGTGAGCAACGCTTCGCGAGCCAGTCGAACCGTGTCCTCGATGCCATCGACGTGCGCCGCGTCCGCGATTGGAATCGTGGTCCACTCGCGGCATGCATTGGCCACTGCGATGAGGTGCGGCGCCAGATTGCCGCTATCGACGGACGACACATACATCGGCTCGAGAGGCCGCAGGTCGCGCGTGTCATACCAGTTGTAGAAGTGACCGCGAAAGCGCTGCATGCGCTGCATCGTCGCCAGCGTCGCCTCCAGGCGCTCGACGCTCTCCAGCGTTCCGGCCCAGCCGAAGTCGCGCGCGCTGACGGTACATAGCAGGTACAGCCCGATGTTGGTCGGCGAGGTCCGATGCGCCACGACCGGCTGCGGATCTTCCTGAAAATTGTCCGGCGGCAGCATGTTTTCCGTCGGCGTGACGAACGTCTCGAAGTAACGCCAGGTCCGTCGCGCGATGAGGCGCAGGGATTGCAGATCAGGCTCAGAGGCCGGCACGCGACCTGCAACGGCGGGTGAGGTGCTGATCAGGAGCGCGATGGCGGGTGCTGCGAGCCAGAGGATCACGAAGGGCAGGTCCACCCACGCCGAGGATGATCCAGCGAGACTGACGAGCAACGCGGCGAGCAGTCCGACGAACACACTGGCGCTCATGCGCCGGTACATGCCAACGAGATTCAGCCACGAGGCGAGCTGCGCCTGAGCGGCGGTCACCCATTCGAGCAGGTTGCTCCGACTCACGCCCAGGCGGTACAGCGTGCGCACGATGGCATCGACCATCAGCCACGCATGATGGGCGAGGAACGTGATGAGCAACGCGATCTGCGCAAGTGCCAGTACGAAGTCACGAGTGAGCGCGCGGAAGTGACTGTGAACGACGATGTCGCGACGAGGAATGATCGCGGTGAGGACGGGAAGCAGCGCGGGCAGCGCAATGGTCGCGACCACGAAGCCAGTCCATAGCAGCGCGGCGGGCAGCGGCAGCAGCCATCCCACCAGCAGCGCGAGAACGCAGCTCGGTGCGGACAGGGTGCGGCGCAGATTGTCCAGCATCTTCCAGCGACCGAGCGGCGGCAGTGAGCCGGTGCCGCGACGTGCGGCATCGTCACGCCCCAGCAGCCAGGGTAGCAGTTGCCAATCGCCGCGGGCCCAGCGATGAGCGCGTGCGGCCGCAACGTCGTATCGCGAGGGAAACTCTTCCACCACTTCAATATCCGAGACGAGTCCCGCGCGCGCGAACGTGCCTTCGAACAGATCGTGGCTGAGCAGCGATTCTTCCGGCACGCGGTCCGCCAGCGCCGACTCGAACGCATCGACATCGTAGATGCCTTTGCCGGCGTAGGAGCCTTCGGCGAACAGATCCTGATAGACGTCGGATACGGCGGCGTCATAGGGATCGATGCCCGTCATGCTGGAGAAGATGCGCTGGAAGAGTGAGCCTTCGCGGCCGACGGGCAGTGACGGCGTCACTCGCGGCTGCAGGACGGCATAGCCTTCGACGACGCGGCCGAGCGTCGTATCGAATCGAGGCTGGTTGAGCGGGTGTGCGAGCTTGCCGATCAACCGCCGCGCAGTCTCTCGCGGCAGGCGCGTATCGGCATCGAGCGTGATGACGTAGCGGACATCGCTCGGCATCGCATGCGATCCGGTGTCGACGAACGAGGTGTCGGTCGCTCCGCGCAATAGGCGGTTCAGCTCGTGCAACTTGCCGCGCTTGCGCTCCCAGCCCATCCACTGCTGCTGGCCTTCGCTCCAGACGCGACGCCGATGCAGAACGTAGAAGCGTTGGCCTTGCGACGGCACGTCGTGCAAATGGTTGAGGCGGGCGATGCCCTCGACTGCCATCTGCAATAGCAGTGCGTCCTCGGGCGTGCTTTCGGTGGGTGCGTCGGTCCAGTCCGTGAGCAGCGCGAAATGCAGTTCGCCGTGCGATGAAGCCAGATAGTGGACTTCGAGCCGCTCCAGCTGCGCCTCGAGCGCGGCCCGAGTCGTTAGTAATGTCGGCACGACGAGCATCGTTCGCATGCTCGACGGCACGCCTTCGCGCAACGCCAGGCTCGGCAACAGCGTGGCGCCGAACCCGTAACTAGCCGCGCGATTCACGAGCGCAACAGCCAGGTCGATGGCGGGAATGATCCCCAGCAGCGCACATACCATCAGATACGGCGTGGCGATCGGTTGCATCAGCAACGCCTTCAACGCGACAGCAAGGATGCCTGCGGCAAGGACGAGGACCGCAACGATGTAGCCGGTGGGTCCGATTGCGACGTTCAAGTCTCTGAGACGGCTTCTCAGTTGCGGCCTGTAGCCGATCGCTCGTTCGAATGCGCGGCGCCCCCGCCCCAGCAGGTGGTATCCCGGATCACGTTGGCGCGGCTCATCGGCACCCGCGTTGATGGCCGCCTGCGTGGCGCCTACGACTGCGGGTGCTACTTCCAGCTCGCTGTGCGTAGAGCGGCGCGACAG
>JBEVDW010000050.1:0-8459 GCA_040513115.1 Steroidobacteraceae bacterium | reverse complement strand
AGTGCGCCACGCTCGAAGAAGCGCATGAAACGGCTCGCCTCATCGGCGCTGCTTGCAACGCGCGTGCGTTGGAGGTGCGGCCGGTGTTGCTGTACTACCCCGGTGAAGAGTTGCAGTCGGGCTGATTCCATTGCGCACCACAGCGGAAGCACCGCTGTAGTGCAGCGCGCTTATGTCCCTCGCGCCCCTCGCAAACGTGACTGACGTCATGCTTCCGAGTGCGCTGTGTCGAATCCTTTTACTGATCGCGTGACGCGTGTGCTTTCGCAGCGAATTGCGATGTACATGACGTGAAGCATGCACGTCGTGACCATGCCCTTCGCATCTACGATAGTGACCATTCAGACCTCAAGTGACGCTTCGATGCACACGCACTCGGCCCTACATAATGACGCCACGGAAGCGACCGTTCCGATCTCTCGTGGCACGCCCGCCGTGGTCAGCGTGACCATCGATACATCGCTGCCGAAAGCGGCGCTCGTGGAGGAGACGGCATACGTAGAGCTCGATCTCGATGTCGTACCGTCTCCCGGAAAGAGAGCGGTCGAGGTTGAGGGAAACGATGATCCTGCTGTTCAGGCATTGGCGCTCGCAGCCACTCGAGCCGAAGTGAGTCGACTCACCCGTGCGGAAGAGGAGCTGCAGCGGGCAGTGCGCTTGCGCGACGGCTGGCTCAACACGGCACGTGCCGAGCTGAAGGCCGCAGAAGACGAACGCCGCACGCTCGAGTCACAGCTGCGGGATGCGCAGCATCAGATGCAGGAGATGTCTGAGCTGATCGCAAGGTTGAGGATCGATCTCGATGCGTTGCGCGCGGCCGAGCCCGCTTCCGGACAGTACGAACCGCCGACCGAGTTCGATCCAGACCATCCGCCGCGATTGGAGCCTGTCGGTCACGACGGTCCGGCCGTCCTGCTGGATCGCAAGGTGATCACGGTGGGCCGCACGTCCGACAGCGACCTGTGCGTGCCCTCACCGCTCGTGAGCCGAGATCATGCTCGGCTGCTGGTGAGCGGCAACTCGGTGACGCTCGTCGATGTCGGCAGCGTCAATGGCTGCTTCGTCAATCACCGCCAGGTGAAGAAGCAGGTACTGCGCGAGGGCGACGTATTGCGCATTGCCGATCGCGCTTTCCGCGTGAGCCTCGCCGCTTAGACGGGCCGCGACCTCGGGTTAACCCTGAGTCGGTCGCTTCAAAAACGACGGGATCAAGAGATTGCGGACGACGAAGCGTTGATCCGCAACCGCGTGATTGGCTCGCACCACCAGGAAGTACTGGGCCATCGTGTACCACTCGATGATCTGCTCGTTGGTCAGCGCCGGGTTCAATAGCCCCCCCTCGCGCGCTCGATCGAGAATGTCGTTCCAGAACTTCATCTGGATTCTGCGGACGGCCCGCGACAACGGCGAGCTCGCATCCAGCATCTGCTTCTGAAACCACTGCCCGCCGCTGCCGTACATCATCTCTTTGGTCAAACGATCGCGCCGGATCGCTCGAATACCCGCGAGGGTACCTTCGAGAAACGCGTCCTCGAAGGCGAGACCACCCACGTGTCTGAGCGCCTTGTCGAAAGTCACTGCGAGCGT
Organism: Steroidobacteraceae bacterium; assembly: GCA_040513115.1. GTDB lineage: Bacteria > Pseudomonadota > Gammaproteobacteria > Steroidobacterales > Steroidobacteraceae > DATELY01. Next base: position 6,872 of record JBEVDW010000050.1, on the reverse strand, counting down.
GTGCCACTCGAAGAGCGCGGCCAGGAGATGCTCCTTGCTCTGAAATGCGCGATAGACCGTGCGACGCGACACCTTGGCCTCAGCAGCGACATCCTCCACCGAAATCTTGTCGACTCCATGTCGCAGGATGCATGCGGCCGCCGCCTTCAGAAGTTCTCGTTGTGCGTCTGTTTGAATTGAAACCTTCAATTGACGATCTCGCCCGTACTTGCGTCGCGGCGCAGTGTACATGAGGCCCTAAGTGCATCACCTCCACCTCTGACTGTTCACTCGGCGCGACATCCGCCGTGCCCATTGCGCACTCATGGCCAGCAAGCGTACAGTCGCCGCCGTGGCACAAATGTGATTTTTGTGCCACAGGACTGAAACGGGGGATCCGCCAGTCCGCAGTGAGGGAAACGCGCTTCGAACGGGGGCGTGCGCTCGAGATCGATCAACGATCCGCGCTCCAGCTAATACCGTCAAAAACTCTGGGAGGCGTGCTCGACATGAGCAGAATGAATCAACTCCTGTGCGCTCACTCGGCGCTCGTCTTCGCGACGCTTCTGGGCCTGGGCATCTTCGGCATCGCCGGCTGGATGCCGCTCATAGAACCCTCCATGAGTGCCGCTGAACTGGCAGCGGAATTTGAACAGAACCGCTGGCGCATCCGGTTCGGCATGTCGGTGTTGGCGTTTGCCGCCATGTTCTGGTGGTTGTTGTCTGCGGCCATTGCCATGCAGATGAAGCGGATCGAGGGGAACTCGCATCCGCTCACGTACGTGCAGATGGCCTCTTCATGCGGCACCGTCATGATCATCCTGCTGGCCGCTTACTTCTGGCTCGTCGCCGCATATCGGGCCGACACCGCGCCAGACACCATTCGAATGCTGAGTGACTTCGCGTGGATCACGTTCATCGGCTTTTATCCGCCGGGCTTTATCCAGAACGTATCGATCGGCTGGTGCATCCTGACCGACCGCAATGAAGTGAAGGCGTATCCGCGTTGGGTGGGCTACGCGAATCTGTGGCTCGCCGTGCTCTTCCTGCCGGGCGCGCTCCTGCCCTTCTTCCACGGCGGCCCCTTCTCCTGGAATGGCCTCATCGGCTTCTGGCTGGTGGCATTCGCCTTCTTCGGCTGGATTCTGATGATGTGGCACATGACCGTGCGCGCCATCAAGAGCGATCCGACGCTGACATGAACGCAGCAGGTTAGAGATCGCCGGCAGATCGACCTCACTGACCGCTTTTGGGCCACCAAGGAGAATCAAAATGACATCAGCTCGACACAACCTGGCTTATTCGCTCTGGGCAGCCGCCGCGGCGGGCGTGGGGATCGGCGCGCCGAGCCTCTCGCTGGCGGCGGAATCGACAGCACTGGAAGAGATCGTCGTGGTCGCCCAGCGTCGCGAAGAAAATCTGCAGGACGTGCCGATTTCGATTCAGGCGTTCTCCGAAGACGCTCTGCAGAACGCAGGTGCCAACAACATTGCCCAGTTGAGCACCATCACGCCCAGCCTGAACATGACGCAGCAGTTGACTTCGTTCACACCGTCGATTCGCGGAGTGGGCTCGCCCGACGCCTCCGCCGGCCAGGAATCGACCGTCGCAACGTATGTCGACGGCGTCTATTTCGCGCATGCGAACTCGTCCATCTTCTCCTTCAACAACATCGATCACGTCGAAGTACTGAAGGGTCCGCAAGGCACTTTGTTCGGCAGAAACGCCACCGGCGGTCTGGTGCATGTGATCACCAAGGATCCGACCCAGGAGACGGGCTTCAACGGCAAAATGTCGTACGGCGACTACGACACGGTGGGCGCGAAGCTGTACGGAACGACGGGTATCACTGATTCCGTGTCGGCAGACCTCGCGCTTTTCTACCAGAACCAGGACAAAGGCTGGGGCGACAATCTCACGACGGGCGCCGACAGCGAGCGCAAGAAAGAAAAAGGCGTGCGTACGAAGTGGTTGATCACGCCCAGCGACGACACTGAGATCCGCATCAGCGCGGACTACGCCAAGCTGAAGACCGGCCAGGGCATTCAGAAGGCCGTGGTGCCAGGGTCTCTCGGTGCCGATGGTGCAATCATCTTCGCGGGATGCGTCGCTCAGATCGGTGGCGACCCGACCGCGCCCACACTTCCGCAAATCGGCGCATGCCAACCCGTTGGAGCCGCCGCAGCAACGCGCGCACCGGATGACTTCTACGACACCTACGCGGACAACAAGGAACTCATGCGGTCGCGAACAGCCGGTGCTGCAGCACGCATCGACCACAGCTTCGGTGCACTCGACTTCGTGAGCATCTCCGCCTACCGCGACACGCTGGTACACGACGACTTCGAGCAAGGTGGCTTCCCCTTGCCCTTCGTGGTGATCCATATCAACGAGCAAAGCCACGAGTCCTTCTCGCAGGAATTCCAGCTCATGTCACAGATGGAAAGCTGGCATTGGATCGTCGGCGCCTACTTCTATGATGACGAATCCGGCTTCACGGGTCCGGAAGGCATCAGCATCACCGGCCTGGCAACGGCTGCTCCGCAGAACATCGATGCGCTGATCAAGACGAAGTCGTATGCGGCATTCGGCGAGGCGACCTACAGCTTCACGGATGACACTCACCTCACGGCTGGCCTGCGTGTCACCCACGACAAGCGCAGCATCGATCAGAAGATCTTCATCAGCGGCACGCAGGTCGCGACCGGCGATGACTCGAAGAAGTGGACTGAGCCCACCTATCGCGTCGTGCTCGATCATCAGCTCGTCGAGTCCACAATGGTCTACGGCAGCTACAGCCGCGGCTTCAAGAGCGGCAACTACAACGTGACGGGCAATTACAGCGTGCCCGGCTCGGGACCTGTCGATCCTGAGTTCATCGACGCCTACGAAGTGGGCACGAAGTCCGTCCTCTGGGACAACAGAGTGCAGTTGAACGCAGCCGCGTACTACTACGACGTGAAGGATCTCCAGCTGGCGCGTATCGAAGCGGGCTCTCTGGTGACGGTGAACGCCGCGTCGGCCGAGATCAAGGGCTTTGAAATGGACTTCCTCGCGAACGCGACCGACCAACTGCAGGTTCGCGGCGGCTTCTCGTACGTCGACGGCGAATACAAGAAATTTCCGAACGCGCCGGTCTTCCTGCCGAACCCGTTGGGAATCGGTGGCAACATCCAGACGGCAGCCGACCTCAGCGGCAAGAAGCTCGCCCGCACACCGAAGATCACCTGGAACCTGGGCGGCACATTCACCGTCCCCAGCTCGATGGGCGAATTCGCTCTGGGCGCAAACTACTACTACAACGATGGCTTCACCTGGGAGCCTGCCGGCCGTATCGAGCAGGACTCCTATGACCTCGTGAGCGCCTTCGTATCGTGGAAGGATCCGACCGAGCATTGGGGCGTCCGCATCTACGGTGAGAACCTGACCGATGAGGAATACGCGTCCTTCGCTCTCGAACAGGCGCTGGGCGATAACTACGCCGCGGCCGCACCGCGGACGTATGGTGTCGAGCTGTCGTACGACTTCTAGAAATCGCAGTTACTGACGACCATCACCCGCGAGTACCGACTGGTGCTCGCGGGTTTTCTTTTTGTGGCGCTGGGCGGCTCGTGCCAGCGCGGACGGACTGCGATGCAGGTAGAGACCGACCAGCGCGAGCCCGTGAGAAGTGACTTCAACTACCCCTGAACCCTGCAACCCTCGAACCCGCGGTTCAGAGCTCTGACACCTCAGCGCAGCCCGGACGACACGTGACCGGGTATTGCATATTGTCGATCGTTGTGACGGAGCCATACCATCGACTCAACCTCAACGAAGTGCACGGTACAGAGGAGCGATTGTTATGCCCGACAAGCAAAACACCCAGAGTGCCAGCGAAAGCGAGAGCCCGGCGATTCCGTCCCCGACTCCCAAGCGAGGCCGGCCGAGGACCAACAGGGATTGGTGGCCGAATCAGCTCGATTTGTCGGTGCTCCACACTCACTCGCACCTGTCCAATCCGATGGCGGAGGATTTCGACTACGCAGAACAGTTCAAATCCCTCGACGTCAACGCGCTCAAGCAGGATCTCATCGAGGTGATGACCAAATCGCAGGACTGGTGGCCGGCCGACTACGGCCACTACGGACCGTTATTCATTCGCATGACGTGGCACGCCGCCGGGACCTATCGCATCGCCGATGGCCGCGGCGGTGGCGGAGAGGGCCAGCAGCGGTTTGCGCCCCTCAACAGCTGGCCGGACAACGCGAATCTCGATAAGGCGCGCCGGCTGCTCTGGCCCATCAAGAAAAAGTATGGCCTAAAGATTTCGTGGGCCGATCTGCTGATCCTGGCCGGCAACGTGGCTTATGAATCGATGGGCTTCAAGACGTTCGGCTTCGGTTTCGGCCGGCCCGATGCGTGGGAGCCCGAGGACATCTTCTGGGGTTCCGAGGACACCTGGCTGGGAGACGAGCGCTACAGCGGCGACCGGGAGCTTGCGAAGCCATTTGGCGCCGTGCAGATGGGCCTGATCTACGTGAATCCCGAAGGGCCCGGCGGCAAACCTGATCCGCTGGCTGCCGCACGCGACATTCGCGAGACCTTCGCCCGCATGGCCATGAACGACGAGGAGACGGTTGCGCTCATCGTCGGCGGCCACTCGGTCGGCAAGACTCATGGTGCTGGGCCCGCACAAGGGAATATCGGACCAGAACCCGAGGGAAGCCCGATCGAGCTGCAAGGTCTTGGCTGGCACAACAAACACGGCAGCGGCAAGGGCGGCGACGCGATCACCAGCGGGCTCGAGGGCGCATGGACCAACAACCCGACGAAGTGGGACAACGGCTTCCTGGAGAATCTGTTCAAGTACGAATGGGAGCTCACAACGAGCCCCGCCGGTGCGAAGCAGTGGAAGCCGAAGAACCCTGAGGCCCAAGGCACCGTGCCGGATGCGCACGACCCGAAGAAGCGGCACGCGCCGATGATGCTGACGACAGACCTGTCGCTGAGAATGGATCCGATCTACGGCCCGATCGCGAAGCGCTTCTACGAGAACCCGGACCAGCTCGCCGACGCGTTCGCCAAGGCCTGGTTCAAGCTGCTTCACCGCGACATGGGCCCCCGTTCACGCTACTTAGGACCTTGGGTTCCGGAGCCTCAGCTGTGGCAGGACCCCGTACCACCGGTCGATCATGAGCTGGTCAACGAGCAGGACATCGCTGCGCTCAAGCGCAAGCTCCTCGATTCGGGCACGTCCATCCCGGACTTGGTTTTCACGGCCTGGGCATCTGCGGCGAGTTTCCGCGGCACCGACAAGCGTGGCGGCGCCAATGGAGCGCGGATCCGCCTCGCGCCGCAAAAAGATTGGGAGGCCAACGAGCCGGCCCGGTTGGCCAAGGTGTTGCAGACACTCGAGCGGGTGCAAAAGGACTTCAACGGCTCACTATCCGGAGGCAAGAAGGTTTCGCTTGCCGACGTGATCGTTCTCGGCGGGTGCGCCGCCGTCGAGGAAGCGGCCAGAAAGGCTGGGCACAACCTCACCGTCCCGTTCACGCCCGGTCGCACCGACGCCTCGCAGGAGCAGACGGATGTGAACACGTTTGACGTGCTCGACCTGATCGGCGACGGATTCCGCAACTATCACCGAGCGGATGACCCGCTGTCGCCAGAGACTCGTCTGCTCGACCGCGCCAACATGTTGCGGCTGACCGCGCCTGAAATGACGGTGCTGGTCGGTGGTCTGCGCGCTCTGGCTGCGAACCATAATCAATCGAAGCACGGCATCTTCACCGATCGACCCGGAACGCTGACCAACGACTTCTTCGTGAACCTGCTCGACGGCGGCACGGCGTGGAGACCCTCCGCGTCGGATAAGAACATCTACGAGGGCCTCGATCGCACCACGGGCAAGACCAAGTGGACCGCGACGGCGGCTGACCTCGTGTTTGGCGCGCATTCGCAGCTGCGCGCACTGGCGGAGGTCTACGCAAGCGACGACGCGAAGGAGCAGTTCGTGCGCGACTTCGTGTGTGCCTGGAACAAGGTGATGAACCTCGATCGCTTCGACCTTCTCGCCCGGGGCCGCGACGGTCGCGCACGCGCGAGGGCCGCCACGCACTAAGTTCGTTGCAGCACCGCTGTTGCAGGCGCAGGCGAAGTAGTCGCCTGCGCCTTTTCATTGGACTGCTGAAGCTGAAAGATCGACGGCCTGCGCAAGGCAAGAGGCGGGGATCAGCCATGAGGGATATCATTGAAATCAGATCTTCCCTGCGCGCTTGACTGCTTGATACCTATTCACCAACTCAACTCCTAAACGATTCGGCTCCGCATCCACCATCAGTGCATCCTTGGCGGCGATGCGATTGAACGCATCGCGCCGCGACTGTTCATACAAGTGCGCACCGGCAACCTCGAACACGCCGTCGCTGGTTGCGAGGGATTGATCGATCAACTCGCGCACGACGGTTTCACGGAGGCTCGCCGTGAGCACGAGATGTCGCGAGCGCAGCAGTTTCAACGCTTGATCCAGCTCGCTCACGTCTTCGTCGCGGAAGTTGGTGATGACGATCACGAGTGCGCGTTTGCGTTGCCGGCGCAGAAGCTCCTGGGCGGCCTGCACATAGTCGGAGTGTGTGGGTGTGGGTTGCACGTCGAAGAGCTCGCTCATCAGCGCGTTCAGTACATGCGAGCCCTTGCGGGGTGCGAACCATCGCTCTGCACCGGGTGGCGTGCCGAACGTCAGTGCGCCGACAGCATCGCCTTGCTTCAGAGCGACGTAGCTCAGCAACATCACAGCGTTCAGCACCTGATCGAAGTGCGCGGCGCCGATCTGGTTCGTGCGGTCATCGCTGCGCATGCGGCGTCCGCAGTCGATAAGGAGCAGCACGCACTGGTCGCGTTCGTTCTGAAAC
>JBEVDW010000049.1:0-12644 GCA_040513115.1 Steroidobacteraceae bacterium | reverse complement strand
TCAACAAGGGCACACGCACTCTCCAGCATCTTCGCCGCGAAATCCGGCGGCGCGGCCTTTCCAGGCGGGACGATGGTGTACCCTTTCACTTCCAATTCGGCGATGTGATAGGCAAGTTCGAGGCGTTCGATTTCTCCCCACAGCGCCGCTACGGCATCCGAAATCGCAAATGGCTCTATCGGCGGCGGCGCTTCCGTCATCGGTGGAGCGCTGGATTGAGGCAACTGGGCTACAGTCTGCATTGAACGCCTCCTTGGGATTTATGTTGGTTTTTTGATCCTAGCCCCAGGAGCGTCAACTTACATGATGATTTAGGCAACCAGACTTGATACATCACGCAATAGGGCGGGCGTGATTAGAGAAAGACTTAGTCGCATGCCGAAGCTAAAATTTCGATACGACGGCGAAGCAACGCGGACGTTTGAAGATCTCCTGCGCGTCTCGATCGACGAGGAGTATTTCCGCGGTGAGCTATTCTGCCGCTCGATAGACGCGCCTCATATGTCTGTTGAGCAGAGTTCTTTCGCGCAGGCGGATATCCATGTTGTAACCACCCGTTCGCGCGTCGCCTTTCGCCGTGCCCTGAAGCACATTCGCGCGAACGACAAAAAGCTCTACCTCGTTTGGTTTGTGTACCAAGGGTCGATGCAGATGACGGGACCGGAAGGAACGCAGACGATCAACGCCGGCAATCTGGTCGCCATTAGTTCTGAAGCGCCATTCGTTGCGGACTTCATTCCTGGCGGCGAGGGTGTTGTCCACGCGATGACAATCAATATCCCATCGACGGTGATGGACATTTTTATCCCGGATCGTCTCCGCCTCGGCATCGGTTATGAATTCGACGATGGAGAGTTGAACTTGTGCGAACAACTGTTCGCACTTTTATTTCGGACCGGTGAAAACCTCGACCCACTCATCGCCGAAAAAATGGTTGAGACTGCGTTGATGGCCCTTAGGCGGGGCGCCGAAACTTCGCAAGCAAAATTGCAGCGCTCGACGCTTCCTAAAATGCGAATGGATCAAGCGCTTCACTACATCGATCGCAATCTGCACAATCCGGCAATTTCGGCGCGTCTCATTGCAAAAGAATGTCACATGTCCGTGCGTTATCTTCATCATCTGCTCGCGGCCAACAACACGAGTTTAGGGGCGCTAATCCGGACGCGGAGGCTGTCTCGTGCGGCAGAGTGGCTGAGTGCGGCCGACATGCGAACCGTTCCGGTAAGTCAAATCAGCTATATGGCGGGTTTCAAAAATCCGGAGCATTTCTCGCGCGCCTTTAAAGCGACCTTGGGTGCAAGTCCCAGTCAGTTTCGCCGTGCGCTGAACGGTCAATTAAGCTCCAAAAGCGCCTGCTAATCGCCTAAATCGTGAAAGCTGATCGATGTCCGTTTCCGGCGCAGGAGCGGACCCTTCCGTCTTCGTGGAATCTCGCACCAGCCGAATCCTGCCGAGTGTCACTCCTGAGCGGGTATGCGTTCGCTGTCACCCTTCCTCCGTATCTCACTCTCCATTCGATCGAAGTGATGGAAAAAGTCTCGCACCACAAGATGCATTAGTTCGGCAGATTCCAGACCGCATTCGTAGTCGCCTTCGTAAAACACAGCCATGCTCACTTTTCAGCCACACATGAAGTGAACTGCACAAAACCAGAATGGCGATTCTGCATCGGATTCTGCATCGGTTCGACATTCCAACCGAAACTCGGAGAACAACGCCTGTACGTGACGGAGCTCGTAGTTGGCCGGAAGCGGCGATTGGTCGCGATCGCAAAATAGAACCTGGGGAGGCGAGTGTCTCGCGTCGACAAACGTTGCCACATCATCGGCCCTGACGACACGAGCTATCTCTTCATGTATTTGCCGACTGATCTCGTTGATCCTTTTCATATCGTTGGGGGCTCGGTCCTATTCACTAACCTACCGCAGACGTCACCTTCGACCAGAAGCGGGCATGACTTGCGAAGCGCTGTATTGCATCGATGCTGGGCCGTCTGTGCTTGGGTTCGACAGCGCACAGAACGGCCGCTACTCGTGTACGGTAGCAAGCCTACTCCCTGGAGACACTCATGACGATTTCGATGTATCAAGCGTCGGTGCCGGCTTTCATCCGCGCACTTAACAATCTAGCTGCGATCTTGGAGAAGGGCGCTGCGCACGCGCAAGCACACAGGATTGACGAGGCCGTGCTTCTCAACAGCCGTCTTTTTCCGGATATGTTTCCGTTGGTGCGACAGGTTCAGATTGCGACGGATACCGCGAGAAGCGGCGCCGGTCGTCTGGCCGACGCGGAGTTTCCCGCTTACGAAGACAAGGAAGCGACATTTCAGGATCTGGTGCAGAGAATCCGCAATTCGGTTGCGTATCTGGAATCCCTGAAGCCGGCGCAGATCGATGGTGGCGAAGACAAGACCATTTCATGGCAGAGCCGCAGCAGCACCAAGAGCATGCAGGCGCTGCCCTATCTCCTGTCTCACCTGCTGCCCAACGTCCATTTTCATGTCACCACGGCGTACGCGCTCCTGCGTCATAACGGCGTGGAGCTCGGAAAGAAGGACTACCTGGGGCCAAGCTGATGGCGTGAGGTCATGAGCCCAACCACTATCCAGCCAGTACGTCCAACGTGCGTGTCGGTTTCTTCAGTAGTGTGGCAGCTCGCGAATGCTGCGACTTGCCCAGCTCACTTGGAACCTGGCCGAACGTCCGCATCGGCTCGTCAGCAGTCCTCTGAGTCCTAGGCCGAGGTCAGTGGAATTTGTCTTCAAAACTCAAACGATACTGAGTTAGGGCTTCCGCATAGGTCTTGAGCTGTTCCGCGTCAATCGCTTCCCCCATTACGCGATTAATACCTCCCACCCTCATCCTGTCCTGGCGCGCCACTCCCTCCGGTCGTTTCCCGCTAGAGGACACAGCTTCATCTCTCGCAGTCCACTACAATGCGCCGCAATCCGTAGAGGGGCACTCCTATGCGCAGCGATGCCGGATCAGCCGCCACTCATCTTCAGCGATGGCGTTGCATGCTCATGGTTTGGGCGTTGTTGCTGGCATCCGTCCAAGCATTCGCCCACACCAGCCTGACTCGCACGAGCCCTGCCAATGGCGCCGTACTCGACGCCTCTCCTCCCGTGATCGAGATGACCTGTCGTGAGACGGTGCGCCTGACTTCAGTCGTCATCGTGAAACCGGACCGCGCGCAAGTCACGCTCGCATTCACGCCCGAAGGCAGCGCGGCTTCGTTCACCGTGAAGCGGCCGCAGCTGGCGCCGGGTCGCAATGAGATTCGTTGGAAGGCCTTGTCGAAAGACGGTCACGTCATCAGCGGCACGCTCTTACTCACGCTCGAGCTTGCGACGGCAGCGCACTGATGCTCGATGCGCTGGCCGCCGCCGTGCGCGCGCTGCTGTACGCGGGCGTGCTTTCGATGGTGGGATTCGTGTTGGCGGAGCTGACGTTGCGGCCGAGTCAGGCAATGGTGCACTGGCTGGATCGCATGACGCGTCGCGCGGCTGCGCTGACGATTGCCGCCTGCATCCTCGGCACATTCGTCTTGTTCCTGCGGCTCGGCGGGCAGCTGGATGAAGCAACCGGATCTGCGGTGCTGACCTCCAGCGTCGGTGCGGCGACGGGGTTGCAGATGGCGGGTGCACTGATGTTGTTGTTTGCCGTGCGCGAGCCGTCCTCCTCACCGGTGGGCCGAGCTGGCAACGCCGCGATTGCCGTTGCCTCGTTCGCTTTCAATGGCCATGCCGCCGTGGTCGGATTCGTCGAGGGCCTGGTGGCAGCGGCGCATGTCACCGCGGCCTCGTGGTGGCTGGGTGCTTTGTTTCTCATGCGGCATGAGTGTGAGCATGAGCCGGCGCAGTTCGCCGCCTTGGTTCAGCGCTTTGCGGCGCTGGCCTTGCGCCTCGTGGGCGGGCTGGTGATCGCGGGGCTGATCCTGGTCCTGATCCTGGTGGATTTCGATCGCAATCCTTGGCTCACGCCCTACGTCAGAGCGCTTGCGATCAAGGTCGCCATCGCCCTAAGCGTGTTGGGCCTTGCCGCTTACAACAAGCTGCGGCTCACCCCGCCGCTCATGAGCGGCGATGCCCATGCTGCCCGAACGTTGCGCAGCACGATCACCGCGGAGCTGCTGCTCATCGGTGCGGTTCTGATCACGACGGCCATTCTCACGACCTACACCTCGCCTCACGAGTAAGGGCAGGGTAGGCGCTGCGTCAGCCGTCTCCCAATCAGGCCCGTTCATTCGAGACTGCATGCCCTCGCCGGCTTCGTTCATCGTCGTTGCAGCAGGTGTCTTCGGCAATCTGTTCCAGGATGGACCACCGGCAGAATTGCCGGCCATGCGGCGCTACGAGCCGCCCGCGTTTCCACTCGAGCTGCGCTCGAGCGCGGTGCTGGATGGTCATGCGACCGCAGCGTTTACGGTGGATTCCGAGGGCAAGGTCCTGGATGTCGTCGTGCTGGAAACGAATCACCCGGCGTTCGGCAGCGCTCTGGCCGATGCCATTCGCGAATGGCAGTTGCAGGCCGCGGAAACCGTCACCACGCCAAGGCGCGAGGTCGTGCGCTTCATTTTCATGCGCACGGGCAAGGTGAGCAGTTACAGCCACCGCGAGGCGGCTCGTGCCGCGTTTTCGCCAAGCGAGGACGAATTGCCAGATACGACGACGATCACCTGGGATCAGCTGGATGAGAAGCCCACCCGTGTTCAGGGCGCAGCACCAGCCTATCCACAGCAGTTGAAAGCCGCCGGCGTGATGGGGCAGGTCACCGTGAATTACATCATCGATGTCGATGGCCGCGCGCGCGTGCCCGTCGCGACGAGCACGGCACATCCGGAGCTCGGTGCCGCCGCGCTCACTGCCGTGCAGAGCTGGCGCTTCACACCGGCGCGACACACCGGACGCACGGTGCTGGTGGAAGACACTCGGACATTCACATTCGGTACGGCCAGATAACCGCATGCTCGATTTCGGCGTGACCGCATCCGCTTTTCGCCAGCGCTATCTGGAGCGCGACGTCTACCTGCACCGTGGCGCGATGCTGGAGCGGCCGTTCGATTGGGGCGCAATCGATACGCTGTTGCATCAGATCGAGCCCACGCCCGCAATGATGCAGCTCTTCCATGGCGGCCTCGTGCCGCAGGAGAACTACGTCGAAGACGTTGTCGACTTAGGGATGCCGCGCCGAAGGCTGAGCAAGAGTCGCTTCTACGGCTATCTGCAGAACGGCGCGACGCTCGTGGCGAATCGGTTGGAGCTGAGCTCGCCCGTCGTGAAGCGCGCGTGCTTGGAAGTCGGTCGCTTCGTCGCTCAGCAAACGCTGTGCAATGCGTACTTGAGCTGCGGCGGTCAGGGCACGTTCGGCAAACACTGGGATACGCACGACGTCTTCGTCGTGCAAGCCATCGGTAGCAAGCGTTGGCAGGTCTATCGCCCGACATTTCCACTGCCGCTGAGCCAGCACGCGAGCAGCGCGGCACCCGTTCAACCCAGCGAGCCGCCGGTGCTCGACACCGTGCTGCATACCGGCGATCTGCTCTACGTCCCGCGTGGTTGGTGGCACCAGGTCACGCCGCTCAACGAGGCGAGCTTTCATTTGTCGATCGGTGCCTATCTGCCGACAGTGCACGATTTCATGATGTGGGCGTGCAGTCGGGTGGTGCCGCAGAACGAGTCGGCCCGCAAAGGAATCGGCGGTTCGGCATACGTGCCCAACGACACCGCGAGCGCGTTGCAGACACTCGGGGAAGCACTGCGCTCGCCGGCGTTGCTGCAGCAGTTTCTCGCCGAGCTCAGCGGACGTGAGCAACTGAGCGCCGATTTCAACCTCGGCCTCATGCTGAATTCAAAGAACAGCGGTCTGAACCCCACCGCCTCCGTGCGCCTCACCACCTATCAGCGTCCGATCTTCGACAGCGGCGAGATCACGATCAACGGTGCACGCCTGCGCCTGGATCGCGTGAGTCAGGCGATCGTGCAATCACTCGCGGAAACGGAGGGGATGACTGTGCAGCAGGTATGCGCGCAGATCAAAGACACACCGGCGGATGCTGTGCGCGCGCGGCTGGTGGAGCTGTCGAAGCACGACATCGTGAGCCTGGGCGCGGACTAGCTGCTCCAGGGTGGGGGCACCACCCCGCCCTCCGTCTGATTACTCGCAATCCACGAACTCAACCGACATACGCACGCCACCGGGACGTGCCGGTATGAAGATGAAGCTGCCTTACGCTCAAGATCCTTCGTGAAGCCCGTGCTCAAGACCACACTCTGGACCGTGACCCTGCTTGCGGTGATCGGCGGCGCGGCTGCGCCCAAGGTCATGCCGCTGATTCATAAGGAGGCGAGCGCGAAGGCGGACACTGATATCGGCACGAAGGCCGGTGCCCCGAAGCCGGGCGGTGGTCCAGAGAAGAGGGATAAGGGCGGCAAAGGAGGCAAATCGGGCGCGCCGGTGCGCGTGTCGACCTTCATCGTGGAGGCAGCCAACTTTGCCGAAACTGTTACCTCCACGGGCACATTGCGGGCCGACGAAGCCGTCGAGCTGCAGGCCGAGATCAATGGCAAGGTGACTGCGATCAACTTCCGCGAAGGCACTGAGGTGAAGAAAGGCCACCTGCTGGTGAAGTTGAACGATGCGGATCTGCGCGCGCAGTTGGAGCGTGCAGTACACCGACGTGAGCTCGCCACGCTGCGCGAGCGGCGCATCGCGCAGCTCTTGAAGCAGGGCGTCGCGCGGCAGGAAGAGTACGACATCGCGCTGAGTGAGCTGGACATCCAGAGGGCGGAGGTCGAGCTCATCCATGCGCAGATCGAAAAGACCGAAGTTCGCGCGCCGTTCGATGGCGTGGTCGGTTTGCGGTACGTGAGCGAAGGGGCCTTCGTGAACGCGGCGACGCGCGTTGCCACGCTGCAGCGTCTGGACAAGCTCAAGATCGATTTCTCCGTGCCGGAAAAATATGCCGCACGCCTGCGCAATGGCGCTCCGATCACGTTCTCCATCTCCGGCGGCGACCGCAAGTACAGCGGCGAGATCTACGCCTACGATCCGCGCATCGACAGCACCACGCGCACGGTTCTGATCCGCGCAGTGGCGCCTAATCCGAGCGGGCGCTTGCTACCCGGCGCATTTGCGCACGTGGAGCTCACGCTCGATCAGCTGAAGGACGCAATGCTCATTCCCGCACTCGCGGTCGTCCCCGGTCTCGCCGAGAAGAACGTCTTCGTCGTCGAGAACGGCAAGGCGGAACGGCGCGCAGTGGAGACCGGCACGCGCCTTGAGAGCACCGTTCACATCCTGTCGGGGCTGCAGCCCGGTGACGTCGTGATCACGTCCGGTCTGCAGCAGATCCGCCCAGGACAGGCTGTCATCGTCGCAGGTCGGAAGACATGACGCTGGCCGAGCTGAGCCTGCGCCGGCCCGTCCTGACGATCGTCATCTCGATTCTCATCACGCTGTTCGGCGCGATCAGCATCTTCGAGCTCGGCGTGCGCGAATACCCCGCGATCGATCCGCCCTCGATCTCGATCACGACCAGCTATCCGGGCGCTGCAGCGGAAGTCATGCAGGCGCAGATCACGGAGCCGCTGGAGGAGGCGATCAATGCCGTCGCCGGGATTCGCACACTGACCTCGACGAGCCGCGAAGGCTCGAGCCAGATCAATGCGGAGTTCGCGCTGGAGACGGACATCGATACCGCCGCCAGCGACATTCGCGATCAGATTGCACGTGCCGTGCGCCTGCTGCCGCCCGACACGAACCCGCCGATCATGAACAAGTCGCACGCCGACTCTCAGCCCATCTTCGGTCTCGCACTCAGCAGCGACACGCGCTCGCAATTGGAGCTCGGCGCTTACGCGGACAATCTGCGCGAACGGCTTCAGACTGTGCCGGGCATCGCCGGTGTGGATCAGCCTGCCGAGAAGCGGTACGCAATGCGCTTGTGGATGGACCCGGAGAAATTGACGGCCTATCAACTGACGACACTCGACGTTCGCACGGCGCTCTCGAAGGAGAACATCGAGTTGCCATCGGGGCGTATCGAAGGTGAGTCGGTCGAGTTGCCGGTCAAGACGCTCTCGCGCCTGAATACGCCGGAGGATTTCAACGGCCTCATCCTCAAGCGCAGCGGCGATCAGATCGTGCGCTTCCGCGACATCGGGTATGCCGAGCTGGGCGCTCAGAACGAACGCGGTGCGCTGAAGATGGGCGACAAGCCGATTGCGGGCCTGTACTTCAAGCAGCAACCGGGTGCCAATCAGATCGAGATCGTCGATGAGCTGCGGCTGCGGTTGGAGCAGGTGAAGAAGGAACTGCCGGCCGACATCAAGCTGGAAGTGGCGTACGACAATACGGAGTACGTCCGCCGCTCGCTGCTGGAAGTGAGCGAAACCATATTCATCGCGTTCGCGCTGGTGGTGTTGGTGGTGTTTGCGTTCCTGCGCGAATGGCGCACGACACTGATTCCAGTGCTGGCAATACCCGTTTCAATCATCGGCGCCTTCGCCGTGATGTACTTCGCGGGCTACTCCATCAACACGCTCACGTTGCTGGGAATCGTGCTGGCGATCGGCCTGGTCGTGGACGACGCAATCGTCGTGCTCGAGAACATCTACGCGAAGATCGAAAACGGCATGGCGCCGCTGGAAGCCGGCATCAGCGGCACGAAAGAGATCTTCTTCGCAGTCATTTCCACCACCATCACGCTCGCCGTGGTTTTCCTGCCGCTGTTGTTCATGGGTGGATTGTCAGGCCGACTGTTCCGCGAGTTTGGCGTCACGATCGCGGGCGCTGTCCTCATCTCCGCCGTCGTCGCACTCACGCTGACGCCGATGCTGAGCTCGCGCCTGCTCAAGTCGCATGAAGGCCACGGATGGTTGTTCAAGCGCACGGAGCCTTTCTTCAATGCGCTGGAGCATGGCTACGCACGCGGCTTGAGCAGCTTCCTTCAGCGCCGCTGGATTGCGTTGGCAATTCTGGCTACCGCAGGCGTGCTGATCTACGTCTTCTTCAGTGTGCTGCCGCGCGAGCTGGCGCCGATGGAAGATCGCGGTCGTATCTGGGTGCGCGCGACGGCACCCGAGGGTGTGAGCTACGAGTACATGCAGGAGTTCATGGACGATCTCACTCAGGCGACCGCGGACGCCGTGCCCGAGTCGCACTTGATGATGACGCAGGTGCCCGGCGCCGGCGGTGGCCCTGGCATTCAAGGCGCGATCAACAACGGCTTCGTGCGTGTCTTCCTCAAGGACAAGGCGGATCGTGAGCGCACCCAGTCCGAGATCGCGGATGCGCTGCAACCACTCGCGAAGCAGTTCACCGGCGCGCGCGTCAACATCACGCAGGAGCCGAGCATCGGTGAGCGACGCTCGAATCAAGCTGGGATTCAATTCGTGGTGCAGGCGCCCGAGCTGGACGATCTGCGCGATGCGTTACCAAAGTTTCTCGATGCAGCCCGTGACAATCCGGCCTTCACGTTCGTCGACAGCGATCTCAAGTTCAGCAAGCCCGAAGTGCGCGTGAGTATCGATCGCGACAAAGCTCAGACCCTCGGCGTGAGCACGTTGGACATCGCCCAAACCTTGCAGGCATCGCTGAGCGGTAACCGCTTTGGCTACTTCATCCTCAATGGCAAGCAATACGACGTCATCGGGCAGCTCACCCGCGATTTCCGATCACGGCCCGGCGCGCTCAGCAACATGGCTGTGCGTACGTTGGCGGGCGACGGGATGGTGCGACTCGACAACCTCGTCTCGCTGCAGGAAAGCAGCGCGCCGCCGGAATTGTATCGCTTCACTCGCGATGCTGCGGCGACGGTGTCGGGCACGCTCGCACCCGGCGTCACGATGGGCGATGGCATCGCTGCGTTCGAGCAGACCGCGCGCGACACGCTCGACGAACGCTTCACCACTTCGCTGACCGGCTCGGCGCGGGACTTCGTCGAAAGTTCTTCCTCGCTCGGTTGGGTCTTTCTCTTTGCGCTCGTGCTGATCTATCTCGTGCTGGCCGCTCAGTTCGAGAGCTTCATCGATCCATTCGTCATTCTGCTCACCGTGCCACTCGCCGTGGCCGGTGCATTGCTGTCGCTGTGGTACTTCGACCAGACCCTCAACATCTTTTCGCAGATCGGTCTGATCATGCTGGTGGGTCTCGTTACGAAGAACGGCATTCTCATCATCGAGTTCGCGAATCAGCGTCGCGAAGCCGGCGCGCCGACCCCGCTGCAAGCCGTGCATGAGGCAGCATCCGCCCGCCTGCGGCCCATTCTGATGACCACGCTGTCGATGGTCCTGGGTATTCTGCCGATCGCATTGGCGCTCGGCGCCGGCGCCGAAAGCCGCGTGTCGATGGGCATCGCCGTAATTGGCGGCCTGTTGTCGGGCGGCGCTTTGACTCTGTACGTCATCCCGGCGATGTACGTGTTGTTCAGCAGCCGGCGTGCTGCACCGGCAACGGAAGCAAAGCCGACTTCAAGCGCTGCACTACCCGAGCAGCTGCACTATTCCAACCCTGGGTGATTGCATGAGAACAACGGTGTCCGCGGCGATCGCGACCGCCGTGCTCGCGATGAGCACGCCTGCGCACGCGAAATTCCATCTCGAAGAAGCGACGATCGAACAGATCCAGCAGGCGCTGCTATCCAAGGAGATCACCACCGAACAACTCGTGCGGCTGTATCTGAAACGCATCAAAGCTTACAGCGGCACTTGCGTGAAGCAGCCGCAGGGGATTCTGGGTGCCGTGACCACGATTCCGAACGCTGGCCAGATCAACGCGCTCTCGACATTGAATCTGCGTCCCGCGACGCGCAAAGCGCTGGGGTTCGATGAGCACAAGGCTCGCAGCATGACCGACAGCAAGGACGGTAGCGCTTCAATGCCTGACGCATTGGAAGTCGCCAAAGCACAGGATGCGGCGCTCGCCAGCACGGGCAAGTTGGTCGGCCCGCTGCATGGCGTCGTCATGTCGATCAAGGATCAATACGACACAGTCGACATGCGCACGACTTCCGGCGCCGACGCTGCGTACGCCAACGATCGCCCACCGGATGATTCGACCTTCGTGAAGCGCTTGCGAGAGGCCGGTGCGATCATCCTCGCGAAGGCCAACATGGGCGAATACGCGGGCGGCGATCGCAGCGCCTTCGGCGGCACGTTCTGCAATCCCTACGATACCGAGCGCACGCCGGGTCGCTCGAGCGGCGGTTCAGGCTCGTCCGTCGCTGCCAACCTCGTAACCTGCTCCGTGGGTGAGGAGTCAGGACCCTCGGTACGCAATCCCGCGAAGAACAACAACATCGTGGGACTGTCGCCGACGCAGGAACTGGTCAGCCGCGACGGCATGATCCGCGCCTCATACATGAACGATCGCGTCGGACCAATGTGTCGCACGGTGGAGGACACGGCGCGCGTGCTAGACGTGATCGCCGGCTACGATCCGAAGGACGAGCTGACTGCCTTCAGTATCGGCCGCAAACCCGCTCAGCCGTATCACTCGTATGCGAAGCCCGGGAGCCTCGAAGGGGTGCGCATCGGCGTCGTGCGCGAGTTCATGAACAAGTCGCTGTTTACCAAAGTCGATGAGGAGAGCATCGACATCGTCGAACGCGGCGTCACTAAGTTGCGCGAGCTCGGCGCGACGGTGGTCGACCCGGGTAACAATGGCGCGCTGTTCCAGGACTGCGTGAAGAAGTTCGCGCCGTCCACGCTCGGACCTCTGTTCACGAAGCAGTATCCCCAGCTCTTCGCGGTCGATGGTTCCGGCAAGCCAGCGTACGATCACATTCCATTGCTCGTGAGCATGTCGATCGATGGCTCGTCCTTTCCCGATGGTCCCAGCATTCGTGGTCTGACGCCCGATCGCACCGTTGGCGAATCACGCTTCGTGCTCGAGATGTATCTGCGTGAACGCGGCGACAAGAACATCTCCAATGTCTCGGAGTTGATCGCCAAGTCGAACTTCTTTACGGACGTCCGCAAGGAAAGTGGTTTCAGCGATAAGAAGAAGAACCTGGAAGATCGCCTGAAGGAGCCAACCCTGGATCTGGGTAATCGCTTGCAACAGCGCTTCGCACTTCAGCAGATCGCGTTGCAATGCATGGGACAGCTGCAACTCGACGCGATCACGTATCCGACGAGCAACATCCCCGCTGCCAAGCTGGGCGCACCGACGGAGCCAACGGTCAACGGCCGACCTTCGAATGCATGGACACTACTCGGCGCGAACGGCTTCCCTGCGATCACAGTGCCCGCAGGCTTCACGACAGTGATGTACGACCGTGTGCCCGACGGCGAGGGCACGAAGCTCGCGGATCAGGTCGCTGCGAAGTTGCCCGTGGGTATCGACTTTCTCGCACGGCCGTTCGATGAGCCGGTGTTGTTCCGTATCGCGGCGGCGTATACGGCGGCGACGAAGCATCGAGTGGCGCCGCAGGGGTTTGGGCCGTTGAAGGGGGAGCCTTAACGGGTTTGCCCCCACCGCCTGGGCAGCGGGGGAGGGTTGGGGTGGAGCACTCCGGGCAATCTGACCAACCTCACTTCGCCCAGAACGCCGTCTTGTCATCCACGAACAGCTTCTTCGGAATCATCGAGTGAATTCCCTTCGTGCCATCCACCACCTGCGTGACACGAAAGTCCACGC
>JBEVDW010000048.1:0-3895 GCA_040513115.1 Steroidobacteraceae bacterium | reverse complement strand
CCGTCGCCTCCCAGCGCACGTGCTCGTAGCCGGTATACGTAATACGGCCTCGCGCCACCTGCCCAGGAACGAACGGCCCTTCGAGTGCGACACCGAACCACTGTCCGAACTCGCGATAGTCGGTGAGCGCGCGCCACACGCGAGAGACCGGCGCCTTGAGCTCGATGCGTTTTTCGATACTGTCGTTCATGGGCAACCTCCGGGTTGCTCATATACTAGACGCGGCCTAGCGCAAATGCAACTTAATAGTTGCCTATGCGCAAGAGAACACACCGCCCTGATCCTTACGATCAGAGAAGCGCGTCAGGCCGGCTACTCCATCGAGTGAACTCCGTCCCGGCGTGATTCCTGTTTTCTCGCCGCCTCGATGAATGCATTCAACAACGGCGCCGTGGGTAGCAATTCCGGAAAGCGTTCGTCGTGAAACTCCGGATGCCATTGCACGCCGACCATGAACCTCTGGTCCTCGTGGCGAATGCATTCGATCACGCCGTCACCTGACCAGGCCTCTACCATCAGTCCGGTACCTAGCTGGTTCACGCCTTGATGGTGAATCGAGTTCACGCGCGGGCTGATCATGCCTTCGTACAACGACTGCAACCAGCCGTTCTGCTTGAACGTGAGATCGTGCTGATGCTCGTCGTACTGCTCGCGGATGTAGTGCACGAAGCTCGTGGCGCCGCCGACGTTCAGATCGTGGTGCAACGTGCCGCCGTAGGCGACGTTGATGAGCTGCATGCCGCGGCAGATGCCGAACACGGGCTTGCCGTATTTCGCGAACGCACGCAGCAGATCCAGCTCGAAGCGGTCGCGGGCGCGATCGGTAACACCCACTGCAGCAGACGTCTGCTCGCCGTAGAGACTCGGATCGATATCGGCGCCGCCCTGCAGGATCAGGCCGTCGAGTGTCGCTGCATAGTCGTGAACGGATAAGTCCGAGCGGCGGATGGCACTTTGTTGCTCGACGGTCGGAATCATCACGACCATGGCGCCGCACCCCATCAGCCAGTGGGCAACCGACTGTTCGAGGTACTGCAACGTCTTGCCCCGAAACCCAAGCTGCGCCGGCACATCGCGCAGGATGCGCGGCGAGATTCCGATCAGCACGCGCGAGCGTTGAGCGTGCGGGCTCTGCATGGCGTCATGAGCTAACTGTGTCTGGCTGCGGTTCGATTGCGGGAACGGAGTGTTCGGCCAGCCAGTCGACGACGGCCTTCAGTGCTTCCGTCCTGCCGACGCCAGCTTGTCTCTTCGTGATGAAAATTTCCAGTTGCCGATGCGCGCTCGTGCCGTTGCGCAGGACGGCGCTGAGTTGCCTGAACGTCGGTGTGCAACCGAGGCGATCCGCGTCCTCTCGTACGAGCTCGCACAGCTCCTGGAGCACACGTCCTATGGGGACCGCGTCTCCAGTGCGGTCGTCGATGAACTCTGCGGATGTGCCGTAGCGCTTCGCACGCCAGCGGTTCTCGTCAATGACGCGGCGCGTGATCGGCGACCAGTCGCTGGCGAAATCGGGATTGCGCACGAGGAACGCAATCAAGGCGCGATAGAGCGCGGCGAGCGCGATGGTGTCCGCCGCATTCGTGCACGCATCCGCGATGCGCAGCTCGAGCGTCGGGTAGCGCAGCGAAGGGCGTATCGCCCACCACAGGAAGCTTGCATCCTTCATGGCACCGCCACTCACGAGGCGGCTTGCGAATTCGGCGTATTGCGCTTCGTTCGCGAAGAAATCCGGAATACCGCTCCGGGGCCATTCGTCATACGCCGCCTGCCTGTAGCTGAGCAATCCCGTGCGCTGGCGATGCCAGAAGGGCGAGGACGTGCTGAGCGCAAGGAACAGGGGCAACCACCGCATCGCGCGATTCATCACGTGCACGCGATCGACGCCGTCGGGGACGGCCACATGGATGTGCAGCCCACAGAACAGGTTGCGGCGTCCAAGGATCTGGAATCCTTTGAAGACGTCGTCGTAGCGCGGATCGTCTGTGATCTCCTGCTCAACCCAAGCGGCAAGCGGGTGCGTGCCCGCGGCGATCAGACTCATGTCCTGCCGGGCCGCGATGTGAGCGAGCCGGCGGCGACTGTCGTAGACATGCGAGCGTGCGGCATCGATGGAATCGAGCACGGGTGAAACCAATTCGAGCTGGCATTGCAACAGCTCGTGCGTGACGCGGTCGCCGAGCTCGCGTTCAGCCCGTTTGATCAACCGCTCCGGCAGTCGAATGGCCACGTTGCGACTGCGGCGATGGCCGATGAAGAACTCTTCCTCGATCCCGAACGTGAACTCGGCTGGCAAGTGGGTGACTCACGCTGATGGCCCACGGTTAAACGCGGGTTGCAGGGCGAAGTTCGTGACGGGCGCTACCCTTGAGCTCAATTGCGGCACTCCCACCGCCGCCCGCACCAACTTGAGTGCGAAAACTGCGCTCTTGCCCTCGCGCTTGGCAAAAAGCTTCCGCGGTTTCGGCGGCCGTGCGCGCCTTTCGGGCATTGGCGTTCTTATTGCACAGGGAGCCCTGTGTCTGCTCAGAAGAAGAGGATGCACGAGTGGCAAAGATCCCGCCCGGGGTAGGCCCGCGGTTCCCGCAGGTCGTGGTGCTCGTGGGGGCAACTGGCGACCTGGCTCGGCGCAAGTTGTTGCCCGGTTTGTTTCATCTGTCGAGCGTGGGGTTCATTCCGGGTTGCCGCATCGTGGGCGTGTCGCTGGATGAGCTCGATGCCGACGGCTTCCGCGCGATCACACGCGCTTCGCTCGATGAGTTCTCGGCGCGCAAGGTGTCCGATTCGGTCTGGCACGAGTTCGCCAGCATTCTCGATTACGTGCCCCTCGCAGCCGGCCCCGCGGTGCTCAAGGCCGCCGTCGATCGTGCAGAGCAGAGCTTCAACGGCGAATGTCGCCGACTGCATTACCTGAGCGTGCCGCCCAGCGCCGCGTTGTCCGCCGTGCGCATCCTGGGCGAGGCCAACCTCGTCGAGCGCTCGCGAATCGTCATGGAGAAGCCGTTCGGCACGGATCTGGAGAGTGCCAGGATCCTGAATGCGAAGCTGCACGAAGTCTTCCCGGAAGAGCAGATCTTTCGCATCGATCACTTTCTGGGCAAAGAGCCGGCGCAGAACATCCTCGCGTTTCGCTTTGCCAACGGGTTGTTCGAGCCGATCTGGAATCGCAACTTCATCGAGCACGTGCAGATCGACGTGCCGGAAACGCTGGCCCTCGGCACGCGCGCCGCGTTTTACGAGCAGACGGGCGCGTATCGCGACATGGTCGTCACGCATCTGTTTCAGATTCTCGGCTTCATGGCGATGGAGCCGCCCACGCACCTTGCACCCTCGCCGATCAACGAGGAGAAGAACAAAGTCTTTCGCAGCCTGCTGCCCATTCAACCTAGCGACGTGGTGCGCGGCCAATACATCGGCTATCGCGGCGAGCCGGGCATCCATCCAGAGTCGGAAACGGAAACGTTCATTGCGCTGAAGTGCCACATCGATAACTGGCGCTGGGCTGGCGTGCCGTTCTATCTGCGCACCGGCAAGCAGCTCGCGGAGGGACAACGCATCATCTCGATCGCCTTTCGCGAGCCGCCGAAGAGCATGTTTCCCGCCGACTCCGGCGTGGGCGCCCAAGGCCCCGATCATCTGACCTTCGATCTTGCGGATGCTTCGAAGATGTCGCTCTCGTTCTACGGCAAGCGGCCCGGCCCCGGCATGCGGCTCGACAAGCTGAGCCTGCAGTTCGCGATGCACGACACCGGATTCATCGGCGATGTGCTGGAGGCCTACGAGCGCTTGATCCTCGATGCGATGCGCGGCGATCACACGTTGTTCACCACCTCCGATGGCATCGAGCGCTTGTGGGAAGCGTCGACGCCGCTATTGGAGGCGCCACCGCCGGTGA
>JBEVDW010000047.1:0-3322 GCA_040513115.1 Steroidobacteraceae bacterium | reverse complement strand
TTTCAGTTCGATGCGTCTATGCGCGCGCAAAGTGGGTTTTGCCCACTGGGCGCGATTTCGTTTCGAAGCCGAATCGAGCTCTTTGCTACTGAGGCGAATTGGCAGCGGAAGAATTGCGCTGCTGCTGCAAGATTCTCTCGATCCCTTCCACGACCATGCGCTCCGGCATGCGTGTCTTGATCATCACAGCGGCAACGCGCCCCTGAAGATCGCGCGAAGGAGTATCGGCACATAGAACGATGACCGGCGGCGCCTGCTCGCCCATCGCCTCGATCTCGCCGAGCAAATCCAAACCGGACCCGTCCGGCAAGCACACGTCCAGCAACACGAGCGCGAACGATCTGACCGACAGCAGTCGTCGTGCTTGCGCAAGCGTCGTGGCCAACACGGGATGTGCAACGCCATGTAACGACGTTCTCAGCACCTCCGCCAGATCACAGTCGTTCTCCACATGCAGGATGTGTGGCAACGGGTTGTCCGGCACCGTCGATTCGACCGCGATAGTTGTTGATTGCGCTGCGCGCGGAAATTCAATCCAGAACGTCGTGCCTCTGCCGGCCTCGCTATCGAACCCGATGCGGCCGTGCATGCGCTCCACGATTTGTCGACTGATGTGCAATCCCAAGCCGGTACCGCCGGCGCGGCGCGCAGTGGAAGAGTCGGCTTGCGAAAACCGTTCGAAGATGCGGTCGCGGAATTCATCAGGAATTCCCGAGCCGCGATCCGTCACTCGCAACTGAACATAGCGTTCGCCGCTGTCGGTGCTCAGCGTGACGAGGTCATCCGGCGGGGAGAACTTCACCGCATTCGAGAGCAGGTTTGTCAGCACTTGCAACAAACGATCTTCATCGACGACGAGCCTGACATCATGCGCAGGTGCGTCCAGTGCAAGGCCGACGTTGAATCGCTGCGCATACGCCTCGGTTGCCTGAACGGCCTTGTGCAGGATGTCCGTGAGGTCCCGCTCCTGCATATCGAATCGCATGTTGCCGGATGCAATCTTGTCGATGTCGAGGATGTCGTTGATGAGCAGGATAAGTCGTTCGCAGTTGTTGTTCGCAATGGCCAACAGTCGCTGCGCGGATGCAGGCATCGCATCGGCGTGCGTTCCCAACACCAGGCCGAGCGAGCCGCGGATCGAAGTGAGGGGCGTGCGCAGCTCGTGGCTCACGATGGAGATGAACTCGCTTTTCACGCGCTCCATCTCACGCTGCTCGCTGATGTCCTGGATCTGCGAGACGAAGTAATTCGGTTGGCCAGCCCGATCACGCACGAGTGAGACGCTGAGCTGCGTCCACACGGTGCGTCCAGAGCGGTGATAGAACCGCTTTTCGAATCGATAGCCCTCGATCTCCCCAGCCAGCGTGCGTTGCGCATACTCCAGATCACGCTCGCGATCCTCGGCATGCGTAATCGAATGAATGTCGTTTGCCAGCAGCTCCTCTTCGCTGTAGCCGAGCAAGTGGCATAGCGCTGCGTTGACCTTGAGAAATCGCCCGTCGGGTTTCACCAGCGCATTGCCGATGGGGGCGGTCTCCATCGCGGCTCGAAACGTTTCCTCGCTCGTCTTGAGCGCATCCAGTGTCAGTTGCCGGGCCAGCGCTGAACCCAGCGCTCCCGCAAGGAGGCCGAGCAGATACTCATCGTCTGTGTCGAACGCATTGGGATCGCCGGCCACCACTTTGAGCACACCCATCGCCCGGCCTGCGTCGAATAGCGGCGTGCAGATCATGGAGCGCACGCCAACAGCGCGGCACGCTTCCGTGTTGACGCGCTCGTCGTGCTCCGTGTCTTCACAGAGCAGGACGCGTGCATCGGTGACGCAGAGCCCGGACAGACTGCGTGCGCGAGGCACGCGTAGGCCGACGTGCTCGCGCAGTGACTCGCTGGCGGAGCGGTAGACCATGTCGTCACCCTCGGCGAGCTCGACGACCGCGCCCTTGGCGCCCGTCAAATCAGCGGCCAGGTCCACGACCCGTTGCATGAAGGTGCCGAGATCGAACTCCTGCTGCGTCACCAGCGACTGCACTTCCAGCACGCCCTTGAGCAGCCATTCGAGCCGAGCGGCGCGGGCACTGGCCGATGACTCGGCCATGACGGTGTCGGGATCCACTCGGTGGTTGCTATGGTGTCTGGGCATTTCAGCTGTACTAAGCGAGACGTCCCTGACCAACTGTCATCGGTTCTCTCACGTGATCAAATCGCCAGGTGAGCCCCTGAGAGGGACGCACGCGGGCAACTGAGCTCATGCTATGAGGGCGTCCCCGCCTTCGTAACTGGGTCTAACCCTAAGTCGCCGTAGGGTTTTTGGCACCGCGTCGGAGCGTTCGGAAGGGCCTGTCTTGTGATGGTCTGCAAGCAAGCTTGCGTGCCGAGCTTAAGTGTCTATAATCCGCGCCTCTTTTGCGCCGAGGCCTGGCCCTGACGGGGTACCGCTCGAGCGGTAGGTACGCTCACCGCGGCCGCCTCTCCATCGGACCGACTTTCTCGCCCCTCCATTCGCAGTGCGAATCCGGCGAGTGCTTTCAGTGCCGGCCAGTTTTTTGCCGCAAGTAAAGTATTTGTGCCATGGGCTGGCCCATGGCTGGATGAGATCAAGAGGAACAACCATGAGCAGTTCGAAGACATTGGGTCTCGTCGGCCGTAAGGCTGGCATGACGCGCGTCTTCACCGAAGCGGGTGAAACTGTGCCCGTGACGGTCATCGAAGCGCTGCCGAACCGCGTGACTCAGGTGCGCACGCCGGAAACGGATGGCTATCGCGGTCTGCAGGTCGCCTATGGCGAGCGCAAGGCCTCCCACTTGAATAAGGCCCTCGCCGGTCACTACGCCAAAGTGAAGGTTGCTCCGGGAGAAGGCCTGGTCGAATTTCGCCTGGCCGACGACCAGGGCAACGATCTGCAGCCCGGCGCCGAGCTCAAGGTCGATTTCTTCAGTGCGGGTCAGATCGTCGACGTGACCGGGACCACGACCGGCAAGGGCTTCGCCGGCACGATGAAGCGCCACAACTTCGGCGGTTTGCCGGCGACTCACGGTGTGTCCGTATCGCACCGCTCGCCTGGCTCCATCGGTCAGCGTCAGACGCCGGGCCGCGTGTTTCCCGGCAAGCGCATGGCCGGCCGCATGGGTAATGCCCGTCGCACCATCGAAAACCTCCAGGTCGTTCGCGTCGATGCAGATCGCAACCTGCTGCTGATCAGCGGCGCCGTCCCCGGCGCACCGGGCGGCCAGGTCATCGTGCGTCCGTCGGTGAAGGCCGAAGCTCAGAAGCGTCGCAAGAAGGTCGCGCCGAGCAAGATCAACACTGGCACGTCCAACAAGAA
>JBEVDW010000046.1:0-12642 GCA_040513115.1 Steroidobacteraceae bacterium | reverse complement strand
TAGCCCTGCCGTTCCATTTCATTTGCACGGCGCGCCAAGTCGCCACGGATCTCATAGCGGACGCTGGCAAGGTGGGCACTGGGTCGAACGTTACGGGTACTCATGGGCAGCACACAGAAATTTGCGAGAGCGGGAGCCTAGCAGATCCGTTATGTCAGAGTGGGATGGGGGCCGCAGAACTGGGGTGGGCTTGCCCCAACCCCAGCTCCCGCCACCGATGACACGCCACGCGGTGCCCTTCCCCGCCCTCCTCTTCTTGCGGCACCCGCTCCGCGCACACCGCGATCGCATAGGCGCAGCGAGTCCGAAACACGCAACCGCTTGGCGGCTCGATCGGCGATGGCAGCTCACCTTTCAACGTGGCGCGAGAACGCGAGCGTTCGACGAGGGGATCCGGCACCGGAACGGCATCGATCAAGGCTCGTGTATAGGGATGGAGTGGTCGTTGCAGAACACGGGCGGCGGGACCCGATTCGACGACGCGTCCGAGATACAGCACGAGCACGCGTTGAGCGAGCTGGCTCACGACGATCAAGTGATGGCTGATGAATAGCAGCGCCATCTGCAGCTCGGACTGCAGCGTGCGCAGCAACTGCAGAATCTGCGCCTGAACCGAGACATCCAGCGCGCTGACTGCTTCATCGCAGATCAGCAGCGACGGATGAACGATCGCCGCGCGCGCGATGGCCACGCGCTGGCACTGACCACCGCTCAGCTCGTGCGGATAACGAAAAAGAAACGATTCGTTCAGCCCGACGCGAACGAGCCCCTGTCGTGCCAGATCACGCCGCGCCGTACGCGACAACTCCGGCCGTGCCGACGTCAGCGGCTCGAGCACGCTTGCTTCGATCGTCAGCCGCGGATCGAGGCTCGAGAAGGGATCCTGAAACACCATCTGCACTTCGCGCCGCAGGGCTCGCAGTGCACGCGTATCGGCAAGATCGACAACGCGACCGCGCCAGTGAATTTCGCCGGCCTGCATTGGCACCAGGCCAACGAGCGCCCTGGCGAGGGTCGACTTGCCGCAGCCGGATTCGCCCACGACGCCGACGATCTCTCCCTGATCCACGCGCAGATTGATGCCACCGAGCGCGCGCAGTTCGCGCCGCCCGGCGAGCCGGAAACGCACGTGGACATCGCTCGCCTGGAGCAGTGGCTCAGGATCGTCAGCTCTCAGCTGCATCGAACAGAGCCGCAATACGCGCGCCGATCTGGGGCACGGTGAAGGGTTTGGGCAAGACGCTCAGCGCGTGGTCGCCGGTGTCGAACGAATGCCGCGCGTAGCCCGTCGTGAACAGCACTTTGAGTCCGTTGCGCCGTTGTTGCGCCATGCGCGCGAGATCGCGGCCGTTCAAGCCGCCCGGCAACACGACGTCGGTGAAGAGCACGTCGAACGGTGTGTCCTGACTCAGGATCCGCAACGCTTCGGTGCCGTTGGCAGCGGCCACCACGTCGTGACCAAGCTCGCGCAAGGCATTGACGGTGTACTCGCGCACGTAAGCATCGTCTTCAACCGCAAGGATCGACTTACGCCCGACGGGTTTGAGCTTCGGCGCCGGTTCCGAACGACTCGCGTCCGTCGCGGCCTGCAGCAATCGAGGCAGGTACAGGTTCACGGTGGTGCCTGCGCCGATCGCGCTGTCGATGCTGATGTGTCCGCCGGATTGCTTGATGAAGCCATAGATCATCGGCAACCCGAGGCCGCTACCCTGCCCCACATCCTTCGTTGTGAAGAACGGCTCGAAGGCATGCGCCAGTACGTCGGGTGCCATGCCGGCACCCGTGTCACGCACGGCGATGCGCACGTATTCGCCCGGCGTCATGCGTCGAGCATCCGGATCGCTCACCGCGTCGAGCCACACGTTGCTCGTGTAGATACTGAGTCGGCCGCCATTGGGCATCGCATCGCGCGCATTCAACGCAAGATTCAAGAGTGCGTTCTCTACCTGATTGGGATCGGCGCTCGTGGTCCAGATTTTGGGCTCCAGAATGGCTTCGACCGCGATGGTCTCACCCAATGTCCGCTGCAGGATCTCGGACATCTCGCGGATGAGCGCGTTGACATCGATCGCTTTGGGCTCGAGCGGTTGCTTGCGTGAGAACGCCAACAATCGATGCGTCAAGGTCGCCGCTCTACGCGCGCTGTCGAGCGCCATGCCGGCAGCACGGCGCATCGGATCCTCCGGCAATTGCCGCTCGAGGCGATCGAGATTGCCGATGATGACGGTAAGGAGATTATTGAAATCGTGCGCGATGCCACCCGTTAGCTGGCCAACAGCCTCCATCTTCTGGGCCTGTCGTAACTGGCTCTCCAAAGCACGACTTTCCGTGACGTCGCGGGCACTGATGATGATGCGCGCGGGCTTACCAGCCGCACCCCTCACGGGAACCGCAACGGCCTCAATGATTCTGCCGGCGGTAGTCGTTTCGTACCGATAGGGCTGACCCGTGCTGAGACACCCTCGAAAGTTCGCGGCTTCGCGCCGTGCCTCTTCGGGCTTCAGGATGTCCAGGATGTTCCGGCCAACCACCTCTTCCCGCCGCAGACCGTGCAGTGCCAGGGCAGCCGGGTTGATGTCCTCGCAGACGAACGCGCCATTGTTCAACGCGTTGATGATGGTGTGATATTCCGCCGAGTACTCGAAGAAGATACGGGTCTGTTCCTGAGTGGTGAGCAATTGCGCCGTGCGTTCCTCCACGCGTTGCTCAAGCGTCTCGTTCGCACGCCGGAACGCATCTTCCGCCAACTTGCGTTCGGTGACATCGGTCCCCTGAATGAAAATGCCTGTCACTGCGCCGTCGTCGTCGAGCAGCGGTTGGAACAGCAGGTCGATGTACATGCCGTCCAAGTGCGCGCCGGGAAGGCGCTGCACCGAGATCTGCATGTTACGGCCGACGAACACGCGACCGGTGCGGTATACATCGTCGAGCAGTTCGATGTAGCCCTGGCCATTGATCTCGGCCAACGCTTCAGCGACGCGTTGGCCGATGATGTTGCGATGGCCGATCACTTCGTAGAAGGCGGCGTTGGCCAACGTGAGCGTGTGCTCCGGACCTCTCACGACCGCGATGAATCCGGGCGCCTGGTGGAAGAGGCCCAGGAAGTAGTTGCGCTCGGCACCGAGCAGCCGGTTGCTTTCCTCAATCGCCTGCAGGGTCGCGGTGCCTTCCGTTGCCGGCACCTCGCTTCCCATCGACGGCGTGCGACCGATGAGCAAGCGTCGCAAGCGATACAGCTCGCTGATGTCCGTCGGCTGATGCAGGATGAAACGCACCGCTCCACTGGGATCGACTATCGGCGTATTGGTGATCGACCAATAGCGTTCCTCCGAACCAATCGACGAGCGGCTCGGGGTGTTCGATTTCACCAACGACACCGTATGCGCCTCGCGGGTACGACACGCGATGTCCACCGACTGACGCAGTTCGTGCATGCCGGCGGCGGAACCGTCGTGCAGACTGCCGGGGAAGATCGCGAACAGCTTCTGACCGATGAGCGCCTCACGCGGTAGCATGGCCGCGCTTACATAAGCCGCGTTCGCCTCGACGATCGTTCCATCTGGCGCGAGCAGTGCAACGGGGTGCGCGGAAACTTCGAACAATGCCCGAAAGTCGCAGTCCCCCAGCTGACTGCCTGTGGCGGCGCTTGATACGCGCTTCGTGCCGTGATTCGGGAACATGAACCGTACAGCTGTGCAGTGTTGTATCCGCTGCCTTTACAACTCATCGTTCTGGCGGACAGCCCGACTCTAACGCAGTTCGCACACACCGCGTGAACTGTTGCTGCTCCCCGCAGCAGTGAACCGGAGCGTCTGCTCGCGACTTGTATACGCGCCTCGGCTGACGCGTGTCAGCGGCTTATCCATATATACACCGGTCAAACATCGTGGACTATTTCGATCTTCTGCAATGGCCTGCCATGCTCGTCACCGTCACGGCCGCCTGGCTCGTAGCCTCGCAAAAAACAGGCAAACGCAAAGTCGGCTTCTGGGTTTTTCTGTTGAGCAATGTGCTCTGGGTCATCTGGGGACTGCAC
Source organism: Steroidobacteraceae bacterium (assembly GCA_040513115.1). Lineage (GTDB taxonomy): Bacteria > Pseudomonadota > Gammaproteobacteria > Steroidobacterales > Steroidobacteraceae > DATELY01. The sequence continues at coordinate 8,606 of JBEVDW010000046.1, read as the reverse complement.
GACGGTGCCTATGCCCTGATCACGCTGCAAGTCGCCCTGGCTGCGCTCAACATTCGCGGCGCATACAAGAACGAGCGCACGCCCGCGCATGCATCGTCCTGAATCGGGAGACTATTCCAGTTCAGCGAAGCAATAGCGCTGCGAGCCGAATTCCGGGGGACTCACATACTCGCGCAGGCCCGTGACCGTCACGCCCAACGTCTGATTCATCAAAGGGCTGGCGCACACAAATGTGTGGAATTCTCCGTTCTCACCGCACGGACAAACGCCCGGCGGGAGATCGGCGATGAACTGCTCGTCGTAGGTGCGACCGCAGAAGCTGTCGTCGAGGTAACGCGAATCCGTGCACACGACGATGGCGCGGATGTCATGCGCCAGTATGTCGCGGGCAACGGCTTCGCGCTCCTCACCCCACAGGGGCAGTTCGGCTAACAACCCCGCATTCGCGCACACCTTTTCTTCCCATTCCCGATGCGGCACGAGATCGATGTCGCCAAATACCATCAGGCCATGACCTTCGTCGCGCAACGCGCGCAGGGTGGCCGTGAACACTGCCTCGTACTCTGCCCACGTTGCCGATGGTGCAACCAGCCGCACACCGAGTGCATCGGCCTGTGCCTGGAGCAAGTGTCGTGGCACGCCGTGCGAGCGATTTCGCGTGGCGGTTTCGTCGAAGACCGTCACCATGGTGCGCACGTCGATGCCGCGCTTGTGCGCGCGCAGCAACGCGAGCATCGAATCCTTACCGCCGCTCGAGGACCAAGCCGCAGGTGCTGAAGACGTGGGAGTCATGGGAACAGGCGTATGTAATGTGTCGGAGCGGTGAGGATCGCACTACCGCACGGGTGCCGCCAGCAGACCAGACATCACTGGCTCCGGCGTTCGGTCCATCGTGGAATCGCGGCCAGTAACTCACGTGTGTACGCATGGGCGGGTCGCGCGAACAGGGTGTCCGCATCTTGCAACTCGACGAGCTCGCCGGTCCGCATCACGGCCACGCGATCGGCAAGCGCGGCGACGACACCGAGATCGTGGGTGATGAGCACGAGTGTCTGTCCCGCTGCACGTACCTCGCGTAACAGCTCGATGATCTGCCCTTGCACGCTGACATCGAGCGCAGTCGTCGGCTCGTCGGCGATGACGAGAGCGGGTTCAAGCAACAGCGCCATGGCGATGAGCACACGCTGCCGCAACCCGCCGGACAGCTCATGGGGATACTGCTGCAAACGCCGCTTCGCATCCGGCACCTGGACGCGCTCGAGGAGTGCGAGCGCCTGACTCATCGCTTGCTCGCGCGTTAGACCTCGATGAGCACGCAAGCCTTCGATCATCTGCGTGCCGATGCGCAAGTGCGGCGTGAGCGCACTCAGTGCATCCTGAAAGATCATCGCGATCTGCGAGCCGCGGATGGTGCGCAGTGTCGCCTCGGTCGAGCCGAGCAATTCCTGATCGAGAAAGCGTGCGCTACCACTGACGACCGCCCGCGGTGCGAGCAGCCCCAGGCATGCAAGAAATAGCTGGGTCTTGCCGGACCCGGATTCGCCGACGATCGCCAGACACTCACCGCGTTTGACACCCAGCGTGATGCCGCGCAGTGCGTTCACGGTGTGTTCGCCGTGAGGGTAAGCCACCCGCACATCGCGCAGTTGCAGGAGTGGCGAACTCATGCGCGCAGCTGTGCCTCGCGCGGGTCGAGAGCGTCGCGCAGGGCGTCGCCGAGCGCATTGAGGCTGATCAACAAGGCGCACAGGCAGACGGCCGGAACCAACAGGATCCACGGCGAAGTTTCCATGTCCGTCGTACCCTCGGCGATCAATCGGCCGAGACTCGTGAACGGCTCCTGCACGCCCAGACCTAGAAACGACAGGAAGCTCTCGAACAGAATGACCTGCGGAATCGTGAGCGTGGCAAAGACAATCACCGGGCCGCTCACGTTGGGTACGATGTGGCGCCAGAGAATCATCCACGTCGGCACGTTCGCCAGCACCGCCGCATCGATGAACTCGCGCTGTCGCAATGCCAGCGTTTGGCCGCGCACGATGCGGGCCATCGTGAGCCATCCCACCGCACCGATCGCAATGAAGATCATCGGCAAGCTGGAACCGAAGAGCACGGTCAGCACGATGACGAAGAAGATGTACGGCAACGAGTACAACACATCGACAATACGCATCATCAAACCATCGACTCGACCGCCCACATAGCCGGCGACGGCACCCCAGCTCACACCGATGACGAAGCTGACTGCGGTTGCCGCCAGCGCAATGAGCAGCGAGATGCGCAATCCGTACGCCACCCGTACGAACAGATCACGGCCGGCGGAATCGGTACCTAGCCAATGCGAGCCGGCGGCGAGCGGCGGCACGGCAAAATGGTCCCAATCGATGGCATCGATGTCGTACGGACTCAACACCGGCGCAAGCAATGCGGCCACCGTCAACAGCGCCAGCACGCACACACTGATGCGCGCGCTGTGGCGCAAGCGCAATCGGTGCCAGGCACTCGGCTGCGACAATGCCACAGCACTCATCGATGACTGCCCATCTTCAGCCGCGGATCCAATACCCCGTACAACAGATCGACGAGGATGTTGAGCACAATGATGAGCGCGGCATAGCAAATGACGACGCCCATGACGAGCGTGTAATCGCGATTGATCGCGCCTTGCACGAAGTACCGCCCGACGCCCGGCAGCGCGAACACTTGCTCAACGACCAGCGAGCCGGTCAGAACACCCGCGGTGGCTGGTCCGAGATAGCTCACGACGGGTAGCAACGCGGGGGGTAACACATGGCGGAGCAGCACGTGTGTCGTCGACAAGCCCTTCGCGCGTGCCGTGCGGATATACGGCGCGCTCAACACTTCCAACACACTGCCGCGCATCAAGCGAGCGATGTACGCGATGAACGGCAACGCCAATGTCAATACGGGCAGCACTCGATGCGCAGGCGATGCATCGTCCCAACCGGCAACGGGCAGCCAGTGCAAATGCACACCAAATACCAGCGCGAGAAGCGGCGCCAACACGAATGCAGGTAACACGATGCCCGTGAGCGCAAGCGACATCACCGTCGCATCGGGCCATGCGCCGCGATAGAGGGCGGCGAGCACACCGAGCGGCACGCCGACCAGAACGGCCACGAGCATGGCCCATGCACCCAGCTCTGCGCTCACACGCAGTCCAGCGCCGATCAACTCGGAAACGCTCTGATCCTTGTATCGAAAGGAAGGACCGAAGTCGCCGCGAGCCACGCCTTGCAGATAGGCGATGTACTGAGCGATCAGCGGGCGATCCAGCCCATAGGCGGATTCCAGATTGCGCCGCACCTCCGGCAGCAGCGCTTGTTCTTCATCGAATGGACCGCCCGGGGCCAGCCGCATCAAGAGGAATGCGGCCGTGATGATGACTAGGAGTGTCGGGATCGCGGAGAGAAAGCGCAGAAGAAGGGGTCGGAGCATGCCGCGATTATCACGGCTGCGCTGCCAGCGGCCAATCAATACTCCGCCAGCAACGACCCAAACCCATCCACCTTGTCATCGATTCCGTTCTGCCGCAGTGCCTGCCAATAAGTGCAGGTATTCATCGCGAGCACCGGCTTGCCCAACCAACGCTCCGCCTCGGCAGCGACTTCCGCGAAGGCAAGATTGGTCCCGACCTGCACGATCAACTCCACGCTCGGATCGTCCACCTCGCGCACTGCCCGACGCAGCCGCTCCTGCGGCTCGTGCGCCATCAACAAGGGGCTGTTGCACTTCAAGCCGAGCAGGTTCACCACTTCGTAGCCCATGTCGGTGAAGGTGCGACGCACTTGGGCATCGCCGGACGGCATATAGGGCGAGATCAACGAAATACGGTGGATGCTGCCGTATCGATGGATCGCCGCGTCACAAGCGTGCACACCGAGCACGACATTCGCTCCCGAGCGAGTCTCGAGATGCGTCTTCAATGCGCCAGGATCCAGCACGCCGTCCCAGAAGGCCTCCACACCCAGGCCGAACACGATGCTGATCGGCGAACAGCTCATCAGCACATCGACGGCGGCTTCGGTGGCTGCGCGCACCTGCGCCATCATCGCGGCGAATTCGGTTTCGCTACCGACAGGCGTATCGGGAATGACCATGCGATGGATGTGATTCGTCACGCCACGCGGGCGCATGGCATCGAATTCGGGTTGCACGATCGTGTTGGTTGCCGGCGCGATGACGCCGAGCTTGGCGCGGGGTCCAAGAGCATCGGGCATGACAGCCTCCTTCGTCCGCAAATCGAGGGCGTAGTGTAACGAGGACCATCGCCGCTGCCGTAGAGAACGACAGAACTGCGACGCAGCTCTGAAGTACCGCGACGGTTGACGGCTGGCGGTTGACAGCCAGAATGCCGGTGGCCGAATCGCCCATACCCCACCGCCGATTGTCCTTTCATGCCCCTACTCCGTCTCGACAAAGCCTCGCTGGCCTACGGCCTGCGCCCATTGCTCCGCGAGACAAACCTGGAAGTCTTCCGCGGCGAGCGCGTCTGTTTGATCGGGCGCAACGGTGAGGGCAAGTCCTCGCTGCTGCGGCTGGTCAGCGCGGAAATTCAGCCGGATGAGGGTGTCGTCTGGGTTCGGCCCGGAATCAAAGTCGCGAGGCTGGCGCAGGAGGTTGCGCTGGACAGTCCGGAGAGCGTCTTCGATGTCGTGGCCGGCGGTCTGCCGCGTGTCGGTGCCCTCCTGGTTCACTATCACGACGTCGCGCAGCGGGTTGCAGCGACACATGCCGAAGCCGACCTGAAACGCTTGAGCGAGCTGCAGCAGGAACTGGAAGCACTGGACGGCTGGCGCATCGAGCAGCGGGTCGAAACCGTGCTGTCGCGGCTGAGCCTGGATGGCGCGGCGCCGATTCAATCGCTCTCCGGGGGTTGGCGCCGGCGAGCGTTACTTGCCCGCGCACTGGTGTCGGAGCCCGACCTGCTGTTGCTGGATGAACCCACGAATCATCTCGACGTCGAGGCCATCACCTGGCTCGAAGAGACGCTACTGGAGTGGCCGAACGCGCTGCTGTTCGTCAGCCACGATCGCGCCTTCGTGCGTCGGCTGGCAACACGCATTATCGAGCTCGATCGCGGGAACCTGACGTCGTGGCCCGGAAACTACGACGAATACGTCGAACGCAAAGCACAGCAGCTCGAAGTCGAGGCCCAGCACAACGCGCTGTTCGACAAGAAGCTCGCCCAGGAAGAAGTGTGGATTCGGAAGGGCGTCGAGGCGCGCCGCACGCGCAACGAAGGCCGCGTGCGTGCCCTGTATGCCTTGAGGGAGGAACGTCGGCAGCGACTCGATCGTTCGGGTCCGGCGCAACTGCAACTGCAGGAGGCGGAAAGCTCCGGCCAGCTGGTATTCGAAGCGGAGCACGTGACCCATCGCTTCGGCGATAAGCTCGTGATTCGCGATTTATCCGTGCGCGTCATGCGCGGCGATCGCATCGGCATCATCGGCCCGAACGGCGCGGGCAAGAGCACGCTTATCCGGTTGCTGCTGGGAGAGCTCGAACCGCAGGAAGGTCGCGTACGGCAAGGCACGCGCCTGCAGGTGGCGTACTACGATCAGCAGCGCGAACAGCTCGATCCCACTCGTTCGGTAATGGAGAACGTCAGCGGGACCAGCGAGACGGTCGTCATCAACGGGCAACCGCGGCACGTATCCGGCTATTTGCGCGACTTCCTGTTTGCGCCGGAGCGCTTGCACTCTCCGGTCAGCATGCTCTCGGGTGGCGAACGCAATCGCCTGTTGCTGGCACGGCTGTTCGCCCAGCCGGCCAATCTGCTGGTCCTCGATGAGCCCACGAACGACCTCGATGTGGAAACCCTCGAGCTGCTGGAACAGCTCGTGGCTGACTTTCCCGGCACGTTGCTGCTGGTCAGCCACGATCGCGCCTTTCTGGACAACGTCGTGACGAGCACGCTCGTCTTCGAGGGCATGGGACAGGTGCGCGAGTATGTGGGCGGCTACACGGACTGGCTGCGGCAGCGGCGCCCTGCCCCGCCTCCGCCCACCAAGACGGCTACCCCTGCCAGCGTCGCGCGAGCGCCGGACACTACCGAGACGGCTGCAGCAAAGCCCCGCAAGCGCTCGTTCAAAGATCAGCGCGAGCTGGATCAGCTCCCGGGTCGAATCGAAGGATTGGAAGCAGAGGTGGAGCAACTGCAATCCCGGCTCAACGATCCGGCGATCCACAAGAAGCCGCGCAGCGAGTTCGCCGAGACCCTAACGAGGTTGGAGGCGGTCTCCACCGAGCTGGAGCGTTGTTATGAACGCTGGCAGGAGCTCGAATCGCAATAGTCACCGTCAATTCGATTCATCGGACGAGTGCCGTGCGGGCGCGGCCTGCTCGTCCAGTGAGCGCCGATACAGGATGCAACCCGCCATGAACTGCGGCCAGTCCGGCACGACAGGCACCGGATCGGTCTTCTCTGGGAGCAGGCCCCACAGCGCGGGGTGATGCCAACACAGGTCATGACCGGTGCTGTCCCGATGGGCGCGAATGCCCTCACGGAGCTTCTTTACCTCGGCAATCAGCTCATCGCGCGACAAAGTCTCCAAGTCAGTATCCATGGCCCGCCCTCGTAAGTGACGCCGCAAGTGCTCCTGGAACGGCTGCGGCACGTCCGCAGTTCAACGACTCGGTGCTGGGATGCCCGAACCCGCGCCGCCACATCGATCCGACCTGCAACCCTATCTGGGCATCCTCCGCACTGTATGCCAACATACCGATTGACGATTGCGAGCCGCATCCGCAGCGCTTTTTATGGCAAGGCGGTCTTTGACTCCTTTCCTGCGTTGCAGTAGCGTGCCCGCCCGCGGCCCGGCGGGCGTATCACCGTTCGCCGTGTCCGTTCTTATTGACGGCACCGCCGCGACGGTCAGCACACCGAGCCGACGCCATCAACGGCGCTGCAGCGGGCCCGATTTCTAACCAAGTACGTCAATCATTGGAGCTTAGGCGTGAGCAAGATCCTTGTTGGCCTGAAGCGTGTCGTGGACTACAACGTTCGCGTGCGTGTGAAGCCGGATGGCACGGGCATCGTGACCGATGGCGTCAAGATGAGCATCAACCCCTTTGATGAAATCGCGCTGGAAGAAGCGCTGCGTTTCAAAGAACGCGGCCTCGCCCCCGAAGTCATCGTTGTCAGCATCGGTCCTGCCGATACCCAACAGCAACTGCGCACCGGACTTGCGATGGGTGCCGATCGCGCGATCCTCGTGCAGAGCGATGCCGCGGTCGAGCCGCTCGCCGCGGCGCGCGTGTTCCTGAAGCTCATCGAGAAGGAAAGCCCGCAGTTCGTGCTGCTGGGCAAGCAAGGCATCGATGACGACAACAACCAGACCGGTCAGATGCTTGCCGCGTTGTGGAATCGCCCCCAGGCGACCTTCGCTTCAAAGATCGAGATCGACGGCGGCAAGGCCAAAGTCACGCGTGAAGTCGATGCGGGTCTCGAGACGATCGAAGTCGATCTGCCCGCCGTGTTCACGAGCGATCTGCGTCTGAACGAGCCGCGCTACGTGAAGCTGCCGGACATCATGAAAGCGAAGAAGAAGCCGCTCGACATCTTGAAGCTGGCGGATCTGGGCGTGGATGCCGCGCCCAAGTTCAAGACGTTGAAGTTCGAACCGCCCGCGTCGCGTCAGAAGGGAATTATTGTGAAAGACGCGGCGGAATTGGTGAACGTGCTCAAGCAGAAGGGGTTGATCTAATGACCAAGGTTCTCGTCATCGCCGAACATTCCGGCGGCAAACTCAATCCATCCACTGCCAAGTGCGTTGCCTGCGCGAGCAAGATCTCGGGCGCGGAAGTCGATGTCGTCGTGCTCGCAGCCAATGGTGCTGAAGTCGCGGGCCAAGCCGCAAGCATCAGCGGCGTGAAGCGCGTGCTCAAGGTCGACAACGCAGCCAATGCCGAACCGCTGGCCGCAGTGCTTGCACCGCAGATCGCGGCGCTTGCTGCGAATTACACACACGTGTTCGGGCCATCGACGACCTTCGGCAAGGACTTGGTGCCGCGTGTCGCGGCGCTGTTGGGCGTTGGCCAGCTGAGCGACATCTCCGGCGTGGAAGCAGCAAACCGCTTCCGTCGTCCGGTCTACGCAGGCAACGTGAACATCACGGTCGAATCGCCGGCTGATCAGAAGCTCGTTGCGACCGTGCGTGTGGCATCGTTCGAAGCGGCCCCGGAGGGTGGCTCCGCGGCAGTCGAGAGCGCCACTGTGAGTGCGGAGATCCCAACGCACACGCGCTTCATCACGCGCTCTGCCGCGACCAGCGGCCGTCCTGACTTGCAGACAGCATCGAAGGTCGTCTCGGGTGGTCGTGCACTGGGCAGCGCAGACAACTTCAAGATCCTCTACAGCTTCGCTGACAAGATCGGCGCTGCCGTTGGTGCATCACGTGCCGCTGTCGACTCGGGCTACGCACCGAACGATCTGCAGGTGGGTCAGACGGGCAAGATCATTGCGCCCGAGCTGTACATCGCCGTGGGCATTTCCGGCGCGATCCAGCATCTCACGGGCATCAAGGACGCCCGCACGATCGTCGCCATCAACAAGGATTCCGAGGCACCGATCTTCGAGGTGG
>JBEVDW010000045.1:0-21067 GCA_040513115.1 Steroidobacteraceae bacterium | reverse complement strand
TGAACTGCGGCACGGGCGATGACTTCGCTTTCTCGCTGACGTTGCCGGACATGGCGTATCAGCGCGAAGGCGAGAGTCTCGAGGCGCCGGGCTGGCTGGCGCAGGCCCCCACGACCGATCAGCAGATGGTGCCGTTCTGCTGGTTGCATCGCGATGGCGAGTCACGGCAGATCAAGAAGGCGCATCAACGGACGATCCGCGATGAAGATGGATTCCGCCCGATTCGCGTCGAGGCCGAGTTCATCGACGATCACGACGAGCGCTACGTCCTTACCGGTGACATACGCAACTTCCTGCCGTTCCACTGGATGCAGAACAACCTCATCAGCTGCTGTCTGACGAACTTCACCTGCAACGGGCGCAGTGGCTGGGGCAATTTCTCGGAATCCATCGAAGGCGACGTGATTCGCAAGCTCTGGAAGTAGCCAGCGCAGCCTTCAGCGTAACGCTTCGGCCTGGCGGATGCTTTCCGTCAGGCCGGACGTGCCGAAGTAGGTGTACAGCAGCCCCAGCTGACACGCCTCGATTCCGATGCGCAGGTTCTCCTGGAAGAGGAATGCCGCTCTCGGACACGTGACGGCGAAACGCACGCAGTTCATCACGTCGAAGTATTTCAGGCGCTGCGGCGAAACCGGTCGTCCGCCGAGTTCATCATAGAGATCGATGATGCGCTGACGCTCCACGGACCCTTTGAGCCCTTCGGCCAGCCAGACCAACTCGTCCGCCGGATCTCCATACGAGCATCCTTCCCAATCCAGGATGCAGCTGACACGATCGTCATCGCTGATCAGCAGGTTGTGAAGTCCGTAGTCGCCATGCAGCACGGACGGAGCGGCGTTCTCATTCGGAACGTTCTGTTCCAGCCATGCCAGCGCGCGCGTGAGAATCGGGGACGGCGGCAGACCGAAGTTGGCCGAATGCTTCTTCCAGTATGCGACTGTCGCAGTCGTGCACTCGCTGAGCGTGGTGTAGCGGGCCCATGTACCAAGATGACTGCGCGCTATGTCTGGATCTGTGACAGGCAGTGCATGAATCTGTACGAGTCGCTGCACGACGTCGCGCAGCAGTGTGTCCGTGATCCTCTCGTTGACGCCGATGCGGCTGCCGAAGTTGCGTCCGGCGGCACGCCGCGATACGAGGAAGCGTGAGCCGAAGAAGCTCTCGTCTTCTTCGAGCCACAAGGGCTCGGCAACGGGAATACCCGCACGGCTTGCGGCTTTCAGCACGGGGAACTCATTGCGCACATCGCGTCCCTCCAGGAACATGATGCTCAAAGGCTGCTCGGCGCGGATCACGAGAGATTCGGCGCGCTGCGCCGAATCGTTGACATCGAACATCACCGTGATCTTGGAGAAGCCGCCCGAGAGGTTGCGGACGTTTGTGACCACGACACCCTTGCGCTCGGGAAACTTCCTGGCGAGGTAGTTGCCGATATTCTCCGCTGTGAAAGGAGACTCCTCTTCAGGCGGAATCTGCGGCTGCGAGCCCTGCACGCGGCGGGCATACAGCGCATTCTCCCAATCCACGATCTGGTTCAGCAGCGTCTTGATTTCGCCGTCTTGTTGCTCACGCGGCGCAAGGCGCGCGACCGCATCGGTCAGCGATCGAAGCAACCGATCGTGTTCTTCCTCGTCTGCAGCAGTCTTTGCGGCCGTCGCCCCCAACGCAACCGCCCGCCGTTCGAGATCCTGACCTTGAGCCAGGTGCCTGTGCAAAAAGGGTTGATCCTGTCGGAGCAGCAATTCCCCGAGTGCGATCTGAATCGAAGCGGCGAGTTGCTGGTCCTCCTTCGATCGGGTGGGTGATTGCAGTGTTACAAGCGAGCGCCGAATGCCTTCGATGAGGCGCGCTTGAGTTGGAATCATCGGTGGTAACCCCCGTACGGCGATGGGCAGGCTGTCGATCACGGTGCCCGGCTTTGGACTTCATCTAAAATCTTATACTGAGTATAACCGTACACATCAAAGAGTCGGCCATTCACTGGACAGGCGGGGTCGTCATGAGACAGAAGAGCGACAGCACGGACAGCGCTGCTCCCAGTTTGCGCGAGCACAAGAAGAAGAGCGTGCGCGCCGCGATACTCACGAGCGCCGAGCTCCTGTTTCGGCGCAGTGGCTTCGATGCCACCTCGATGTCCGACATCGCCGATCACGCCGGTGTCTCGCGGAAGACGTTGTTCAACTACATGGCTTCGAAGGAAAGCATCGTATACGCAATGATCGATGCGTTCGTCGGCGAGCACATGCCGGGATGGCTCGAGTCGGACAAGCCGTCCTACCACGACGAGCGGGACATCGTGACCCCGCATGTCACCGAGCGGCTGAACGACATTGCACGCAATCGTTGGCTCCTCACCTTGGCAGCGAAGCACACGCGTTTCTTCCACGCCGGCCGCACGCGGCTCGTCGATACCACGCTGCAACGGAATTTACGCGCAAGAGCAAAGCGAATCGCGGCTGTTCAGAGAGAAGGGCACATTCGCGGGGATATCCCGGCGCTGTCGATCAGCTTCTATTACGAGGCGCTGCGCGACTTGACCTTGAGTCGCTGGCTGCTGACGCCGGATAGCAAGACCAAGGACTTGCAACGCTCATTCGTCGAGGCAATGTCAGTGCTGGAGCAGGGCTTGGCGCCGACAACACAAAGAACAGCAAACAAGGGTAGAGCAGCGCGCCGACGAGCAGGGCGCGCTACTCGCCGTAGCGCTTGAGATATCCCGTCCGTCGATGCTCGAGTGCCTGCGCGCGCTCGGCAGGGGTGACGCGCCGCATGTTGCCAGGCAACTCGCGCTCCAGATCAGCAAGCTTGACCTTGCGCATGCTGGGCACGGGTGCGCTCTTCGCCACGAAGTTGCGCAGCACGATCATGCCTTCCTCGCGTCCGGTGACGTCGAGCCAGTTGTGATACCCAGGATCGCGGTGAGACAGGATCACCCGAACGCCGCCGTCGGGATCGATCGCTATCTGGTGCATGTTCAAGGACGTCTGGCAATTCACGAAGTCCAGCGAACGCGACCAGGCATCACCCAGCTGGAACGACCAGTACAGGCCATCCGGCGACTGCGGCAGCTCCACGATCGCCGCCTCATCGGGTTTCAGATCGAAGATGGCCATCGCGTAGTTGGACACGGAGGCGGCCACCTGGCTGGTGGTGGTACCGGCGAGCAAGGTCATCTTGTTGCGCTGACCGCCCGCGTTCGACAGATACATGTCGTACAGCCCGATCATCCAGCCCTGACACATGTAGCGCACGAAGTCGGTCGCGAGGTCCAGTCGCTGAGCGACGACGACCGGATCGAATTCGTCATCGTCATAATAATTCTTGGGCACCTCACTGATGCGTTCCAATCGAAATACGCCCGGGTCGTCGTGTGGATCCTTGATGACCCGGCGCGTGAGCAGGAATTGATAGCGGCTGTCCGGACTGAGCTTGACCCAGTTGCCGGGCTGCTCAGTGGCGCTGAGGATGATCTCGAACTCGTTGCGCGGGCCGCGGGCGAACGTGGAGAGATTGTAGTCGCCGATGAGCGAGACACCTTTCTGACCGGGCATTCCGTTTTGAACCTGCATGAGGAAAAGGATCACGTCGCCATAGTGGCCGCTCAACCGATAGGTCTGCCGGCCGTCGAGAAACATCGCCCCGTAATGGAAATCCGGGCCGTTCTGACCCAGGGTGTACATGTCGGTCTGCCAGCTCGTATTCGTATGGATGCGCGGATGCATCAACCGCGGCGCCATCACGAAGTTGTAAGTGATGGCCTGGGCTTCGATCAGGCAGTGATAGGCTTTGGCCTGATTCTGTGCGTTGTCTTTGAACCGGGGCGTGGCCTCGATGAGCTTTCTCATCTCGTCCAGGGTGCGGTAGTAGCGCTCCCAGGCACTCTGCAATACGCTCGAGCTCGATGTGGCCATCTCTGTTCCTTTTGCAATGCGATGATGCGCATTGGCACGATCAAATAAGAAGCGGGCTGGTCGGACGACGTGCTCAGCACAATAATACACTCGGTATAGGTGTGCATTCCCCGTGTCGCGTGGCGGATGCAGCGAAGAGGAGTACCTTGCAATGGCAGATAGCTTCAGAACCACGTGGACACCGCCACCACGACCAGAATGGGTGAAGCGCTTGAACGAGGAAGGGCGGTACCTCGACAGCCGCAGCGTCGTGCCGCTGGATGCCGCGTCGCTCGTCTCTGCTGCTCAGAAGAACACCGGCCTCGAAGATTTCGGTGCGGACGACTGGCGGGAGCCATTCGAGATCCTCGTGAAATCCTACGACGAGGAGGCGGACTTGAACTTGATGGGTCGGCTCCTCACGCGCACGGATCTGTTGATGTTCCTCGAGGCGCGCTTGCGGGTCGAAGACTGGTACAAGCGACATCCTGAAATCGAAGAGGAACAGGTCCGGCAGCCGTTCATCATCATCGGTCAGGGACGAAGCGGTACGTCCTTCCTGCTCAACCTGCTGGAGTTCGATCCCGAGAATGCGACGGTGAAGGAGTGGGAGGCCATGTTGCCGTGTCCGCCACCGGAGAAGTCGACCTATCGATCCGACCCGCGCATCGAGCTGGCGGATAAGCGCATCACGATGTGGAATCGCGTGACGCCCGAGCTGGAGGCGGTGCACGAGTTTGCTGCGGAAATACCCGCTGAGACGATTCACATCAAGGCGCTGAGCTTCCAGTGCCCCGCGTGGATGACCATCCTCGGTCAGGTCCCGACGTACAACGAATACATGTCGAAGCGCAGCATGCTGCCGGCCCTGCAATACGAGAAGCGGGTGCTGAAGCTGCTGCAGTGGAAGAACCCGCGGGTCCGCTGGATCATGAAGGATCCGGATTCGATTCGTTATCTACCGGAAGTGCTGCAGGTGTATCCGGACGCGAACTTCATCTGGTCGCATCGCGATCCCACGAAAGCTCGCTCCTCGGGCATCAACATGATTGGCATTCTGGGATGGATTCGGAGCGACCGCGTCTTCGTCAGCGGCGCCAACGAGACGATACTCGATGAGACGGTCACGTCGACCATGCTCACGAAGCCCATCGAATGGCTGGAGAGCGGCCTGCTGCCGCGGTCGCAGCTGGCGAATGTGCAGTATCTGGATCTCGTGGAGCGGCCACTCGAATCCATCGAAGGGATGTATTCTCATTTCGGTCTGAAGCTGAGCGAGGAGGCGGGAAACAGGATTGCCGCCTACCTTGAAGCGAATCCACGCGTCAAACGTCCGAGTCACAAGTACAGCGAACAGAGGGAAGAGAGCGGCAAAGCGGCGAGCTTGTTCGACGAGTACCGCCGCTACTTCAAAGTGAAGCGCGAGGATTGAGCAGTACCCGTTCAGCTGCGGAAGCAGCCGAACGGGTGTGATGATCCGTCAGTTGAAGACGGGGCCGACGCGGTTCGCAACGGGCTCCAACTTCTGTAAATCGAAGCCCCACAGCTCTGCGGCATTGCCGCCCATCAGGCGACGAACGTCGCTATCCGGCACGTCCAACATCCGGATGGTCTTGTTCACTTCGTGCATGCTGTTCGGCCAGGTCGATTCGTTGTGGGGATAGTCCGATCCCCACAGCAGCTTGTGTGTTCCCAACGTCTCGCGAGCGGCCCAGTCGTCCACGTTGGCTGTGATCGAAAGCCAGACGTTGGATGCGAAATACTCACTGGGGAGCTTCTTCAGCGCGGTCTTGGCTCGCTTGAGGCTGGCAACGACACGGTCTTCCTCGCGGATGTCGTGCGTGCCGTGGAAGTGAATGAAGCGACGGTGCTGCATATCGAACTTGCGCCAATCGCCGCCGCAGACGGCATCGAGCATCGCGAGCTCTTCCACAGCCCATGCGGCGTTCGTTTCGATGAAGATCACTTTCAGATTCGGGTGGCGCTCGAACACACCGCCGACGATGAGATAGCGCAGCGGGCGCTCGGTGAACCAGCGCGTATCGATCGACCACAGAATCTCGCCCCCGGCTTCCGGTACTGGATGACCTGCACCGGCGTGGAGGATGACGACGACACCGAGCTCTGCACAGACAGCCCAGATGGGTTCCCAGAAGCGCGCGTTGTAGAGCGGCAGTCCCTTCAGCTCTGGATTGTTGTCCAGCACGACGCCGCCGCGCAGACCCTTGCTGTGACCTTCACGGATTTGCTGCACAGCGACGTCTACGCCGGCTTCCAGTGACACGGTGATTACACCCGCATGACGGTCGGGATGCTGGGCCACGAAATCGCAAGACCAGCGGTTTACGGCTTCGGCATTTGCCTTGGCCAGCTCGGGCGTCAGTTTTCCGAACGTGAAAGGTCCTGTCTGCGGCAGACAGATGCCACCGACCGTGCCGTCCGCTTCGAGCTCTTTGAGCTGTCGATCGGGATTGCCCTCACCGCCGGTGGACAGCAATGCAAGGTCGCCGGGATCGCCGAAGTGCTTCATGAGGAACGCCTTGCGCTCTTCATGTTGGCGCTTCACCACGTCGGGACGCAGGATCTCGGCGATCGGATTGAATCGGTCGACTCCCGGCATCACGGTTTCGAAGAGCTTGCTCAAGTCCGGTGTTTCCCCCGGCTTGGCGAAGGACATCAGGAAATCGCGGCCACGCTGGTATTCCTCGCGAAATCGCGGCTCGAGGTAATCGGACCAGTCCATGAGAAAGGTGCCGATATGGCAATCGGCCGTGATGCACACAATCGGCTTCGCCGTAGTGCTGGGGCGTCGAACCTTTGCTTCGACATCGTTCGTAGCCACTTTCATTCTCCTCTTAGAACAATTGATTCCGTGAGAGGGCGGTAGTGATCTGAAACAGCGGCTGGAAAGTACGTATGCGCCAAACGGGCGGGCGCAAGGAAAGATGCACCGAGTATAACTATGGCCGATGTCGGGTCAATCCAGTTCAACAGACGTTGAATTGGGAGCCGACTCGGGCTAGCTTAGTGTCAGTCGATTGGTTTGTAACAACTGACAATAACTAGGTCGAGGGGGTGGGTTATGAAGTACATGACATGTTTCGTGTACGGGCTCACGTTGACGATGGTCCAGACGCATGCGAATGCGCAGACGGTTCAAGGAAGCTCGACAGGACTCGAAGAGGTGATCGTCACGGCGCGTAAGCGAGTCGAGAACATCCAGAGCGTTCCGATCTCGGTGACAGCGCTGTCCGGCAGTGAGCTTGCGAACCAGAACGCGCGCGAGGTGCGTGACATCGCGCTCACCGTGCCGAACATCTCGATTCAGGCATCGTCTGGGAATCTCACCGCACCGACTTACACCATTCGCGGTCAGGTGCAGAACGATACGACGGCCGCGATCGACCCCTCTGTGGGCATGTACGTCGACGGCGTGTACTGGGCCCGTGCTTATGGCAGCAATGCCTCCTTGCTCGACATAGCTCGCGTCGAGGTTCTCAAAGGACCGCAGGGGACCCTGTTCGGCCGCAACACGACGGGTGGCGCGATCAACATCGTGACGCAGGATCCCACGTTCGACAGCTTCAATGGCTCGCTGACGGCTTCGTACGGCAATCAGGAAGAGTTCGATTTCAACGCCGTCGGCAATCTGCCGCTCATCGACGACCAGCTCGCGGCGCGCCTGGCCGTGGGTCATCAGGAGAATGGCGGTTGGGTCGACAACGAGTTCACAGGCAAAGACATGCTGTCGAGCGATCAATGGATCGGCCGCGGCAAAGTGCTTTGGACGCCCGTTGAGAAGCTGCGGGTTCTCTTCAGTGCGGAGTACTTCGACTACGACGGCGTCGGGCCTGCGAACAAACTGGTCTCGATCACACCATTCATTCCGGGAGTCTTCGATCCATTTGGCGCGGCCCAGTTGGAGGCATTGTTGGAATCTGGATTTACGGATGACGGGACCCAATATGCCGATGGACGAATCTACGATCTTGCCCTGAATCAGAAGCCGAAGACGGACACCACGACGCAGACCTACTCGGGCACTGCGACGCTCGATACGGCATGGGGCACACTGAAGGGCATCGGTGCGTATCGGAAGGTCAGAACCCGATCCGCCGTCGACAACGACGGCACGCCGTATCAGATCTTCGACGTCCCCATCATCGCCAGCACGGTCGATCAGTGGTCCGGCGAGCTACAGGCGAGCGGCAATGCGTACGACGATCGTTTGGCCTGGACAGTCGGTGCGTTCTATTTCACCGAAGATGGCTACGATGATCTCGCGGGTATCGTCGTGCCGTTCGTGCTGCCGCAATTCAGAACGCTGCGAGTGCAGGGCAGTGACGTGGAGAACAGCTCGGAGGCGGCGTATTCCCAAGGCACCTTCAAAGTCACGCCCGAGCTCTCCGTGACATTAGGGCTGCGCTATTCGGTCGATCGTCGACACAAGCGGCAGTACCAGGAGATCCTCGATCCGACGAACCCAAATTGCGATCCTGCGCTCACGCCGGAATCAGATCTCGAGCAGTGCGTATCGCCGAAATTCAAGCGCAAGGACAGCGCGACGAACTATACGTTCAGTGTCGACTACAAGCTGACGCCTGACATGATGATCTATGCGAAGACCGCACGCGGCTTCCGGGCGGGCGGTTTCAATTCGCGTCAAGGAGCGGACCAGGAAGACGGTGGCAGTTTCGGCCCGGAAACCGTGACTGACTACGAAGTCGGCTTCAAGTCGCAGCTGTTCGAGGATCGTGCGCGGTTCAACACGGCGATCTTCTACAGCGACTACGAAGACATTCAGAGCACGCTGCTCACGATCAATCCCGAGACCAATCAGCCGATCACGCTCGTGCAAAATGCTGCGAAGGCTCGCATCTTCGGCTTCGAAGTCGAGGCCGAGGCCATCTTGTTCACCAACTTCCGATTGTCTGCAGCCGCAGGATACACGGATCCGGAGTACAAGGACTTCGAAGACCTCTCCGGTGATCGGAGCGATGAGAAGTTCCCACTCTCGCCAAAATGGACTGCCAGTGCGAGCGCTCAATACACCAACAACCTCGAGGTTGGCAGGCTGTTGGTCCGGGCGGACTACTCATGGAAAGACAAGATCGTCTTCATGCAGAACCTCCATCCGCCGTTCACCGAGGCCAAGAGCTATGGCGTGTTGAATGGACGCATCGCGCTGGCCTTCTCTGATGGCAAATACGAGGTCGCCGCCTATGGACGAAATCTCCTGGACGAGGACTACAAGGTCTTCGCGCTGGATCTCGAATCCTCCGGGCTGGGATTCATCTCCAATCAATATGGTCAGCCGCGACAATACGGTGTCGAGGTGTCGGCTCGATTTGGACAGTAGGGACAACACTGTCGAATCAATCTGAACAACCTGTCGTCATCTATCACATACCTGGCAGTCGCGGCTTTCGCATCGTCTGGGGCTGTGAAGAGCTGGGCCTTCCCTATCAACTCGTGTGCAAGCACGAAGACCACGACGGATCGATGTGGGATATCCGTCGCGTGAATCCCTTGATGCCGATGTCACCGACGGTGAAATTGGGAGACGAGGTGCTCGTCGAGTCCGGTGCGATACTCGAAGTTCTACAAGCACGTTACGGCCGAGGATCGCTTGCGCCTGCGCCGAGCTCGCCTGACTTCCCTGCACACGTGATGTGGACCCATTTTGCCGAGTCGTCGGCCATGCATCGCTTCGTGAGCGCCTGGATGGTGGCACGCGCCATCAACGTGAAGATGGATCAGATGCCCGAAGGCTATCGCGATCATCGACGCACAGGTGCGGTCGAGTCGCACGAGATGCTCGGTCCACGAGCCGTGTTCGATTTCATCGAGGAGTTCCTGTCGCGGAAGGCTTATTTCGGCGGCGAGGACTTCAGCATCGCGGATATCCAGATGCATTTCGCCATTAGAATGTCCAAACTGCTGGTGTGGGTTTTCTCCGAGGACTATCCACACGTTCACGAGTGGCGTGGCCGTGTCGAGAGCAGGCCGGGTTACGCTCGTGCAATGAAAGCTGCATTGCCGTTTGGCATGAACGAGTTTGGGTTGCCCGCGAACGCGCCGATGAATCCCGCGTTCGATCTGCCGCCCGTCAGGAGAACCGCTACAGCAGAATGAGGATGCTGGTTTCTCGCTTCACCTGCATGGGTTGGCGGCTGACCGCGAACCATCAGCGCTAGGGGGTGACCATGTCGGGAACGTGGACAGACATCAACAAAGAAGTGCGCCGTGCCACGGCCATCAATCGCATTGCGAGAAACGTGGCGTGGGAGATCGTCAGTCAGGCACGGCCAGAGGACCTGTCCCGTGTGCCGCCCTCGGCGGAGGCACTGACACCGGAATATCTCACTGCGGTTCTTTGCAAGGATCATCCCGCAGCAAAGGTCACGTCGATCACGCTGGGTGCTGCAAGCTCTGGCTCCGCGGATCGCTGCGCGTTCTCAGTCACGTATAACGACGCCGGCAATCGAGCGGGTCTGCCGCGCGACCTGTTCCACAAGAGCACGAAAGGGTTCTACACGCGCCTGCACCTGCTGCGCTGTGGCATCAGCCGTAACGAGACCAGCTTCTTCACCGTCATCCAGCCGACGCTGAAGTCCGAAATTCCCAAGCCCATTCGCGCGGACTTCGAGCCGGGATCGTGTCGGCAGTCGATCATCCTCGAGGACGTCATCAAGACGAAGGGCGCAAAGTTCTTCGAAGTGAGCACGCCCGTGGAGCGCTCGGACATCGAAAGCATGTTGTCCATCATTGCGGAGCTGCATGGCAAGTACTGGGAGAGCCCCCGACTGCAGAACGAATTCACCTGGCTGCTCACGCCGGCGCAGTTCAGCAAGAACCTGGAAGAGGGCATGGAGCTCGAGCAGCTCATCGATCTGGGACTGCAACGAGGTGGCTCGGTCGTCTCAGCGCAGTTGGTGGGCCGCAAGGCCGATGTGCTCGCCGCGTATCGCAAATCGATGGATCTCAGTACGCGCGCGCCGGTGACGTATATCCATGGCGATCCACACTTGCGCAATTTCTATAAGACTTCGGCCGGTGCGATCGGGCTTGCCGATTGGCAGGTCACCATGCGGGGCGCATGGAGTCATGACTTCGCATACACGATGCTCACGTCCCTCCCAGTGGACAAGCGACAGTTGTGGGAAAAGGACCTGCTCGAGTTCTACCTGCAGAAAGTGAAAGCAGCAGGAGGTCGTCCGCCGTCAGTCCAGGACGCCTGGGAGCTCTATCGCCGTCAGACGATGTACACCTTCGTCGGCTGGCTCATCACGATCGGCTTCGGGGCGCTGCAGCCGGACATGCAACCCGCGCAAGAGTCGCTCGAGATCATTCGTCGAGCGGCCACCGCGGTGGATGATCTGAACACGATCGCTCTGTTGTTGGGTTAGGGGGAATGGGGATGCCAGCGCTCAAGAGATTTTCCGTATCCAGGCCCGACACGAACACCTGGGACTTCGTCGTGGAGATCGAAGACGACGCGAACGGCAAGCTGCGGTTGTCGGCGACGTTCGAGGATCTCGATCAGATGGCTGCCGCGCTCGATGAACAGCTCAACGCCGTGGTTGAAGCGGCGCAGCAGCTCGAGCGGAAAACCGCGCGCTAGCCCTTACAGGTCCAGCACACATGGCGAGACAACAGCGAGTATTGATCACCGGCGCAAGCCGAGGCGTCGGCGCCGCGACGGCGAAGATGTTTGCGAAGCACGGTTATCACGTCGTGCTCTCGGCGCGAAATGAAGCAGCGCTCCAGAAAGTCAAAGCCGACATCCAGGCTCAAGGCGGTTCGTGCGAAGTCCAGGCGGCGGATCTCGCCACGCGACCGGCGGTCCGTGACCTGGCCCGGCGTGCCGGTGAGATCGACGTGCTGATCAACAATGCGGCGCTGACAGCAGGGAAATATCACAGTCCGCTCGAAGAGGCCGACGACTACTGGGATCTGAACTACGCCGTGAGCTTCTTCGCGCCGTTGATCCTCATGCAGGAGCTCGGCCGCGGCATGCTGAAGCGCAAGCACGGTGTCGTGATCAATATCTCGAGCATGGCGGCGACACGCGCCGTGCCGCTATTGGCACCGTACTCCGTCGTGAAGAGCGCGCTCGATGCGCTGTCGAAATCGGCAGGCATGGATCTGGCGAACACGGGCATCCGGGTGAATGGTGTCGCCTTGGGTCATGTCGACACTGAAGCTTTCGCGGAAAACTGCGTCGATGGTGTCACGCCGCAAGACATCGCCAAGCGCAACGCGCCGATTGGCCGGCTCATAACACCGGATGAGATCGCGGGTATGTGTCTCTATCTGGCCTCGGACATCGCGGCGCCGATCGTCGGCACGATCCTGACCATCGATGGCGGCTTGACCTCGGGCATGTACAGTTTCGCGGGTAGTTTCTCCGATGCCGAGCGCGATCCTCGCGCCGCATCCCAACCGAAGGCGGCTAAGCAGGCAGGCATCCATGGCGATCGCAATACCGACTGTTGACCATCTCGACGATGAGCCAGTCTCGGTGGAGGCCTACACCTCGCCGAAGTTCTTCGCAGCGGAAATGGCCAACGTATTCCGCAAGAGCTGGCTCTTCGTCAGCGTCGCGTCCGAGGTCAGCAAGCCGGGTGACTTCATCGTCAAGAACTTTCCCGCGCTCAACGCGTCGATCCTCGTCGTCCGCGGCAAGGACAACGTGCTGCGCGCCTTTCACAACGTGTGCGCGCATCGCGCAGCGAGGGTGGTTGCGGAGACGAGGGGCAATGCCGCGCGCTTCACATGCCCTTATCACGGTTGGGGTTACGACCTGGCCGGCCAGCTGAAGACAGTGCCTGCCGCCGAAGGCTTTCCCTCGCTCGACAGAAGCCGCTGCGGCTTGACGCCGGTCAAGACCGGCGCGGCTGCCGGCCTGGTGTTCATCCATCTGATGGAGAAGCCTGAGCAGGACCTGGCGACGTTCCTTGCAGGCATCGACGCGCGCATCAATGAGCATGCGTTCAACGGCTGGACGAACGCCTGGACATTCGGCGCCGAGCTGCCGGTCAACTGGAAGTGCATTCTGGATAACTTCCAGGAGACCTATCACGTCTTCCACACGCACCGGATCACGATCGGTGACCGTTCCAATGGCCCAGGCAATCCGATGGGTCATCCGCTGAGTTTCGACTTCTTCGGTCCACATCGCTTCATGGACATCTGGGGCAATCTTCAGCACGCACCGACGTTCATCGAGCGTGCCGTCGGGCCGTATGGGTC
Source organism: Steroidobacteraceae bacterium (assembly GCA_040513115.1). Lineage (GTDB taxonomy): Bacteria > Pseudomonadota > Gammaproteobacteria > Steroidobacterales > Steroidobacteraceae > DATELY01. The sequence goes on along the minus strand of JBEVDW010000045.1, from coordinate 7,922 downwards.
GATCATCTCGAACGGCGCAGTCGAAACACGCGCGGGACGGGCGACTTCAGCACCGAAGCGTGAACGCGATCCTGCCTGGTCGATGGATGTGTTCGGACTGTTCCCCCACGTCGTGATCGACATCACTCCAGGCATCCTGTCGGTTCACGAAACGGTTCCGGTCGCGGTTGATCGCACGATCTGGACGACCACGCTGTACTACCCACCCGCGCAGACAGCCGCACAACGGGTCGCTCAAGAGTACGCCTCGGCGTACAACCGGGACATCGTTGCCGAGGACGTTTCACTGATGCAGACGCTGCAGTCCGGCATGATGTCCGGTGCCACGAAGTCGCTGAGATTCTCGAAGATCGAAGCGCTGTGTCGCCACCTGCATCACAACGTTGAACAGCGCGTGCGCGAGTCGATGGGCCATGGTGGCTGACGATCCGTCGAGCGTGCTTCCGGAAGAGTTCAAGAGCCTGCAGGCGTATGTGGCCGCGTGGGCGTTACCCTCCATGCAGGCGCGCCACCAGCGCCGGCTCAGCAGTACGCCGGAGGAGCGCGAGACGTTCTATCGCGCGGTCGCGCCGGCTTTCGATGCCATCATGAAGCACCTCAATACCGTTGCCATGGAGAGCCTGGCGGGGCCGGACGCGACGTTGATGCAACTCGCCTTGTCCTTCACCGAGATTGCTTTGAGCCAGGAGATCTTCGATCCCCGGCTGCATGCGGCGCATACCGAAGCCGTCCGGCGCGTCTCCATCCTCAGGACGGCCGACGATATCTAGAGCTCACCCCGCGTCCTTCCCGGGTAATGCGGGTCGACGATTGCTACCATGCACGCCCTACCAGGGGCACATGAAGCATCGACAATGCCGAAAAAAGCAACAAAGCCTCGGACTGCCAGGCCCAGGAACGCGGTAAAAACCCGGGCGGCCATTCTCACGGCCGGGATCAAACACTTCTCCAAGCATGCCTACGGCGACGTCGGTCTGCGCGACATCGCCCGCGATGCGGGATCCGACGTTTCGCTGGTGTACCGCTACTTCGGCTCAAAAGAACACCTGTATCGGGATGTGCTAGCGGAGCTGTTCCATCACGAACACCTGACTAGCGGTCCGCGTGAAACCTTCGGCATGCGGATTGCCTCGCAGCTCTTGGGCGAGGAGGCGGAGGTGCGAGGCATCGAATCGGTGTTGCTGGCCGTGCGGGCTGCAAGCTCGCCGGATTCGGTGGAGATCATCAAGAAACTGAGCTCCAACCGCTACATCCGTCCCTTCGCCAAGTGGCTGGGAGGTTCAGATGCCGAAATGCGTGCGCAGTTCATTGCGGCACTGATGGCGGGCGTCGCCGTTCACCGCAATATCGCCAATCCGAGCTCGCTCAAGGGCCGCGGCAAGCAGCGCTACCTCGAGCGGGTCGCACACGTGCTGCAGAGCTTCGTCGACGACAAGGATCCGTACGCGAGCTAGAGACTCATCGCCTGGCAGCAGCATCCTCCGGGTGCTCCATCAACCCGAACTGAGCGCTGATCTCCGTGGTCGGCTGCTTCAATTCGGCGAACTCCAACACACCACCGCCGACGCGCCCATTCATCTCCATGCGGCAGAGCGTGGGAGATTCCATGAAGCCGTGGCGCTGCGTGACCACCAGGTTGCCGTCTGCCTGACCATTGATGCGGTAGGCGCCGCCGGTATCAGTCCATAAGAGCGCTTCGAAGCGCCTGGCGAACACGCCGTTGGTTGCTACGGACACTTCCATTTCGATGTCGACGATGTTGCTGCGGGTACCGCGATCGAACACGAAACCCCACGTACGCTTTTCCTCCGGACTCGTGGTCGTGTACATGATGACGTAGAGGTCAGGCCCGAACATCGCCCAAAACAGGCGATAGGTCAGGATGTGCCGCCAGTCGCGCACACCCCAGGAGCGATCGTCGAAGGCGAATGCGTCGATCTTCAGGACTTCGTTGCCGAGCTTGAGCTCGCCAACTGCGCGGCCCAGCGTCTCGAAATGACCTTTCGCGAAATGGCCGCTGCCGCTGCCGGAATGACTCGAACCGTAGTGCGTCGCCGGAAAGATCGCGTCGTACTGCAACGACAATTGCGTCGCACCGTCGGCGACGACGAGGTGTCGGCCGGTGAGTGGTGTGGTCGTCGTGCATCCGAGCGGGCCCAGTCGAAACCGTGGGAAATCCTCTTTCGGCAGCCGCAGGTCGAGATGCTGAAAGTTGTGCACCGTGCGACCTTCCACCGCGATCCACGACCAGATGTCCGCGCGATCGATCAGCCGCTGCAGCCCGGTATGAAAGAACCCGCCGATGCGACGCCGCGGATCGAAGAAATGAAATGCGAGGCTCTCCTGCCAGTCCGTGCTCTCACCGGGTGAGGGTTGATGCGGGCCGTCGTCGTCTGTGGTGATGCTCATGTCGTGGGCTTCGGGTCGCTTCAGTCGACGCGCACTTCGGTGTGCGCGATCAACTCGGCGAGCGTGGGTAAGGTGTTGGCATCCGCGTCGGCTCCCATGGCAGCCAGCCATGCACGACGCAGCACGGATTCATCGCGGTTCAGATCTCGTGCAGCCGCCATCACACGATCGTGCAGGGCCGCATTCGTGCGCACCGACGGCGCTGTCACCAACGCATCGGCCGTTTCACGCAATTCGCGCGTGAGCGCTTCGATGTCGCCACGTCGCGGCGCACTGAACTGCGACCAGCGGTCAGCAACGGCATTCTGCAACCGGGCCCGCAACGTCGGCTCGACGGCGCTGCAATCGCCGCTCGTGACGGCGTTGAGGAAACGCGTGAACAGCCGCAACTCGGTGAGCGCAAGGTGATACGTCTGATCGTGTTGCTCGGCGATCAACCGCAACGTCGTGACGCACATGTGTGCCTGCTGGGTCGCGAGCTTGTTTTCCGGATCGAGCGCCGGCATGACGACGTCTTGCAAGGCGCGCAGGACAGCCGAAAGTTGATGAGCCACGCTGGGGACCATGCTAAATCTCCGCGCTCAATGCAGTTTCGAGATTGGCCAGCATCACGCTGGCAACGGCAGTGCCGAACACCTGCACGATGTCCTGGTTCGATTTCTGGGTCGCCATGCAACGCGCCGAGCTGCCGAGATTCATGCATGCCGTGCGGAAGTAGTTGTAGATCTCGTAATAACGCAGGCGTTTGGGATCCACCGGCAGGCCGCTCGCGGCTTCATAGCGAGCCAGGTATTCCTCGCGGCTGCACAGTCCATTGACGAGAAACTCACCGTTCTCGTCGCGCTCGCCGAGCGCGGGCAACAGAATGGTCGCGAGGTCTTCATGTCGATCGGCGAAGTGCACCAGCTCCCAATCCATGATCGCCGTGAAGTGCCCGTCCTTCGGATCGAAGAGGAAGTTGCCGACGCGATAGTCGCCGTGAACGATGGACACGCGATCGACCGGCGGCGCGTTGTCACGCAGCCATTGCGCTGCGATCGAGACCAGTGGCACGGCCTCGAGCCGGTCTTCGTCCCAGGCTCGTTCCCACATGTTGAGCACTTGCAGGACGGCTTCGTTCGTACCTTCCGCAGCGATGTCGAAGGCGGACAGATCGCAGCCCGAGTAATCGAACGTGGCAATCCGTGCCGACCACTCGATGAACTGAGGCGCGAGAATCGCACGCCACTTGGGGCCGAGACCGCCGCGAGCCGAGTAGCGGACATCGCCCTCGGGCGGACGCGCTACACCCGAGACGAAGCTGTAGATCAGCGCGGGTTGTTGAAAGAACCTGGGCTCCGTGTCGAGCCAATAGGGCTTCGGCACCGGAATCTCATGGCCCACGGCTTCGAGTATCTGGAACTCCCGCAGACGATGCGTTTCGACGACGGCCTGCGCCGGCTGCATGCGCAGCACGAGTCTCTCTTGACGCGCGACACCGCGCTCCTGCCACTTGAGCCAGAACGCAAACTGCTCTTTCGACGCACCGCCGCCCAGCGGACGCAGATCACTGAGCTCGAACGGGCCTTCGACTGTCGCTGTCAGGAACGCGCGCAGCTGCTCTTCGGCCGCGGCCAGCGTCAGCGGTCGATACGGCGGTGTATTGCGGATCTCGAGCTTGCGGACGAGTGCCAGGTCCACATAGCGCTCGCACGGATAGCGCGCTCGTAGCGTCTCGATCCATTCGCGCGTGGGTGCATCGCGCGGGTCAGGCTGGCCCGCCTTGACGAAGTGCGTGGAGTGTTGCGCCATAGCTCCACCGATCAGGCTTTGGAGCCGCGAGGGTGGAGCGTGTACAACGGATCGGCTGGCTTGGCGCGCCCCCGCATGCGGATATTGGCCAGCAGCCCGGAGTTCCAGTCCGCGGTTCCCGGTGTGCGAGTGAACCAGTCGACCACGACGGTCCGCTGCTGGATGCGCCACAGCGCGCCGCGCTGTTCGAAGATGTCGAGATAGCGTCCACCCAGGACCAGGTTCACGCGACCCTGAGTTTCGGCCGTATCGTGGTACGCGATGTGGTACGTCTCCGCGAACGCATGCGTGGCATCGATCATTTCGATGAGCACGTTGCCGAGGAAATGATGCGTCGGCATCTCACGGGTGAACTGTTCGCTGAACGCGAGCATGCCTTCGACATCGCCCTCGTACAGCACGTGATCGTCCTTGGCCTCAGGCCAGTACACGTGCTGCCGGAGCAGATCGTAGTCCTTACGGTCGATCCCGCGGCTGTACCGCATCAACGCTTCGGTGATGGCCTGTTTGTCCAGCAACTCCTGAATCGCCTTGGGATCGATGGAGTCCATGACGAACCTCGTGCAGCGCGGGTGCTCCCAGGCTATTGATATGAGGCCTTGAAGTAAACGCCTGGTCCTCAGGGCGGGGCGAGCCAGTCTTCGATGCCCTCCGGATCGGCTTCCGGTCGCAGCTCGCCAACGCATTTCCGTAGCACCGGTTATTGGAGATACTGCGATCGGTGCTGATGCAGCCAGCTCTCGTCACTTCCGAGGAGCGACACATGATTCCCAGCTATGCGCTGAGCCAGGCCGAAGAGAACCCCGTCGCAACACTGCCGGACGTCGCGAGCTGGAGTGAGAACTACGCGTTCTACGGCTACGACTACAGCTCGCAGATCGGCTTTACGGCGTTCGTCGGCCGCTGGATCAAGAACCCCGCCCTGTGGCGTGAACAGCTGTTCATCTATCTGCCGGATGGAACGTTGCTGTCGCACAAAGCCATCGGGCCGGCGGCGAATGCGTCGGAAGCCTCTGGCGGTGCGTTGCGGGCGTCGTGCGACGCGCCAGGGAAGCGCTGGCAGTTGCGCTTCGAAGGTGCGATGCGTCATGACAGTTTCGACAGCTTCCGTCGCGAGCCGATCCTGGAAGGGCGGCCGTATCCCGTGCGTTTCGAGACGGTGCTCGCTTGCGACACGCCCGTGTGGATGATGAGCACGCAGGACAACAGCAGCTACGGCAAGTTTCATTACGAACAGGGGCACACGAGCCGCGGCTCCGTTGACTTCAACGGCAAGCAATACGCGTTCAACGGTCCTGGCTTTCGCGATCACAGCCGTGGGCCACGTCACCTCGGTGGCTTCGATGGCCACACGTGGATTCAACTGTTCTTCCCTGACGGCAAGTTATTTGCGACGTATCAAGCGTGGGCCAAACAGGGTACGGACTCGCAACGCATTCTCGATCAGTCCATCGTGATGACAGGTCAAGAGATTCATCAGGCGAAGCTGATCCAAGCGCCGCGCCTGACCGCGTTGGAACAACTGCGCGATCCCGTCGAGCTCCGTGTGTCGATCGATGATCGAGAGCACACGCTGCGCGGCAAGCCGTTCAATCAGATGCTCAACTCGTTCACCGAGGATTTCGATTTCTACTACGGCGTCGCGCCCCAGCTCGCGGAATTCATGTCCATGGACCAGCCGATGCTGTTCGACACGGACGTCGGCGTGGTGAGAGGGTGCGTGCAGCGCTCGATGCGCATCAGCCCCACCAAGCGCGTGTATCCCTGAGATCGTGCAGCGGGGGAGGGTATGCCGAACTCGACACAAGATCCGTTCGTCGCGTGGATTCAGCAGCGCCTGCCCGACGCCCATGACATTCAGGTTACGCCGTTTCGAGCGGCCAGCTCGGGACAGTCGAACGAAACGAAGCTCTTCGATCTGACTTATCGCATGCCGGAGTTGAAGACCGAGGGTCTGGTCTTGCGGCGCGCACCGGGTGGGCGAGGCCTCTTTCCTGAATACGATCTGGACATGCAAGTCGGCGTCATGCGTGCGTTGGCAGCGACGCGCGTGCCCGTGCCGGTGGTCCGATGGTACGAGCCGGACAATGCCGTACTCGGTGCGCCGTTCGTCGTCATGGAATTCATCGACGGCGCGATCCCATCGGACCTGCCGCCGGGATTTCATGGCCACGGCCTGTTCTTCGATGCACCGATCGAGCGTCGGCAGACGATGTGGTATGCGGTGATGCAGAGAATGGTCGAGCTGCATGCGTTGAATTGGCGTGTGCTCGGTCTGCCGCAATTGCCCGGGATAGGCGACACGATGCAGGAATCCATGGCGAGTCACCTCGCCCTCTTCGAGCGGTGGCTCAAGTGGGCCGACCTCGGCGCGCTGCCCTTGATCGAGCAGGGGCTGCAATGGCTGCGAGACACACCGCCTCAGGCTTCGCGTTTGAGCCTGCTGTGGGGCGATGCACGTCCCGGCAATGTGATCTTCAGAGAGCATCGCGCGGTGGCCGTGCTCGATTGGGAGCTGGCAACCATCGGACGGCCCGAATTCGATCTTTTCTATCTCATCTATCAGGCCGAGGTGACCGCCGAACGCGACGGCCAGCCGCGGCGGGCCGGGATGCCGGATCGAAACGACACATTGAAGAAGTATTCGCAGCTCGCCGGCCGGAAGCTCGAAGACCTGGTGCATGCCGAGATGTTCGCGCTCGTGCGCCTGGCCGTGATGATCGCGCTCGGTGTGCGTGCTGCGATCAACGATCGTCAGTCGCGAGCGTATCTCGAAGACAATGTCGTGATGCGCAGCCTGCGATCGTTGCTCGCGATGGCTGCAACTCAACGGAGATCCACATGAGCGCCCCAAGTCCACTGGAGCTCACGCATCGTTGGTTGAAAGTGCTCGGCGATGCGGATTACGACGCGTGGGCAACGCTGACCTCGAGCGATCTCGTCATCAAGACACCTTACGCACCGCCGGGCCTGCCTAAGGCGACCGAAGGACGCGAGACGTGCCTGAAAATGGCGCGACAGTACGGCGAGCTGTTGAAGAAATTCGAGTATCTGGATGTCGAGCTGCACACGACCGACGATCCCGAGCTGATCATGGGCACCGCGCACTCGGAGGCACTCACCGCATCGGGTCATCGCTACGCCAATCAATACTGCGTCCTCGCACGCGTGCGGAACGCAAAGATCGTCGAGTACACCGAATATTTCGATCCGCAGCGCGTCGTCGCCGCCGCGGAAGCAGAGGGCATGCGATGAAAGTCGTCGGCAACGGTCAGATTCGATTCCATGGTGCGGACGACGAGCGTCCGCACGCACCCGGCGAGCATCCGCAGTGGCAGGAGAGCTTTGTGCTGATGGTATGGGACACTGCGCGGGAGGTGTATGCGTTCTTGCGCGTGAGCCAGGTGCCGCACAAGGATGGCGGCACGGGCACCGCATGGCTCAACATTTGGGGGCCTGGATTTCAGTACAAGAACACGAATGTGGCATTGCCGCTCAAGCCTTCAGATCGCAGCGCTGATTCGCTGACGGTGGGCGGCGGGTTGTGCAGCTATCGCTATGACGGCGATCACCATTGGAGCCTGCGTGATCCGGGCGCTGATGTCAGCGCACAACTCGTGTTTCACGATGCGCATCAAGGCATGAGCTTCTATGGAGATGCGAGTGCGCACTTCGTCAGTGAGACCGTCGCGAGCCACGTCGAAGGATCGGGCCGCGTGACC
>JBEVDW010000044.1:0-3419 GCA_040513115.1 Steroidobacteraceae bacterium | reverse complement strand
GCCGGCAGCTGGGGCGCACTTCCAAGATCGAGCTTGCGCAGCAGCTCGTCGCGTTGATCGCCGAGCGCTACCGTGCACGCCAGTCAACGCCTGCATCGGCATCGACTCCGGAACGCGTGAGCCAACACGCATGACCCAACGCCGGCCTCTGCAAGTGCGCATCCTGGATGCGCGCCTCGGCCGTGAGTTTCCATTGCCCTCGTATGCGACCGACGGATCCGCCGGCGTGGATTTGCGTGCCTTGCTGCAGGAACCGCTGACCCTGAATCCTGGTGCTAGCGAGCTGATTCCCACGGGCCTGGCCATCCACATCGGCGATCCGAGCCTTGCGGCCGTGGTATTGCCGCGTTCCGGGTTGGGTCACAAGCACGGCATCGTGCTCGGCAATCTCGTGGGATTGATCGATTCCGACTACCAGGGCCAGCTCTTCGTCTCGTGTTGGAATCGAGGTCAGAGCGCGTTCACGGTCCAGCCCGGCGAGCGCATCGCGCAACTGGTGCTCGTACCCGTCGTACAAGTCGAATTCGAGATCGTCGATGAGTTCGTCGCCTCGCGCCGAGGCGCGGGTGGCTTCGGCAGCTCCGGTACCAAGTAGCGCTACCTGGCTGGCCATCACGCCGTCGCAGGCGGCGAGCGAGGGTCGTGCCAGGGCCGCTCTCGCACGTCCTGTGCTCCGCGGCATTCGTGCGTCCTGCACATCAGAGTCCGATCCCTCGTTTCGATTACCGGATTCCCTTCAGCTCTTTGAAGCGGCGGATGTCGCGCTCGAAGGCCGCGCGCAGCGCCGTCTGATCCCGCTTGTTGTCGGCGAGTGTCGTCCGATACACCTGCAGACCGTTCACCGTGTTCACCATCTCCTCGGCGATGTGTTCCGGCAGCGGCGGTGCGTTGGGATCCTTGCTGTAGGGCTTGAAGCGCGCGATCTGCGTCTGGATGCGCGTCTGCCGCTCCTGCAGGTTGGCGATGCTCTGTTGTGTGACCTTGAACTGCGACTGCAGCAACTCCAGCCGCTGATCGCGCAGCCGCTCGATGTCGGCAACCGTGAGATAAGTATCGATGAGCATGCGGTCGCGCTGCGCTTCCGCCTCGCGTTGTGCGCGCGCGGATTTCTCGGCTGACTCACGTCCAGCGCGGGCCTGGCGCGTGCGCGCACCCTCGATCTCGCGCACGAGCATGCCGTGCTGGTTCAGCACCTCCGTATCCATGTCGTGGCACGCTGGCGGCATGCTGTCGCCATAGTGCACCTGACCGTTCGCGTCCCTGCAACGGTAGAACGCTTCTGCGCGGTCAGAGCCGGATTTCTGCGCCGCGCCCACGGACGCAGAGATGGCCATCGTGGCCATCAAGATCGTCACGAGCGAAGTCCTCACGCTTGAGCGCATCAATTAATACCCCCGCAAGCGCCCGCTATTTTGCCGTCACTCGCACATGCCGTCCAAAGCTGGCGCGCAAGCTTAGCGGCTGCGTCACACTTTGACGCCGTATTCTTCGCGATAGCGGTGCATCGCCTCCAGCTGTCCCGGATCGCTTTGCTGCTCCAGATAGGAGATCAGATCAGCCAACTTGAGGATGCTGTGCACGGGCAAGCCATAGCGAGTCTGGACTTCCTGGACGGCCGAGAGCTCGCCCGTACCGCGCTCCTGGCGATCGAGCGCGATCACGATGCCGGCGGCGACGGCGCCATGGGTTTCGATGATCTGCAGTGATTCTCGCAACGCCGTCCCTGCCGTCATGACGTCATCAACGATGAGCACCCGGCCGCCGAGATTGGCGCCGACGATGGTGCCGCCCTCGCCGTGATCCTTGGCTTCCTTGCGATTGAACGCCCAGGGCAGCGAGCGACCATGATGATCTGCGAGCGCAATCGACGTTGCTGCGACCAGAGGAATGCCCTTGTATGCGGGGCCGAACAAGAGATCGAACACGATGCCCGAGCTCTGAATCGTCTGTGCGTAGCAGCGTCCGAGCTCGGCCAGCGCGCGTCCCGTGTTGAACAGGCCCGCGTTGAAAAAATACGGACTCGTGCGTCCCGACTTCAGCTTGAATTCGCCGAAGCGCAGTACGCCGAGGTCGAGGCAGAGGCGGATGAAAGCGTCGTTCGCCATGCGGTCTCGAGACGGAAGCCGTGCATTTGGATGGGCCGGCACTTTACACGCCCGAGGCAGCAGACCGCGAATGCAATCGCAGGTCACATCTGCGAGGATGCGCCGCATCGAATTGTCCCGTGGCACAGTCGCGATCCCGTTCATCATGGACCAGCACGCTTGAGCCAACACGCCAACTCGATCCCGCCTTCCACATGGCGTGAACGCCTGCCCGCATCCGTCCGCCCTTACACCGAACCCGCACCACTGGCTGCGTTTTTTCTCGGCATCTCATCGGGCGCGCCCTACGCAATGATCGGTGCGACGCTGACGACGCGCCTCGCACAAGACGGTATCGAGAAGAAGGCCGTCACCGCGTTTGCACTCGCGTTCCTGGTGTACAACCTCAAGTGGCTGTGGGCATGGGCGGTGGATGGCGTCAGGTTGCCGGTGCTCGGCAGATTGGGCCAGCGTGTGTCGTGGTTGTTGTTTGCAGGCGCATTGGCGCTGGCAGCCATCGTGAATCTCGGACTGGTCGATCCGAAGGCCAGCTTGATGGCCACCGCACAAGCGGCGATCTTCGTCGGCATCGCGGGTGCGACGTACGACATCGTGATCGATGCGTATCGCATCGAGCTGCTCGAGCCGCGGCAACTCGGTGTCGGTGCCGGGATGATTCAGTATGGCTGGCGCGTCGGCTCGGTCGCCGCCGGATCTCTGGCGCTCATTCTTGCTTCGACGGCGGGTTGGGAATCGGCATACATTGCCTGCGCCGCATTCGCCGTGCCGGCGATGCTGACCGGATTGTTCATGGGCGAGCCGCCGCGACATCGCGAGCCCGCCAAGCGGCAAGGCTTGGGCGTCCTCTTGCGCTCGATAGTGGATCCGCTCGCGGAGTTCTTCCGCCGCCGTGGCGCATGGCTCGTATTGCTCTTCGTCCTGTTGCACAAGATCGGCGATACGCTCGCCAATCTCACGTTTCGTCTGTTGTTCGATGATCTCAAGTACACCAACGGTGAGATTGCGTTGTACGACGTAGGCTTCGGCTTCTGGGCCTACCTGATCGGCATCTTCGTCGGCGGCATGCTCTACGCGCGTTTGGGAATGACGCGCTCGGTATTGGTCAGCCTCGTGCTCATGGCCGTCTCCAACTTGAGCTTCGCCGGCCTGGCTGCAGCGGGTCACTCCAACTGGGCCATGGCGGGTGCGATCGGCTTCGAAAACTTTGCCAGCGGCATCGGTGGCGTCACAGTCGTTGCGTACTTCTCAGCGCTGTGCGACCTGCGTTACACGGCCTCGCAGTACGCGCTCATTTCTGCCGCGGCCAGCATCGTG
>JBEVDW010000043.1:0-3355 GCA_040513115.1 Steroidobacteraceae bacterium | reverse complement strand
TCTCCAGCACCAGCGCATACGGAATCGACTCGCGCGCATACGGATTGTCAGCCAACGGGTGGCGACCGTCGTTGCTCGGATCGAGCTCAGGAACCTTGCGTGCCACTAATCTTGAACTGGCCATGTGTGTACCGCCTTGGCGTATAGTCGTACCGTACCATACCAAATAGAGAACTGCGGTCCGCTCGGCGCAAGCCAGATTGGTGGCGCGTCTCACACCGAGAGCTCCAAACACATGACGAATCCGAGTAGGAATCTCGAGATCGAATCCCGCATCGGCGAGATGCTCGATGACAAGCTGACGCGCCGACACAAGGGTCCGTATCGCGCGCTCAGCGATGCCGCTGTAATGGAGAAGTTGAGTCGGCTCCTTCGAGCTCATGTCGGACCCAATTTCCAGATCGAATCGATCGGTCGACTCGCAGGCGGCGCATCGAAGGAGCAGTTTCTCTTCACGTCACGGATCGGCACACGGGTCGAGAAGCTGGTGCTGCGCATGGACCCGCTGGAAGGCGTCGTTGAAACCTGTCGCTTCCGCGAAGCCGAGTTGCTGCGTGCGATGCAAGGACGACTTCCCGTGCCGGAAGTACGGTTCCTCGACGGGGACGGCACCTATTTGGGCCAGCCGGGCGTGGTGACCAGCTTCCTGAACGGCGTCACCAAGCCGCCGGTGCAAAACAAGATCGTCGTTTCAGGCGTGGGCACTTCGTTCACTTCGGAATGGCGTGCGCGACTCGCGCCACAATTCGTGCAGAACCTCGTCATCATCCACCAGTTCGACTGGGGCGCCGCGGCGCTGCCGCATTTCGAAGCGCCTTCCGCGGGTACGACACAAGCCGCATTGTGGCAAGTGAACTGGTGGAGTCGCGTGTGGAACGAAGATCACATCGACACCTATCCGTTGCTAACGATGGCAGAGCATTGGCTGCGCGAACATCTGCCAGCGTGCGACGAGCCCGTGCTGGTGCACGGGGACTATCGCACCGGGAACTTCATGTTCGACGCGGACAGCGGAGAATTCACTGCGATTCTCGATTGGGAGCTCGCGCACATCGGCGACTTCCATGAGGAGCTCGCATGGACGATTCAACGGCTGTTCGCGGGTGAGCCGGAGAAGGGCAAGAGCCATGTCTGTGGCCTGATGACACGCGAGGATTTTCTGACTGAGTACGAAGCGGCCACCAGTCGCCGCGTGAACGAGCGAACGCTCGGGTTCTACGAGATCCTCGGCGCGTACAAGTGCGCCACGCAGCTACTGGGGAGCAGCTTGGCCGCGGCTTCGCGGCAGAACAATCATCAAGACCTGCTGCTGACGTGGCTCGTTCCGCTGGGCCATACGTTCCTGGGAGAGATCGTTAGGCTGATCAAGGAGCAGAAAAGTCATGACGCCTGATATCGACGTGCGCTTGCAGAGCGTGATCAAGGCGATCGAGCAAGTGATCCTGCCAGCGGTGGATCCAAACAACCCGCTGGCGCGCGAGCAAGCGACGGTGGCGATCGGACATCTGCAGATGATTCGAGGGCAGTGGCAGTACCTGACCGATTATGTGGCGGGCTGTCTGCTCGACCTCACTCGTCTCGGATTCGCGCTCATTGGGGCAGCCGACGGTGGAGCGCGAACAGTCGCAGCCGCGGCAGCGCTGGACAGCCACCTGAGCACCGCCGACTCCGCGCAGCACGAACCGTCCTATACGTTGTCGCGCCGTCGCGAAACCATCGCGGTCAGGATCGACGACCTCATCAAAGCTTCAGCCGTCGACGGCAGCGCGAAATTCCGCGAAGAGTGCGAGGACTTGGTGTTGGATTATGGGGTGCGGCAAACGGAACGCGATCGCGCGTGGTACAAGGCATCGGGCCTGGATCCGGACTACGCCAACCTGCCCGCTCCCGCCGAGCTGGTAAACCGATGATCGGATCAGGTTCTTGCAATGGATAGTATGGTGGCCTACGATTTTCAGCTCGCCGCAGCCGCAGTCGACAAATAGGTGCGCGCCGTCGTACGAGCACGCATTCCGGGGTATCAGCATGCGCGTGAACAAGAACAAGCCAACGCCAGAATGGATCGAATCGCTGCGCAAGCGTTATCCGTGCGAGCAGGAAATCGATCGTGTGCAAACTCGGCGCCTGAAGCGGCGTTCCGGCCCACCTTACCAGCCGGTGTCGTTGGAGACCTTAACGGCAGGAACGAAGAAGCTGCTGCGAAGACAGATCGGGGACGACTTCGAGCTCAGCAATGCACGATGGCTGTCGGGCGGCGCCTCGAAGCTACAGATGGCATTCGATCTCACGTGGACTGAGCCGGGCTTCGGACGCACGACAACAGCGCTCGTGCTGCGTATGCAGCCGAGTGAAGCCATTACCGAAACGAGTCGACTGCGGGAATTCGAGATCATCCGCGCGCTCGACGGGTATCTGCCGGTACCCAGAACGTATTGGGTCGATGCGGACGGTGAATACCTGCCGCATCCGGCCATCATCTACGGCTTCTCCAAAGGTGTCGCCAAGCCGACGCGCTCGAGTAGTCAGGTCACGGGCGTGGGAACGTTCATGCCGCCCGAAGTGCGCCCCGCGCTCGGCAAACAGCTCGTGGAGGACCTTGCCAAGCTGCACAGGTTCGATTGGCGCGGTGCCAACCTCTCCTCCTTCGATACACCGGCTTCATACGAGCAGGCCATCGAGTGGCAACTCAACTGGTGGGCGCGCGTGTGGGAAGCGGACGTCAACGAGGACGTTCCGCTCGTTGGGCTCGCGGCCGCATGGCTGCGCCAGAACATTCCTGCCAACGGCCAGCTCTCGATGCTGCATGGTGACTATCGCGTCGGCAACTTCCTGTTCACCGAACCCGATCTGAACATTTCCGCGTGGCTCGACTGGGAGCTCGCCTACGTCGGCGACCGACACGAGGATCTGGCGTGGTGCTCCAAGACGCAGTTCGGCCATGCCGATGAGCGTGGTCAGTTCCTCGTGGGGGGCTTGGTGCCGACCGATGAATTCTTTGCTCGCTATGAGAAAGCCTCTGGAATGAGCGTCGACCCACAACTCCTGCGCTACTACACGCTGCTGGGCTGCTACAAGGCCGCCGTGATCACGCTCGCCTCCGGCGTTCGCGTCGTGCGCAACGGCAAGTCGCACCAAGATATTCTCGTCGCCTGGCTCGCGGGCATCTCTTATCCGATGCTCGAGGATTTGCGTACGCAACTCGAAGGAGTGCTGTGATGGAACTGCGCCCTAGCCTGCTGCTTCCTGCTGCCGTCAAGGCACTGCAAGACGTCGTGTTGCCTGCCGTGGACCCGTCCAACAAGCTCGCGCAAGAGCAAGCGCACCTGGTCATTGGGACATTGCAACTATTGATCGA
>JBEVDW010000042.1:0-3689 GCA_040513115.1 Steroidobacteraceae bacterium | reverse complement strand
ACTAGCGACAGATTTCGAGCTCTATACTAGAGCGTTCCGCGAACACAGGTGTGTGCCCGCTGCGAATCTGCACGAACACATCGTCATCGCATCCAACGCCGCGCCTTCATTGTGAAATAATGTCGACCTGCCGCTCGCAATGCTCACATTGCGCCCATCACTCTCACCTTCGGGGTCGCACAGATGGAAGAGAACCGCAAGAAGGCGCTGGTCGCCGCGCTCGGTCAGATCGAAAAGCAATTCGGTAAAGGGTCGGTCATGCGTCTGGGCGACGCGACCGCATCCTACGATGTGGAGACGGTTTCCACCGGCTCGCTGGGGCTCGACCTGGCGCTCGGCGTGGGTGGCTTGCCGCGCGGTCGCGTGATCGAGATCTACGGGCCGGAATCCTCGGGTAAGACGACGCTCACGTTGCAAGTGATCGCCGAAGCTCAGCGCCTGGGCGGCACGGCCGCGTTCGTCGATGCCGAGCACGCGCTCGATCCCTCGTATGCGGAAAAGCTTGGCGTGAACGTGCAAGAGCTGCTCGTCTCGCAACCGGATACAGGCGAGCAAGCCCTTGAAATCACTGACATGCTCGTACGCTCCAGCGCCGTCGATATCGTGGTGATCGACTCCGTCGCCGCGCTTACGCCGAAGGCCGAGATCGAAGGCGAGATGGGCGATGCACACGTCGGCCTGCAGGCGCGGTTGATGTCGCAGGCACTGCGCAAGCTCACCGGCAACATCAAGCGTTCGAACACCATCGTCATCTTCATCAACCAGATCCGCATGAAGATCGGCGTGATGTTCGGCAACCCGGAAACGACGACGGGCGGCAACGCGCTGAAATTCTATGCCTCCGTGCGTCTGGACATCCGCCGCATCGGTGCATTGAAGAACGGCGACGAAGTCATCGGCAACATGACGCGCGTGAAGGTCGTGAAGAACAAGGTCGCGCCACCCTTTCGCGAGGCCGAGTTCGAGATCATGTATGGCGCAGGCATCTCCCGTGTCGGCGAGATCATCGACATGGGCGTCGCCAACGACTTCATCGAGAAGTCCGGATCCTGGTACAGCTACAACGGTGAGCGCATCGGTCAAGGTAAGGAAAATGTCCGCAACTACCTGGATCAGCATCCCGATATTGCGCGGGAGATCGAAACCAAGCTGCGCGAGAAGCTTCTGCCGGCCAAGCGTGCTGAGGCCGTGAAGGGTGAGGCTGTCTGACACCGACAACGAGGACGCAGCCGCAACGGGCAAGCGGCTGCGCCTCGTGGCCTTGCGTGCGCTGACGCGCAAAGAGCATGGCGCGCGGGAGCTACAACGGAAGCTCGAGAAGAAAGGGTTTCCCGCTGAGCAGGTGAGCCAGGTTCTGACCTCACTGCAGCGCGAGGGCCTGCTCAACGACAATCGCTACGCCGCCAGCTTCGTGCGCCAGCACGTATTGCGAGGGCAGGGGCCATGCCGAATTCGGGCCGAGCTGCGAACGCACGGCCTTGCCGCCGAAGCCATCGAACAGGCGCTCGCCGCTGCAGATGTGGACTGGCAGCAGTTGGCTCGCGAGGTGCGCCGTAAACGCTTCGGTGCAAACCCGCCGCGCACGGCGCCTGAGCGTGCAAAGCAGGGGCGCTTCCTGCAATATCGCGGCTTCGATTCGGATCAGATTCGTGCGGCTTTTCGCGGGGTTACCGCGTCCGAAGAGTTGACCGAGTACTCCGCCGATGAGGCGCGCGACCCGCGCGACCTCGACACTGACGGATCGTAGGTCCATCAGTCCGCGTCCCTTGGGGCGCTCCGGTCCGAGCACGGTCATCGGGCAGCGTCGAGCTGCGCGTGCTTGTTCCTAAGCGAGTGGTCGTAGATCACCGTCGGATCACCACAGCAGAGCAGGGAACCTCTGCACAGGTTCTGCCACGTGCGTTGCCTCTGTAATCGTCTGAGGAAAACGCAGCTCATGTGTCCCACGTTAATGGATCTGGGAGCAGGTTTGACAACGCGGTAGCAGACGATGACAGAGGCAACCCATTAATGATCAAGACCTTTTATCGGGACGAAGCCGTTTCGTCCACGGACTTCGTTACAGCCTCGCTCGTGTACATACAGTACGCAGCGCTCGGTGCGCCTCGCCGTGAACGAAACGGCTTCGTCGCACGCCGTAGAACCTGTGCAGAGGTTCCCTAAACCGCATGAGCAGTTCCAAGCGTCTTTCGAGCGCTGATTTACGCGCGTTGTTCCTGGAATACTTCCGGCAGCAGGGTCATCAGATCGTGCCGTCGAGCTCCCTAGTGCCCGGCAATGATCCGACGCTGCTGTTCACCAATGCCGGCATGGTGCAGTTCAAGGATGTGTTCCTCGGCAAGGACAAGCGGCCCTATTCGCGCGCGGCCAGTTCGCAACGCTGCGTGCGTGCCGGTGGCAAGCACAACGACCTCGAGAATGTCGGCTATACGGCGCGTCATCACACGTTCTTCGAAATGCTGGGCAACTTCAGCTTCGGCGACTACTTCAAACGCGATGCCATCCGCTTTGGCTGGGAATTCGTAACGGGCAAGCAGTGGCTGGGGATCGATCCCTCGCGCCTGATGGTCACGGTGTACGCGACCGACGATGAGGCGTACGACATCTGGCACAAAGGCATGGGCCTCGCTCCCGATCGTATCGTCCGCATCGGCGACAAGCCGGGCGGCGGTTCCGACAACTTCTGGCAGATGGGCGACACGGGGCCGTGCGGTCCCTGCACAGAAATCTTCTACGACCATGGCGCGCACATTCCGGGTGGCCCGCCGGGCTCGCCCGATGAAGACGGCGATCGCTGGATCGAGATCTGGAATCTCGTCTTCATGCAGTTCGATCGCTCAGCGGACGGCAAGCTCGCGCCGCTTCCCAAACCCTCCGTCGACACGGGCATGGGTCTCGAGCGCGTGGCGGCAGTCATGCAGGGCGTGCACTCGAACTACGAGATCGATCTGTTCGCCAATCTGATTCGTGCCGCGGCTGAAGTCACGAATACACGCGATCTGTCCTCCAGCTCGCTGCGTGTGATTGCGGACCACATCCGCGCCTGCTCGTTCCTGATCGCCGATGGCGTGCTGCCATCCAATGAAGGCCGCGGCTACGTTCTGCGCCGGATCATTCGGCGCGCCATTCGCCATGGGTACAAGCTGGGTCAGCAGCAACCCTTCTTTCACAAGCTGGTAGGCGTGCTCGAGAAGGAGATGGGCAGCGCGTATCCGGAGCTGGTGACCCAGCGCGGGCACATCGAGCGCGTGCTGCAACAAGAAGAGGAGCGCTTCGCCGAAACGCTCACGCAAGGCATGTCGCTGCTCGAGGCAGCCATCAAGGATCTCGCGGGCAACGAGATCGCAGGCGAAACCGTTTTTCGCCTGTACGACACGTTCGGCTTTCCCGTCGACTTGACGGCGGACATCGCGCGCGAGCGTGGCTTGAGCATCGACCAGCCGGGGTTCGAAACTGCGATGGAAGCGCAGCGCGAGCGCGCACGCGCGGCCAGCCGCTTCGGCGTGGACCTGCGTGCTCAAGTCAATCTGGATACACGCACCACATTCAGCGGCTATGAGTCGATGCGCGACACCAGCAAGGTTGTCGCACTGCTGAGTGGCACTCAGCAAGTCGACACCCTATCGGCAGGCACGGAAGGGCAGGTCATTCTCGATCGCACGCCGTTTTATGCGGAAAGCGGCGGCCAG
>JBEVDW010000041.1:0-3963 GCA_040513115.1 Steroidobacteraceae bacterium | reverse complement strand
GCGCCCGATCAAGCGGCTGTCGATGCTCACGGCTACGTGATGGAAGAGTTCTTCCTCGCAGGTACGGCGCAGTCCTATCGCGCGGCGCCTGGCGCCGTTCTCGGTGACGATGGCATCTGGAATCTGGTGCCGGACGAGAAGGCGCCGTTCAAGACACGATTCCTGGTGGTACGCCCGCGTGATCCGGCGAAATTCAACGGCGTCATCATCGCCAACTGGCAGAACGTCACTGCCAATTCCGAAACCGGGATCCCACAAGAAGGTGAGGAGTACCGGGGTTACGTTTGGGTCGGCGTATCGGCACAGAAGATCGGCATTCATGGGGCACCGGGGAATCAAGCAACTGTTTCCAGACGGCAAGTTCGTGCACCTGCATCGCGACGGTCTCGAGACGGCGCTCTCCATGCGCGAGCACGTGTACTACAAGCTTGCGATTTCGTGGGCACTGCGCCCGCCATCGGATGCAGAGCAATTGGATCGAGGACGCGGCAAAAAAAGTGCGCGCGGTGCCGAAGCGTGCGCCGAGTTTGAGTCGCGCTGACTATCAGGCGCTCGAGCGCGGCTGTCACGTCGGCCAGATCTTGCTCAACCGCGCGTCGACGCCCTCCGATCCTGTATGGGAAACGACGCCTCGACTCGGTGCGATCCAGACGCGCCACGGCCAGGGAAGTCGTTATCAATGACATTAACAACCGCAGGAAACAAACGATGAAGCATGCAAACCTGCTCGCCCTCACGGCCTCGCTCAGCGCATTGACCGTAACGGCAAGTGCCGCAACCACCGCTCCCGCTGCGACACAGGGGACCGATGTCGTCCCCGCGCTCGCCTGTGCGGACATGACACGACAATCCTTCGGCGACGTAGTGATCGAAAGCGCGAGCCCTGTTGCCGCCGGAAGCAAGGTCGTGACGTTCCTAGGTGCAACCGTGACGCTGCCTGCGCACTGTCTGCTCTCCGGCGCCATCGCCAAGCGGACGGGTATCGATGGCAAGCCCTACCAGATCACGTTCGAGCTGCGCTTGCCTGATCGTTGGAATGGACGTTTCCTCATGCAGGGTGGCGGCGGGCTCGACGGCTTCCTGTCACCGGCAGTGGGCGGCTTCAGCCCGAATGACAATGCCCTGCAGCGTGGCTTCGCAGTCGTGTCGACGGACTTCGGCCATCGCGATTCACGCAAGCCGGGTGAAGCCGGTGACTTTGGTCTCGATCCGCAAGCGCGGCGCGACTACGCCTATAACGCTCAGGACCGCGTAACCGTGACGGCGAAGCGGCTGGTGAGTGCCTACTACGACAAGGCACCTCATCACTCCTACTTCAACGGCTGCTCGGGTGGCGGACGTCAGGGCATGATCATGTCGCAGCGCTTCCCCACCTACTACGACGGTATCGTCTCGGGCTCGCCGGCGATTCATCTGACCGATCTCAGCGTGTCCATGTTTGGACGCTACCAGGCGGCAGCACGTCTCGTTCCCAAGGGAGCGGATGGAATGCCCGATCTCGCAAAGGCGATCAGCGACGCTGATCTCAAGCTGGTCGCGGATGCCGTGGTTGCGAAATGCGACACCGGCGATGGGATCAAGGACGGCATCATCCACAACATGAAGGCCTGCACCTTCGATCCGAACACGTTGCTGTGCAGCGCTGGCAAGACCGAAAGCTGCCTGTCGCAGGACAAGCTGACCATGGTCAAGGCCATGGTCGCCCCCACGGTCGATTCAAAAGGCAATGTGCTTTATCCGGGCGTACCTTGGGACGCGGGCATCGGGGATCCGACGTGGCGCATGTTTCGGCTGACGGGCATGCCGGGACAGACCGTCCTGCAAGGCAGCCGCGGCGCGTTCGTCCTGTTCATGACTCCGCCCGCGCCCGATGAGAATCCTTTCACCACCGACATCGATCGCTGGCAGACACGCGCGGCGGAGATGGCTCGCATGACGCATCCGGTCGATCCCGATCTCAGCGCGTTCCGCAAGCATGGCGGCAAGATCCTTTTCCATCACGGCTACAGCGATCAGATCATGAGCGCCAACGACATGATCGACTATTACGACAAGGTCGTGGCATTGAACGGCAGCGTGGACAACACGCAGGAATTCGCGCGGATGTTCATCGTCCCGGGGATGCTCCACTGCTTCGGTGGCCCGGGCATGACCGATTTCAACACGCTCGATGCGATCGTCGATTGGGTGGAAAAAGGCAAGGCACCCGACCGCATCATCGCCAGCAACGAACGCGTGTTCCCCGGCCGCACGCGTCCACTCTGCCCCTATCCGGCACAGACAATGTACAAGGGCGGCGATCCGGAAAAGGCCGATAGCTTCGAGTGCCGCAGATAACGACCAGCGGACTCGATAGGCTCGCGAAGCATCCGTGCCGCCGGCCTGGATGCTTCCACATCAGGCGCACGATCGAGCGATTCGATGGAACGGAACGCTCCTCAGTCGCCTTCAGCCTTTTGCACTCCACGAGTCGCAATGTCCTCGGGAATGCACGGATCCCATCAGAATCTGGCATTGGCCGCAGGTATCGGATCCAGGGCTGAAGAACGCACACTGCGAACACGTCTGCTTCGGATCCGCCGAAACCTCGACGTAGTTGAGTGATTGCCGCAAGCCACTGTCATCTTCAGACGGGGCGCAGTTGGCGTCGGCACGAACCGCGCGGCCGAGCCCCAGCCCGAGCATGCCAAGAGATGCTTGGAAGCCCAGCGCGAGCGCGCGGCGCCGTGATTCGTCGAATGTCTTCATATGGGCGATGCGCTTATGCGGCGATATTCAGCCTGTGCGGCTAAAGAGTAACATGTATTATCTGGGGCGTCTGCAAGCGCGCGGCAGCGCTGCTGCCACCGGATCAGCGAAGCGCATGTACTGCCCTTGGGGTGATCGGAGGTTCCAGCATGAAGAAGCAAGTGGAATTCAAGCCCATCGTGCCGACACCGCCCACGCTGAAGCCGCGCTCTTCCGCAGCAGCCCAGGTGTGGGCGGACTTTTGTCGACGCCTGGAGCAGTGCGGCGATCTCATGTTCTCGATGGAGGGACTCGACGAGCAACCTGCGCTCGAGGCCGAGACGTTGCGCTACCTCATTCGCGAGCTGCGCGGTCAACTCGAATGGCAGGTGGAGCACGCCGACCCTGCGCTCCCGCACTTCTGGCGCGCCGACGAACCCGGCTCGGGTCCTACCGGTCCGAATGTCGACAACTGGTACCTGATGGCACGTGTACGCGGCGGGGAGTCCTACAAAGTCACTCTGGACGCGCGAGATATCTTCGATTTCCTGATCGGCGTGCTCGATCAGAACTGGCGCAACTGTGGTGACTATTCGCGCGCCGACTTCCAGACCAACGCCAATGGCGAGGTCGATATCACCTTCAGCGACATACTGAAGGGAACCAATTGCGTGCCGCTGCCGCGCGATGCAGCTCTGCTGATGTTGCGCGTGTACTACCACGACTGGTCGTCGGACCGGCCGCCGCAACCGCGCATCGAGCGCATCGGCGGGGAGCTCGATCGGGCCGCGCTGCCCACCGTGGATACGCTCGAGCGGCAACTGAAAAACGTCAGCGCCAATCTCCAGAGCGCACCCTATGCATACCCCCTGTGGCAACTACGCGCCATCGATGAGGTCCCTGCGAATACGTTTCCTCCGCCGCTCGACATTCCCGGTGGCGGCGGCCCCATCAACTACGGCTTCGCGCGTTATCGGCTGCAGCAGGATGAGGCGCTCATCGTCGAGTTCAAACGGCCGCGGGCGCGCTATTGGGGATTGCACACCTACACGCTGCCCTGGTTTTCGCAGATCGATGTATCCAATCGCGTGACCTCGCTGAATGACTTGCAGCTGCATGTCGATCGCGACGATTACGTGCGCGTGGTCGTAGCGCACGATGATCCGGGCGTACAGAACTGGCTCGATACCGGCGGCTTCACGACGGGCTCGGTCGCCTATCGATGGATCTGGTCGG
>JBEVDW010000040.1:0-9367 GCA_040513115.1 Steroidobacteraceae bacterium | reverse complement strand
TACGGATCGGACCGTTCGGCAACCGCACTTCGGCGCGGCTCATCGACTGGCCGGCGCGTGTTGCACCTTCTGCGATATCGGAGGTGCCGACGGAACCGAACAACTTGCCCTCGCTGCCCGCCTTCGCGCTGATCGTCAGCTTGAAGCCCTCGAGTTTCTTGGCGCGAGACTGGGCTTCGGCGAGCTTCTCGTTCGCCTGCTTCTCCAACTCTGCGCGACGCGCCTCGAACTTGGCGATGTTGTCAGCACTCGCCATCGTCGCCTTGCCCTGCGGCAACAGGAAATTGCGGCCATAGCCGGACTTCACTTTGACGCGATCGCCGATGTTGCCGAGATTGGCCACTTTCTCTAGAAGAATGACGTCCATAACTTACCTGCTCGATTGCAAACTCAAGTCGAAACACTATTCGCACGCGACCGCGTCCAGTTGTCGGCGAAGCCCCATGCGGCCAGCGCCAGCACGGTCACTGCCGTGGACAACGGCACGATCAACAATACATAGATCGCGGCCAGCCACCCTCTATTGAGCGACCCCCGGGCACGGCTGCGATGCGCGGCGGCAAGTCCCTGCAGCGACAGCGCCGCAAATGCAATCCACACCAGCGAGCCCACCAGATCCGAATCGCTCCACAGCGCCAGCAGCAACACCAGGCTCGCGCCCAGCCCGAGTATGGTGCCTACGCGCAGCCCTTGATACTCCCGGCCGAACGAGCCGGGCGAGTGCAAGAGCGATTGCCACCAGCGCCCCAGCCACAGCCCACTCAACACCGTGCACAAGGTGAGAGCCGCGAGCGCGCCCCACATGATCTTCGCCAGCGCCGCCGTGACCGTCTCGGGATCATCCTGCAACTTGAAACCGGCCTTCGTCAGCGAGTCCATCACCGAGTGGAACATCGGCACCCAGAACCCCACCGGATCTTCGAGCGCGACGTGCACCACGATCATGCTCAGTGCACTGACCAGCACCGCCAGCTGAAAGCAAAGGTTCAACGAAGAAGTCGTCGCCAGCAGGGCGGCCAACACCGCGGGACCGAAGAACACAATGCCGATGTTGACCAGATTTACCGCCAGCGGCTGCCCCATCGAACCGATCGTCCAGACCGCCGTCATCGTACCGGCCGCCGCCGCCGCGAACATCCACCGCTGCCCGCGCTCCAACCCGATCAGCACGGGCACCGCCGCGGCGAAGACGGTGAATGGCGAAAGCCCGGCCGGCGACAACACCCCAAGCGCAGCGGTCACCCAGACGGCTCGCCAGGGATGCGCGGTCAACCATGAGGCAATCGCGCGATGCATGTGGTTACGCCCGTGCTGTGCACGGGCCTCGAACAGTCAGACGATCAATGCTGATCCGTGTACGGCAGAAGCGCCAGGAAACGCGCGCGCTTCACTGCCAGCGCCAACTGACGCTGATAGTGCGACTTCGTGCCGGTGATGCGGCTGGGAACGATCTTCCCAGTCTCGGTGATGTAGCTCTTCAGGATCCCCAGATCCTTGTAGTCGATCTGCTCGATGCCTTCGGCAGTGAAGCGGCAGAACTTGCGGCGACGGAAAAAACGGGCCATGAGTGTCTCTCCGAATGCGTGGGGTTAGGAGGCAGAGGCCGAGGGCGACTCATCGTCACCGTCGTCGTCGAAGGCACCCTCGCGGGCGTTCTCTTCGCCCTTCGCCATCGGCGAGGGTTCGATCACTGCCTTGTCCATCTTGATGACCAGGTGACGCAATACTGCATCGCTGAAGCGGAACGCGCCGGTCAGCTCGGACAATGTCTTGGAATCGCATTCGATGTTCATCAGCACGTAGTGTGCTTTATGAACCTTGGTGATCGGGTAGGTCAGCTGGCGCCGACCCCAGTCTTCCAGGCGATGCACAGCACCGCCGCCGGTGCCGATCATGCCCTTGTACCGTTCGATCATGGCGGGGACTTGTTCACTCTGATCCGGGTGAACAAGGAAAACGATCTCGTAATGACGCATCGAGCGCTCCCTATGGGTAAAGCCTTCCGGTCGAAGCGGTAAGGCAAGGAGTGAATCCTGAGCGGATGCCCAGGGGGCGCGCATGGTAACGGATGGCTTGGGGGAAGGGAATGGAAGGTTTGGTGGGCTGCCGGTGGATTCGTCCCTTCCTGCGCAACCGGGTAATGACCGGAGGAAGTGGCGCGTCAGGACAGGATGGGGCGTCTCATCGCGCCTCGGTGCCAAACTTGCCCCCACCCTGTCCCTCCTCCCCCGCTGCGCTTTCGCTCCGCAAGGAAGGAGACGCTACTTGCAAGGCTCTACCGAGGTTCCGCCGCAGCCGCCCTCTGCCTTACCGCTTCGAACAACACCACCCCCGTCGCCACCGACACATTCAGGCTTTCGATCACGCCCAGCATCGGGATCTTCACCAGCCCATCGCACGCCTCCCGCGTAAGCCGCCGCAACCCCTGCCCTTCCGCGCCCATGACGACCGCCAACGGCCCCTGAAGATTCGCCTGGTAGACCGACTGCGAAGCCTCGCCCTCCGTGCCGACCAGCCATACCTCTCGTTCCTTCAACCACCGCAGGGTTCGGGCGAGATTGACGACTTGAATGAGCGGTACTGTCTCAGCTGCGCCCGAAGCGACCTTCCGCACTGTGGGCGAAAGCCCGGCCGCGCGATCCCTGGGAACCACCACCGCGGTGACTCCGGCCGCATCGGCCGTTCGCAAACAGGCGCCGAGGTTGTGAGGATCCTGAACTCCATCGAGTACGAGGATGAGCGGCGCCGTCGTCGCACGATCCAGCAACTCATCGAGCGCGCCCTCCCCCAGCGGCCCGCTGGCTCGCATCTGCGCGCAAGCGCCTTGATGCCGCTCGCCATTCGCGAGTCGATCCAACTCCGCTACCGTGCGCCACTCCACCCGCGCACCCGCCGCATGCGCGAGCGACAGCAGCTCAGTCGCCCGCGGATCTTCACGCCCCTTCTGCAGCAACACCTGAGCGACGCGCTCCGGATGCCGTTGCAATAACGTGCGGACGGCATGCAACCCGAACACGAGCGCCTCTTGCGTCATCACCGCCCACCGCGCCGGCGACGAAATGGATGACGCACGGCTTGCTCCGCACCTTTCTCGGCCAGCTCGAAATCGATCTTGCGCTCATCGATGTTCACATTGATCAACCGCACCCGCAGATGATCGCCCAATCGATAGGTCTTGCCGCTGCGAGCGCCCACCATGCGGAAGCCCGAGCGATCACGCGAAAAATAATCCGCACCCAAGCCACTCACGTGCACCAGGCCATCCACCTGCAACCCCTGCAGCTGCACGAACAATCCGAAGTCCACCACGCCCGAAACGACGGCCGAGAATTCATCGCCGATCTTGTCCTGCATGTATTCGCACTTGAGCCACGACATGGCATCGCGCGTCGCCTCATCCGCGCGACGCTCCTTGAATGAGCAGTCCTGGCCAAGCACTTCCATGTTCGGCGTCCAGCGCAGATCGTCCGCTGTGCCACCACGCAACACATGTCGGATGCCGCGATGCACGGCCAGATCCGGATAACGGCGGATGGGAGAAGTGAAGTGCACGTACTCGCTGAGCGCCAACCCGAAGTGGGCAATGTTTTTCGGTTGGTACACGGCTTGCGGCATGGAGCGGATCACGACTGTCTGGATGAGCGACGCGTCCTCACTCTCCGAGAGCCCGTGCAGCACAGCAGCCAACTCCTTCGGCGTGGGCGCGCGATCCGCCGGCAAGTGCACACCGAAGCCTGCCAGGAACGTGCGCAGTTGCTCGAGCCGATCCGCTTCGGGTTCGCCGTGCACGCGATACAGCGTCGGAATCTTGTGCTTCTTCAGAAAGCGCGCGGCCTGCACGTTCGCCGCGATCATGCATTCTTCGATCAGGCGATGCGCATCGTTGCGCGACTGCTCGACGAGCGCCGCGATGCGTCCTTCCGCATCGAAGCGGATCTTCACTTCCGGTGCATCGAAATCGAGGGCACCGCGTCGGAGCCGTGCGCGATGCAGCGCCTTGAACACGGCATGCAGCTCTGTGATCCGCTCGCCGAACGGCGCAAGCCGTGCCGTTCCAAGCGCACCGGGATTCGTCAGATACGCAGCCACTTCGGTGTACGTCAGTCGCGCCGCCGAGCGCATCACGCCTTCAAAGAAGTGCGCCTTCGTGACCTTGCCCTCCTCGTTCACGCGCATCTCGCACGCGAGACACAACCGGTCGACTTCCGGGCGTAGCGAGCAAAGGCCATTCGACAATGCCTCGGGCAACATCGGCAGCACGCGATTGGGAAAGTAAACCGACGTCGCTCGATGCAATGCCTCACGATCCAACGCCGAGCCGGGCTCGACGTAATGCGCAACATCCGCGATCGCAACGATCAATCGCCAGCCACCGCGGACTCGCTCGCACCATACGGCGTCGTCGAAGTCGCGTGCGTCCTCGCCGTCGATCGTAACGAGCTGCAACTCGCGGATGTCCTCGCGGTTGCGCTTCGCTGCCGCACTGACCAACTCGCCATAGCGCTCCGCCTCATGCACTGCATCGTCTGGAAACTCGAACGGCAGCCCATGCGAATGAATGGCGATCTCGGTTTCCATTCCAGGCGCCGCATGCTCTCCCAGAATCCGCGTGACATGCCCGAGCGGCTGCGCGGTCCGCGACGGCTGCGCGATCAGCTTCACGAGCACGATCTGGCCCGCCACGGCCCCCATCAGATGCTCGCGCGGCACCAAAACTCGATGAGCAATGCGCGGATTGTCCGGCACGACGAAGCAGATCCCCGCCTCGTCATACAACCGACCCACCACTTCCTGCGTCCGACGCTCGAGTACTTCGACGATCGTGCCCTCGGGCCGCCCACGGCTATCGCGACCGCTGATACGCACGGCCACACGATCGCCATGCATCACCTCGAGCATCTGCCGGTGCGACAGGAATACAGGATTGGAACGATCGTCCGATAACACCAGGCCATGACCGTCTCGATGTGCGGAGACGGTGCCCACGACGAGTGCGAGTTCTTCGCGCAGGCAGTACTCGTCACGACGATTGCGAAGCACCTCGCCCGAATGGATCAGTGCCTCCACTGCCTGCTGCACGTCCGGCTCGCCGGCGTGTACTCGCGCGAGGATCTCATCGAAGCGTAGTGGCCGGCCCGTATCGCGCAGTGCCTTGAGTACGCGCGCTTCGGGGCCGGACGCCGGAGCCTGTTGCTTCGACGCACGTTCGGTCGAGGTTCTCTTTCTTGCTTTCATGGTTTCCAGTATGGATGGCGTTCACCGTGAACGCGCTCGGGGGCCCTGTCGGTTCTTCGTCCGGGGCCATGAGGTGATATCGATCTTGGTTTCACGACAAGGATAAGCCAGTGGCGGCCCGCACCCCCTTCTTATTCGTTGACACCCCCAGGGGTCGCCGGTACATTGGCGCGCCTTCCGCGGGGGTCCCACCCCGCAACACCTTGCCCAGGTGGCGGAACTGGTAGACGCGCTGGTTTCAGGTACCAGTGGAGCGATCCGTGGAGGTTCGAGTCCTCTCCTGGGCACCATACAACTTACGATGAGAATCCCAAGTGCGCGACGCTGTCGCGCAAGCCGGTCTGTTGCAACCGGCTGGTCTCATCGCATCCACACCGACGCGCGTGATCTCGCAAGTTGTCGGTAAGCCTGCGCCCGCGCCTGGTGACACTAGATTGTCATTTCCCCTGGGATTGCTCGCTCAACTTGGTATTCGACAGTCGAAGACACCGGCTGCGCATGGCATGAGCGAATGAGCAACTTCCGTCAGGTGTTTCCGCGGCAGCGTTGCTAGGGTACCCGCACCCAAGGAGAGACTTCGTCAGTGAGCAGCGCCAATTTCCAAGCTCGATTCCGGAAAGTGTCACCGGCGGCGCATCCCGAACACGTGAGCATCATTTCCTTTCCGGCCACCCAGGTTGCCGTGCTCGGGCATCGCGGCGACCCGACACGCATCGGCGACTCCATCCGACGCTTCATCACGTGGCGCAAACGGCACCGGTTACCGCTGCAGGTGAGCGCCACGTTCAATCTCGCGTACGACGACCCTGAAAGTGTTGCGCCCGAGAATTACCGCATGGACCTCTGTGCTGCCACCGATGTGGAAGTCCTGCCGAACGAGTTTGGCGTGATCAGCAAGACCATTCCGGTTGGCCGCTGCGCGCTGCTGAGGCATGTCGGCTCCGACGACACGTTGCGTGATTCGGTGTTCTATCTGTATTCGCAGTGGCTGCCGCAGAGCGGAGAGGAATTACGCGAGTTCCCCATCTACTTTCAGCGCGTCACGTTCTTTCCCGACGTGCCGGAGCACGAGGCGATCACGGATGTGTTTCTGCCGCTGAAGTAGCCGCAGCCGTTACACGCCCGCTTTCGAGCGCAGGCGCCGGCGGGAGTCCGGTGATCTCCAAGATCTCGCGTTCATCCACCGTTTCCCGCTTCAACAGCGCCGCGACCAGCGCATCGAGCTGCCGCCGATGCTTGCGCAACAGGGTCTTCGCCAGTTCGTGACTGTCGTTGATGATGCGCTGAATCTCGGCATCCACGATACGCGCCGTCTCTTCGCTGAACGGCTTCTCGCTCATGCCGACCGGGCCACCCAAGTACGGATTCTGACGCGGCATGAGCTGCACCATGCCGACCTTGTCGCTCATGCCCCAGCGGGTCACCATGTTGCGCGCCAGATGCGTGGCCTGCTCGATATCGCTCTCTGCACCCGTGGTTCGCGTGCCATACACGATCTCCTCGGCGGCGCGCCCGCCGAGCATGCCGACGATGCGGGCACGCAGATACGCTTCCGGATAGTTGTAACGCTCGGTCTGCGGACGCTGATACGTCACACCCAGCGCCTGACCGCGCGGCACGATGGTGACGCGATGAACCGGATCCGCGCCGGGAACGACGAGACCCAGAATCGCATGCCCGCTCTCGTGATAGGCGATGCGCTCGCGGTCCTCGGCGCTGAGCAGCAGCGGCCGTTCGGGACCGAGCACGATTTTTTCTAGCGCATCGAGAAATTCTGTCTGCCCAACCTTTTGGCGATCGCGCCGAGCCGCGAGCAAGGCCGCTTCGTTGACGACATTCTTGAGATCGGCGCCCGTGAACCCGGGCGTCGCAGCGGCAATCTCCCCAAGGTTCACATCGTCCGCGAGCGGCACACCGCGCGTGTGCACCTTGAGGATCGCTTCTCGTCCGCGCTTATCCGGCAAGTTGACGATCACGCGTCGATCGAAGCGCCCTGGGCGCAAGAGCGCTTTGTCGAGCACGTCCGGCTGGTTCGTGGCCGCGAGCACGATGATGCCCTCGCGTCCCGAGAAGCCGTCCATCTCCGTGAGAATCTGATTGAGCGTTTGCTCCTGCTCGCTCGATCCGCCGATCGCCAGCGGCCCGCGTGCGCGCCCGATCGAATCGATTTCATCGATGAAGATGATCGCCGGCGCATGCTTGCGCGCCTCCGCAAACAGATCTCGCACGCGAGCTGCACCCACACCTACGATCATTTCCACGAACTCGGCTGCGCTCATCGAGAAGAACGGTACGCCCGCCTCGCCTGCAACGGCTTTGGCCAGCAGCGTCTTCCCGGTTCCTGGTGCACCGATGAGCAACACACCCTTCGGCGCACTGCCGCCGAGCCGCGTGTACTTCGCAGGGTCCTTCAGGAAGTCGACGATCTCCACCAATTCGTTCTCTGCTTCATCGATGCCCGCCACGTCGTTGAAGGTCACGCGGCTCTGCGCGTCCTGGTCATAGCGACGCGCCTTGCTCTTGCCGATGCCCATGAGCGCGCTGCCGGCGCCTTGTTGTGCGCGGCGAAACATCCACACATAGAACGCAATGATGAGAATCGCTGGGCCAAAGCCGAACAGCAGGGTCGACCATCCGCTGCCGCTCTGTATCGGCATCGCGCTGATCTCCACATGCTTGGAGATCAGAAACGACTCGAGACCCGGATCGACGAATGCAGGCAACGTGGTGGTGAACGTTTTCGCTGTGCGCGGCGCCGGCGAACCGACGAGCCGCGACCACGGTGCATCGCTCGCCTTACGCTCGCTGGCTTGCTGCTCTTCCTGCGGCGGCCAGGTGACTGGCTTGACGAAGCGTCCCTCGATGCTCGCGCCCTTGCTGTAGATCGCCTCGACGTTCTCCGCCGCTACCTGCTCTTTGAACGCCGTGTACGGAACCATGACGGCTTCGTCGGGCGCAGGGAACAGCAGCCGCATGAGCAGGTAGTTCAGCACCAGGATGACGAAGAAGGCCATCCACGCGCGACGCGTGGGTAGCTTGCCTGCCGGTCCCGGGGCAGACGGGCCTTGAGCTCGACCGCCCGCAACCGGTGGACGTGCAGGCGCTGCTGCATTGCCCGCACCGGGCTTCTTCTGACCTGGCCAGTTCATGAGGGACGACTCCGCGGGAGATGCGCCAACAGCGCTACCGTTAACAAACGCCCATGACGGATCGAGGGTTCATGACTGCTAAGATGTGCGCACTGCATCGACGATCGCGATCTATTCAACAACAAGAGGATCTCTCGTGAGCGCTACCAAAGCCTTTCTGTGGATCATCGGCATTCCCTTCGTACTCCTGCAGGCATATTGGACCTTCGCGCCCGGGACTGGCATCGCCGACACGTATGGATTCTGGGACGGCTTCTCCAAGTACTTCGAGCTGCACAAGGGCAATTCGTTGCTCATGGCCGGCCTAACCGATTTCATGATGATCGCGCTGATCGCTTTCATCTGGATGTACGTGGACACGCCACCCGAACGTCGCTGGAAACCGAAGTTCATCGTCTGGATCATCAGCTACATCGTCTTCCCGGGACTTGGATTCTTGGTCTATTTCCTGTTGCTCAACCCGGACCACCGCTTCGTGGCCAAGAAGGCTTGAGGGCGAACTGAAAGCAGCGGGCTCGTATGATCGAGCCCGCTATTTCTCTTTTTTTAACGTATGAACACCCCCGCTTGGCGTTGCAGCAAACCAAGGGGATAACTGCAGACCCCGTCGGGCGCCGCGAGCCTGATCTGGGACAACAAGCACGCGGCGGCTCCTAAAGGAACGACGTGGTCAGCCGATCACGAAAGAGGGGGCCAATCCCTGCTTCACTCGGTCTACGAAGAGGGGTCCCTGATCCGCACAGAGCTGCGGCGTGGATATCTACTCACATGACGAGCACCGCTCAGCGCACTCATTCTGAAACGCAGCCGTTGGAAGCCGTGCTCGCGCGCCTGCGCGATTGCTCGGGCTTCCCAACGCTGTCGACCACGATCAGCGACATCAACCGCAGTGTCGCCTCGGATACCCACAGCACTCGGCAGCTCACACAAGTCAT
Source organism: Steroidobacteraceae bacterium (assembly GCA_040513115.1). Classification (GTDB taxonomy): domain Bacteria; phylum Pseudomonadota; class Gammaproteobacteria; order Steroidobacterales; family Steroidobacteraceae; genus DATELY01. The sequence goes on along the minus strand of JBEVDW010000040.1, from coordinate 48 downwards.
CCTGCGCGACGCATCGCTCACCACCAAGTTGTTGCAGGTGGTCAATTC
>JBEVDW010000039.1:0-4308 GCA_040513115.1 Steroidobacteraceae bacterium | reverse complement strand
CGAGATTGCCGCCGAGGCCGGGCGGTTGAGTGCCGGGGATCAGACCTGCGCCGCGATTGAGGTACAACTCGCGCACGTCGGCGAACACGGGGATCTCGAGACCGATCGAGTGAATCCGCAGCACCGCAACGGGTGGCGCGACCCGCTGCGACAATGCTTCCCGATAGTGCTTGAGGCGCGTCGCCGACCAGTCACTGACGTCGGGCACCGGTTGCGCTTCGGCGCGCGGGATGGTGCTGGCCGCGTGCAACTGCTCGATCCCGCCGCGACGACCTGCCGATGCATCCCAGAGAGATCCCAGCCAGATCAGACCGGCAACAGCGCCAAGGATCCAGCAGATGCGCTCGATCCAAATGGAGGCTCGCGAGAGCAGCGAGCTCCCGTGCTTCGGCGGATGAGGGGCAGTCCCACGCATGCATCGAGCTTGTCGGCTCGATGCATGTGGGGACAATTAGTAGTGAGGGTAAACGCCTGAAGGAATTCGCTGCGTTCGGTTCACATTACCTTGGAAGCTGCGGTGCATCTGCAGACTGGCGGGTTCTATGGGCGGCTGTTGATCCTGCGGGACCTTGCTTCATCAGCGCCGCCTTGCGCTCGCTCATCCTCTCACCCAACGCCTGCAGATCCATATCCGACTGCTTGGCCTCGGCAAACATGCCGCCGCGCTGTTCCTCTTCCTTGACGTGATGCTTGATCATCTCGGACAGCACTTTGACCTTGGCATCGTAGTAGTCATCGTCCGGCCCTGATGCCTCGATCTGCGCAATGAGCTTCTTTGCGCCATCGTGTTCAACGACCGCCTCGTGGTGCATGTCTTCGTCCTGCGTCGCTTCGATGAAGGCGGGATAGAAGATCTCTTCCTCGATCTGCGTGTGAACTTTCAATGCCGTGCAGATTCTCGTAGCGAGGTCGACCTTGCGTTTGTCGCTACGAGCCTTCTCGAACTCCTGGAACCAGCCTTCGACTTCGCGATGATCGCCCTTGAGCAGCGTGACCGCATCCTGCGGCTTAGCAGCGCGAGACTTGCGCTTGGAAGCGCCATTACGACGTGCCATGGAATATGTCCTTGATGAATGAGTGTCAGCAAGACAACGTTGGCACGCGGTGTCACGTTCCCGCGGCAGGCGAACAACGCGCAGATCAGCGAAATGGGAATGGCGGCGAGGGGGACTCGCCGGACTCTTGTAGCAGCAGCGATGAGTGAGTGATTCTCCCGTCGACCCACGCGGAGTGCAACGCGTACGATCGGCTCTCCCGTCAGACCTTCGTCCCGAAGCCCTGATGGCCGGCCTGCACTGTCTCGACCCCTGAACCACAGGCTGACCTCACTTCAGCTCTCGCGACAGAACCCAAGCACATCCCTCACGCACCGGAGCACGCACATGCAACTCAACGACCTCCTTTCTCAGATGGGTGGCATCCAGTCGATCGCCCGCGAACTGGGTGTCAGCGAATCGCAGGCTGCGAGCGGCGCCGCAGCACTCCTTCCATCGATTCTCGGTGGCTTCAAGAAACAGACTCAGTCGCAACCGGCCGGGCTCGAAGGTCTGGGTGGACTGCTTGGAAAGCTCGGCGGCGGCAGCTTGCTCGATGACGTGCTATCGCCCAACCCGACGAACACGAATCGAGGCGACGACGTGCTTGGTCAGATCTTCGGCTCCAGAGACGTCAGCCGTGCAGTGGCACAGAATGCAGGTTCGCAAACGGGTCTTGATCCTGCTCTGCTCAAGAAGATGTTGCCGATGCTGGCCATGCTCGTCACCGGTTTCATGGCCAAGCAGCACGCTAATGGTGCAACACAAGCGTCGACCGGCGGCGGTCTCGGCGGTGTGTTGGGTAGCCTGCTGGGCGGCAAGACGGCAGCACCCGGTGCATCGGCGTCAGGATTTGCTTCGATGTTCGATCTCGACGGCGATGGCAATGCACTCGATGACATTCTGGGCATGGCCGGTAAGGCAATGCGCTAGAGAGTCGCACGCGAGATAGCTCCATCCGATGAGGTTCGCCGTGATACCGTCCCCGGCCTTTTGCGGGACGGGAATCATGGGAACATTCATCTGATTGGTGGCGAGAAAGGCGGCGTTGGTAAGTCGCTCGTTGCGCGTGTGTTGGCTCGGTATTTCATCGATTGCTCGATCCCGTTCTTGGGCTTCGAAGCGGATCGTTCGCATGGCGCATTGCTCCGACTACGCCGCGCCGATGCTGATCGATCGCCATGAAAGCCTCGACGCCATCGTCGAAGCTGCTTAGCTGACCTACGGCTGAGAAAAGGCGATCGTAAATGTATCGCTGCATACCTGTGCTCTAGTGCGACCGCAGCGTACACGCGTGATCAGTGGTTCAGCTGCACTGAGCGTCGGTGATCGGAGGTTCGCTGCATGAGGGAAACGAAGAGGACGGCGCTCGTGCCATACACGGTGGAGCAGATGTTCGCACTCGTGGAGGATTTCGAGCTTTACCCGCAGTTCGTTCCATGGGTGACATCGACCCGCATACTGGAGCGCGGCCCGGACCTGGTGGTGGGCCGGCTCGAGATGCATCGCGGTGTCGTGCGGGAGACGTTCACCACCCGCACCGTGTTCATACGTCCGCGCGAGATCACCCTCGCGTTGGTGGAGGGGCCATTCAAGACTTTCGCGGGTCGATGGACATTTGATCCAATTGGCGATCGCGGCAGCAAGGTTGGTCTTGTCGTGTGTTTCGAATTCGCCAATCCCATGCTCGACCTGCTGTTGTCGCGCACTTTCGAAAAGAGCTGCGGTGAGCTGGTCGATGCGTTCAGCGCACGGGCCCGTTCCATGTATAGCCCGCGCTGAGGAAAGACTTGTGTTCGCGGGAGCGAGCGACGCGGAGCATCGAGCTCCACATCTTCTGCGGTGGAATCTCGGCCGCAGTGACTGAACGTTGGCTTATTAGGCGCCAGCGGCGGCACTCGACCAGTACGCCGCGATGTCGGCAATCTCAGCCTCAGAGAGTTTGAGCGGGATCTTGTGCTTGGTCTTACCGGCCACGACATCACTGATCTTCGTCTTGAGCGAGTCCGCAGTCTCGCCTTCCCAATCCGCCGGTTCGTGGCATTTCGCACACGTTCCGTCGTGGAGCGCCTTGCCCGCGGCGGCATCGGCACCATGAGAGCAGGCCGCATACGCGACCAGCAATAAGCCAAGCGAATACGAACCTATTCGGTGTGACATGGCACGTGCCTCTCTATTAGGGAACCGACATCATTCTGCTACCGAACTCCAATCACCGTAGACAACCGCCCGCTTGGTTCAGGCTGCCAGCAAAACTGCACCTACGTTTGGCGAGCAACGTATCAAGCACGTCTGTGACATTGGAGGGGGGAAAACCGAGAGTCAATGCCCCGACTTGGCCTGAACTTCGTTCCAGAGCTGTTCCTCGTTTTCCGGCAGCTTGTGGGCCACCCCACGATGACACTCGACGCAGGTCTGCCCCGACTTGATGGCCGCGGCGTGTTTGCGGCTCGGCATGCGGCCCTGCGCTTCAAGGTTCATGGCATCAAAGCTATGACAGCTGCGGCAAAACCTCGAGTCGTTGCCAAGCATCTCCCGCCACACTGTCTGCGCCATCTCGCCGCGATGCGCTTCGTACTTTTCCGCCGTGCTGATCTTGCCGGCCAGCTCCGGGATGATGTCTGCGCTGACAACGACCTTTGTGTACATGAGCTCGAACCAGTTGTCGTGCGGCAGATGGCAGTCGGAGCATCCCGCGCGCACACCGGCTCCGTTCTTGAAGTGAACCGAGGCCTCGTATTCGGGCCTGATGAAGTTCTGATGGGAATGGCACGCGAAGCAGAACTCCGTCGAGCTGGTCTCATGCACGACCCAGTTGACGCTACCGAGGGCCACCGCACCGACGACCAGCATCAGGAAGCCGCCGATTGGAATACCAAGCAGCCAGCGGCTCTTCGGACGATTCCACAGTCGTGCCCATAGGCTCGGACGTTTTGAGCCGGTGTCGGTGTTTCCTTCTTGTGCCATGTGTTTCCCAACGGTGTCAGTGTGGGTTCCCAGGCGGCGAGTGCAGACCTTCACGCGGCACAGCACGCTGCGTGGTCCACACATCATTTACACTACGCTTGCCGCAGCACGTGAGTAATGTGGCCATGGGAAGTGGAGTCTGCCCCCCGCGCGCGGCGCCGGTCGAATGCATCGCGGTTACTTCTTGCCCTCCTCAGCTTGCTCGCCAGCTTCGGTTTTGGTCGCTGCAGTGCGACCGAACGAATAGCGTACTGACAGCATCGTGAGAAACACATCGTAGTCGTCGGGGTCCGCGCCCAAGGTAAGC
>JBEVDW010000038.1:0-7686 GCA_040513115.1 Steroidobacteraceae bacterium | reverse complement strand
CCGAACAGAAGGTAGCAGGAATCTACAAGGAGCAGGAATTCGTTCAAGACGGCCGCACGCTACCCACCGGAAACTACCGACATCAGGAGCAATGGGGGATCCAGTCGCATGCAAGCGGTCGTGGCATTGAAGTCACCGCACGCGGCGAAATCTCGGCTGGCGTCGGTGTTGAATCCGGAGCAGCGGCGTGAGCTGTTCTATGCCCTTGCACAAACGGTCATCGACGCACTGAATGGCACCGCGGCTATCGATGCGGTGCTCGTCGTAACCGCGAGCGCCGAAGTGGCTGCATTCGCACGCCGACTGGGGTGCGATGCCTTGCTGCAGTCGCACGATGCTGGAACGGCGCCCGCATTCGAAGCGGTCGTCGAGCACTTACGGCCGCTGGAGTTGCCGGGATTGCTGATGATAGCGGGTGACCTGCCCCTTCTTACACCCGGTGCACTTCAAGAGCTCATCGCCGCCGCAGACGCACCGCACGCAGTCGTTCTGGCACCCGACCGGCGTCGCAGCGGCACAAACGCTCTGCTGTGTTCGCCCCCGGATGTCATACGGCCGCGCTTCGGAGAGGACAGCTTTTCACGTCATGTCGCTGCCGCCCGGCAGCACGGCTTACCTCACCGGGTCATCGAGTTGGAAGCGCTGGCATTCGATGTCGATGTGCCGTCAGATCTCGACCGTCTGGCGCGTGTGCGACCGAAGCTCTTGGGCCCAGCCCTGCATCGCGCGCTCGAATCGTCACCGCCTATACCGGCATGAGAGCCATGCACCACGTGGATGCTTTCGACATCGAAGCCTGCTTGACGCAACGTCCCTCGCCCGCTCAAGCGCTGGGCTTCGTGGACATCGCGGATTGGCGCGTCCTCGCGCCCGTCGCTTCTGCCTTGCGCGATGCGGGCTGGGGCTCCACAGTGAGCTATTCGCGCAAAGTGTTCGTCCCTCTGACTCAACTGTGCCGCGACGTGTGCCATTACTGCACGTTCGCCCAGACTCCACGCAAGCTGGCCAAGCCCTATCTCACTCCGGAGGATGTCCTCGACATCGCCCGGCGCGGCGCCGCATCAGGCTGCAAGGAAGTGCTGTTCACGTTGGGCGATCAACCCGAGCTGCGTTATCCGGCTGCACGCGATGCACTCGCAGCGCTCGGCTTCTCATCGACGCTCGACTACCTCGAACACATTGCCGGGCTGACACTGCGCGAAACAGGGTTGCTGCCGCACTTGAATCCCGGACTCCTCGACGCCGTATCGCTGGAGCGCCTGCGCAACGTCGCCCCGTCGATGGGAATCATGCTCGAGTCCGCTGCGGCGCGCCTGTGCGAGCGCGGCGGTCCGCACTTCGGTTCGCCGGACAAACATCCCGCACGACGACTCGAAACCCTGCGGCTCGCCGGCGAAGCGCGCGTGCCGATGACGACCGGCATCTTGATCGGCATCGGCGAAACTCGCACCGAGCGCATCGAATCGCTGCTGGCCTTGCGTGAGCTGGCCGAGCGCCACGGTCACATCCAGGAAATCATCGTCCAGAACTTTCGCGCCAAGCCCGGCACCAAGATGCGGGCCTGGCCCGAGCCCTCCATGGATGAGCTGTGCTGGACCATCTGCGTGGCTCGTCTGATCTTCGGTGCCGAGATGAGTCTGCAAGCGCCGCCGAATCTGTACACCGGCGTGCTGACGGATCTGATCCACGCCGGCATCAACGATTGGGGCGGCATTTCGCCGGTGACACCGGATCACGTCAACCCCGAAGCACCGTGGCCGCATCTGGATTGCCTGGCCGCTGAAACGTCGCGCGCCGGCGGCGTGCTCACGGAGCGGCTCACCGTGTATCCGCGCTATGTGCTCGACGCAGAACGATGGATTGCTCAGCCGCTAAGAACTCCTGTCCTGAGGCTGTCCGACGGAGGTGGCTATGCGCGAGTGGGCAGTTGGATCGCCGGATCGACAGCGCCACCAAACGACGATGACATCCGTGACGTAGCTCGCCCGCAGCCGCGCAGCGCAACTGCGATCGCGCGCATCGTGGACGGGCTGCTCGAAGGCGGCGCTCCGCGCGAGAACGACATCGCGACACTCTTTACCTCGCGCGGTGGAGACTTCACACGGCTGTGCGACGCGGCGGATGCGCTGCGTGCCGCGACTGTCGGCAACACCGTGACCTATGCGGTCGTTCGCAACATCAACTACACGAACGTCTGTCTCTACAAGTGCGGCTTCTGCGCGTTCTCCAAGGGCAAGACTCACGAGGACCTGCGGGGCAAGCCGTACTTCGTCGAGCTGACCGAGATCCGCCGGCGCGTGCGTGAAGCATGGGATCGAGGCGGGACGGAAGTCTGCATGCAAGGCGGGATTCATCCTTCCTTCACGGGAACGACCTATCTCGACATCTGCCGCGCCGCGAAGGAAGCAGCGCCGGGAATTCATGTGCATGCGTTCTCGCCATTGGAGGTGAGTCACGGCGCTAGCACACTCGGGTTGTCGATCCACGAGTTTTTGCTGGAGCTCAAGGGTGTGGGTCTGGGCTCGCTGCCAGGCACCGCCGCGGAGATCCTCGACGATTCCATTCGTCGACAGATTGCGCCAGACAAACTCAACACTGATGAGTGGCTCGAAGTGATTGCGGCAGCGCATTCCGTGGGACTCCCCACGACCTCCACGATCATGTTCGGCCACCTTGAACACTACGAGCATTGGGCGCGGCATCTGTTGCGCCTGCGTGCGCTACAGCAACGCACGCACGGCATCACGGAGTTCGTGCCCCTGCCCTTCGTCCACATGGAAGCACCCATGTACCTTCGCGGCCGTGCCCGCAAAGGTCCCACGCTGCGTGAAGCGATCCTCATGCATGCGGTCGCGCGGCTAGTGCTGCATCCGGTGATCCGGAACATCCAGGTCTCGTGGGTCAAGCTCGGCCGCCAGTGGGCGCAGCACTGTTTGACCGCAGGCGCCAACGATCTCGGCGGCACGCTGATGAACGAATCGATCAGCCGTGCAGCCGGCGCGGCTCACGGTCAGGAGCTGGCGCCTGTCGAGATGGAGCGCTTGATCGAAGACCTCGGGCGCAAACCGATGCAGCGAAGCACGCTCTATCGTCCTGTCGATAAGGAACGATCGGCGCAGGCTCGTTCCGCTCGCGAGCTGGCGCCCACCGTGAATGCGCCCATCGGACCACGGGCACTCAGCTATGTTTGATTCCAAGTACGCCGTCTGCCGTTATTCTTCCTCTCAATCTCTTCCACCCTGTGCGAGGGCAATTCCATGATCAACCCGTCCGTCACCCGCTATCAGCGGCTCTGCATCTGGTGCGGCATCGGCTTCGTCTCTTTGTTCTTCGCCGCGCTGTTTCCAATCGCCGGCTTCATTCCACCACCGCCGCCTACGCTGTCAGGCCCCGAGTTGATGGATCTCTATCGCGACCAGTTTGCGATGGTGAAACTGGCCATGCCGATCGGCATTCTGGCGGCAGGATTGTCGATTCCCTTCAACGCGCTCATTGCCGGGCACATCGCCCGGATCGAAACACGCGACCAGGGCATGCCGCTTCTCTCGATCACGTCCTTCGGGGCGGGCACCGTCAACAGCATGCTGTTCCTGCTGCCCTTCATCTTCTGGGCGGGTGGGTATTTCCGCATCGATCGGGACCCCGCGCTCGTGCAGTTGATCTCGGACATGGCGTGGCTCGAAGTCGTGATGATCTTCTCGCCCGCCGCGATCCAGTGCGTTTGCGTCGCGTTAGCCGGTTTCATGGATAAGACGCAGCAAGCTGTGTTTCCGCGCTGGTGCTGCTTCGCGATGCTGTGGATCGCCGTGCTGTTCATTCCCGGCTCCCTGGGCATCTTCTTCTTCCACGGTCCGTTCGCGTGGAACGGCCTGATCGTGTTCTGGGTGCCGGCGAGCGTGTTCGGATTACAGATCTTCCTGCTCGCGTATGTGATGTACAAACACACGAGCATGGAGAAGAGCCGTGTGGGTGCGGTGCTGACGCAGGCACACGCGGCGAGATAGAGGTCAGGGCGCTCTCAAGCCGCCGGTCGCGAAACCTCCGGCGCACGCTCACCGGGAGCCTGCGCCGGAGTAACGATGTTCCTGGCCGCGCGTTCACCCCATAGCACGGCCGCTTCCATCGATCCCGCGCCGAATACATCGCCCGCAATCTGGATGCGGCCGTCCTGCGGCAGCGATGCGATCAACTGTGCGGTGCGCTGAAAGTAGCCCGGTGTCGCGAGGTAACCCGCACGCGCGTAGCGACCTACATGGCCGAACAGGAATCGATTCTTCACTTCCGGGTACAAGCGCTCCATCTGCGCGCGTGCCCAGGTAATCAGCTCGTCATCGCTCTGGGGTGCAAGCTCGTCAAACACACCGTCGTCGGTGTAGAGCGTGAACAGACTGTGATTGGGCGGCGCTCGATCGGGTGCCTTGTTGTGAGTAAGCGCATACATGAGCAGCTCGCGATTCTCGATACTCGGTACTTGGCAGGCGAAGGCCTTGCTCCGCGTGGGCGCGGCGTACGCCACCTTGACATCGATCAGTCGCGCGGCCTTCAGCTCGCTCAGATACTTGCGGGCGACCTCGGCAACGAAGGGGGAAACGTTCGCGCCATCTTCCAGCCGGCAAGCGAGCACACATCTGTCGGCTTGCCGCTGGTGTTGCAAGCCGTCGCCATCGACGTAGGTTACGTTCACGCCATCCGCAGCCTCGCGGACGTGGGATACACGAACGCCATACGACACATCCAATGCTCGCGCGAGCGCGTGCGGCAGCACGTCGAGACCACCGAGGAGATTGCACAGTGCCGACGACCAGCTGTTGAGACCGCCCAACATCAGCAACTGCGAGATGCCCTTCGGCCCGGTTCCGCCAATCATGCGGACCAGCGGATCGATCAGGTAGTCCGTTACCTCAGCGCCGAAGAGAGAGCGGGATTTTTCCTCGGCTGTCACGTGGGGATCATCGTGCTCAGCGAAATCGGCCATCGCGTACGCATCGAGCGTGCTCGCAACTTTCCATACCTTGCGCAGTCCTGCGACGAGCCGCACCTTGGCTCCCCACGACAGCAGCGGCGTGAACGCCAGACCGACGGTTTTCGTCGTATCGGTATCGATCACCCGTCCGTTGCGAACGGTGCCGACCACGGGACTGGATGGTACGACACGATCACCCAAACCAACGTCTTGCACCAGGCGCAGGTAATGCGTGTAGCTGCCGGCCACGACCTCTGGACCGGTGTCGATGATGAAACCATCGCGCCGCACGGTGGCACAACGCCCGCCCGGACGGTGGTCGCGTTCCAACACGTGGACTTCGTGACCCGCGCGCTTGAGGCGATACGCTGCCGTAAGCCCCGACAGTCCGGCCCCCACCACGACGATCTTCATATTGATACCTCTCCGCGATGCCCGCGAACGCCACCCGCACAGCGCCGACCCGCATGACGCAGCGCAAGGCAACTTCAGGCGTTCCGACTCGCAGTCACGATAAGGTGAGATCCCATTCGGATTCAATTCGGGTCTTCTGGGCCTGCGCGTTGATCTGTCTCCCGCCGCCCTGCAATTGAACCGCCACCCTTCTCAGGGTCGACTTGATCGAAGGCGTTCGCGGAGCAATGCGCAACGAGCACACGTGTATCTCATCGGTCCACGCCGGGTGGAGCTACGCACCACAAAAGTAGCTGTTTTTGCAGGCTTTCGTTAGGCATCCGCGACAGTTTGCTCAAGTCGAGAATGCTGGCTACAGTCCTCGCGCTTCGAGCTAATCCGTCCCCGACACACTTCAAAAGCGGTCCCCACACCACTGAAAAAGTAAGTCCGGTTTGTTGTTGCCCTGATCACGTCAGTGATCAGCTCTACCCACGGAAAATCAATGACCCCCAAACGTGCCTATGCGGCGCTCTGCTGCCTGCTGTCCGTCACTTTCGCTGTTCCTGCTACGACGTTCGCCGCGAACCCTGCAGGGATCGCGTTCAACTCGAGCCTCACCAACGTATCGCTGTATGGCAAGCCGACCGGCTTGCTGATTGCCGGCCGTTGCAATCGCGACGCCGATGTCTTCGCTACGGCGCGCGCAAACGGCGCCGAAGTGCTCGCCTATCTGAATGCCGCTGAACGCCCTGACGAACCCGTTTGCGCACTCGACCAGGGGTTCTACATGAACGACTACGGCGCCGTGCCGTTGTGGCCGTATCCGACCTATGGTCAACGCCAGCAATGGGGCGGCAACCGCATGACCGACTTGCGCGCGGGCTCGCCCTGGATTCTGTGGGTCGTCGAGTACGTGTCGAACCTGATGCGCGAGGGCAAGGTCGACGGCGTGTTCCTCGATGTCGTCGGCGCGCGGCCGTGGGGTGCGGTCGCTCAATGGGAGGGCTGGTCGTCTTCCGAGAAGAATGCCTGGACGGATGGCAACGTCGATCTCGTGCGTCGGCTCGATGAGGCGCGTCGTGCCATCAATCCCAAGTTCATCATCATGAACAACAACGTCTGGGATCGAGGCGACAACCGCGGCTTGCCAGGCGAGCAGTACGTGGATGGCGTGAGCATCGAGCACCCGAAGCTTGGTGCGCAGCCCTGGCACAAGAACTACGCGCAAAAGGTGTTCTCCGACCTGGGTCATCGCCGCGTGCTCGTGATAGCTCGCAGCACCGCCGATGCACGGCTCTGGTCGGGAGTGCCGGGCGTGTCGCACGTATCCGATCAGATCTACTACGGCAATCCCACCTCGCCACCGGTCGGATTCACTCCGCTGTCAGTTCCGTAGCCTCGATGGTGCTCGGACCAGCAGGAGCGCCTGCTGGTCTCGAGTCCTTGGGCTGGTGCTACTTCAGCATCGCAGTGAACATGCGATCGATCGCGGAATCGGGCAATAGCCGTGCGAGGAGCGTGATGGCCTTGGAGTCGCTGCCCGCCTGATACCGCGTCTTTGGTTTCTTAGCGAACACCGCTTTCTCGATCGCAGCGGCACATTCAGTGGCTGACAGCCCACCGCCGGCATTCCTCGAAATCATCGCCGAGTACTTCGCGTACAGCGCGCCGTAATTGGCGTCGTTCTTAAACTCGGCGGCCGCTTTCTGTGCCTGCGACACTTGCCCGTCGACCATGGAGGTACGCACGACACCGGGCTCTACGACCATGATGTGAACGCCGTGCCCCTTGGTTTCGCGACGCGTCGCATCGGCAATGGCCTCGATCGCGAACTTGGACGCACAGTACGCCGAGAGCATCGGCCCGGACACCTTCCCCCAGAGCGAAGTCACCAGTGCAATGCGTCCATCATGTCCGCGCAGTCTCGGCAGCGATGCCCGCAAAACGCGGGCCGAACCAACGGCGTTGGTATTGAGCGTCTGCTCGATCACTTCGATGGGTTGAATCTCGAGCGCACCCAAAGGACAAATGGCGGCGCTGTTGATCACCGCATTGAGCGGCGTACCGGCGAGCCACGAGTCGAGCTCGGCGAATCCCGCTTCCACGGATTGCGTGGAGCCGACATTCATCAGCAGCACGCGCAGATTATTGTGATTACCGAAGCTCGGAAGATCCTTTTCCTGGCGCACGGTCGCGATGACACGATCCCCGCGTGCGACGGCGCGATTCACCAGCTCGCGGCCGATGCCGCTGCCGGCGCCCGTTATCAGTACTGCAGTCACTTGGCCTCCCCAGCATTGCCTCTTTTTCAATCGAAGCTATCCAGC
>JBEVDW010000037.1:0-2956 GCA_040513115.1 Steroidobacteraceae bacterium | reverse complement strand
CCCGAGTATCACGACATGGGGACCGACCGTGCAGCCTGAACCGATCTCGACACTGGCCCCGATGACCGCATAGGGCCCCACTTCGATATCAGAGGCGAGCTCCGCCTGCGGGGAAACGATTGCGGTGGGATGGATGGGCATGACCGATAGCGGCTTTTTTTGCTTGTTGTTCGAACGCTAAACGACGCCGGGCGCCACCATCACGTCGGCGCTCACCGCCTCTTGATCGTTCACTTCGGCGACGGTGCTGAAGCGCCAGATACCGCGCAGCGCACGCTGCAACTCGGCCTTCATGATCAGCTGATCGCCGGGTTCGACGGGCCGACGGAAGCGGGCTTTGTCGATGCCGACGAAATACAGCTGAGTTTTCTCATCGGGGTACACGTTGGCGGTCACGAACGCGAGGATACCCGCTGTCTGCGCCAGCGCTTCCAGGATCATCACGCCGGGCATTACGGGCCGATGCGGGAAATGCCCGGGGAAAAACGGCTCGTTGATTGTGACGTTCTTCAGCGCGCGGATGGTCTTGCCGGGCACGCACTCGAGCACGCGATCCACCAGGAGGAAGGGATAGCGATGCGGCAGTCTACGCATCACCGCGTTGATGTCCATTTGCAGCGATTCGGTCATGGGTCATCCTGCGAGTTCTTCGCGCCAAGTCCTGCTTGCGCCGCAAGCTGGCGCACCGTGCGCGCGAGTTTATCGAGTTGATGGAAGCGCGCGGCGTTCCTGCGGAAACTCCCGGCCTCCTCGGCCGTGAGTCCGCCGGAATAGGTACCCGGCTTCTGGATGCTGCTGTTGACGAACGTGCGCCCGGTAACCACGACGTCATCACAGATCGACAGATGTCCGGAGAAGCCGACCTGGCCCGCTATCAGGCAGCGGCTACCGATGGTCGTGCTGCCCGAGACGCCGCTGCACGCGGCCATCACGGTGTGCGCACCGATGCGCACGTTGTGTCCGATCTGAATCTGGTTGTCGAGCTTGACGCCATCTTCGAGCACAGTGTCCTCGATGGCACCGCGATCGACCGTGGTGTTCGCGCCGATCTCCACGTCATTGCCGATACGCACGCTGCCGACCTGCGGGACCTTCACCCAGCCCTCGCGATCAGGAGCAATGCCGAAACCATCGCCGCCGATCACGACGCCAGGATGCAGCGTGCAGCGCTCGCCGACCTTGACCTCGGCACACAGAGTCACGTTGGCGATGAGACGCGAATCAGCTCCGATCCGAGCACCGCGTAACACCACGCAGCCCGGACCAATGACCGCACGTGGCCCGACGATCACACCCGCTTCGATGACTGCGAGGGGACCGATGCTTGCCGTGGGATCCGCGCGAGCAGATTCATGCACCACGGCGCTCGCATGCACACCGGCATCGGGCTCCGGTAACGGATGAAGCAGCTGCGCGATGCGCGCATAGGTGACATAGGGATTGTCTGCTATCAACACGGGCGCCGAACACTGGTCCGCGCTCTTCGCGTCGATGATGACGAGGCCCGCTCGTGTGGTGGTCAGATAGCGGCGGTACTTGGGATTGGCAAGGAAGCTCACCGAGCCAGCATCGGCGTGCTCGAGCGTCGCCACATGATCGACACGCGCGTCAGGAGCACCGCGCAACGCGCAGCCGAAGCGCACCGCCAGGTCGCCCAATGTGAAGGACTGCGCCATGGCGCACTGAGGGTCAGCGGCGCGCTCGGAAGGATTCCGCGCGCAGCGCCTGTTACGGCTTCGGCGCAGGCGCCGGTGTCGTACCGGCCGGTTTGGCAGGTGCGGGGGTTGCAGGCTTCGGCGTCGCAGCCGCCGGCGCCGATTTCTGATGCGCCTGCATTGCGCTCAACACCTGCGGTGTGATGTCCATCGCTTCCGCGGCATAGAGAACGCCGTCGCCCACGACCAGATCGAAGTTGCCCGCCTTGGCGTAGGTCTGCACTTCCTGCAGCAGTGAGCGCTGCACCTTGCCGATCTCTTCGTTGCGCCGCAGGTTGAAGTCTTCGTTCAGTTCCTGGCTCTTGCGCTGCAGATCGCGCTGACCCTCGCGCAGATCGCGCTCGGTGTTGCGCCGATCGGTTTCCGTCATCGTGGCGCCGTCGCGCTGAAACTTCTCGTCCTTGGCGCGCAGGTCTTTTTCGAGCTGCGCGACTTCACGCTGGCGAGTGGCAAACTCGGTCTGCAACGTCGCCATCGCCTGCTTCGCCTGGGGAGATTCCTCCAACAACCGACGCACGTTCACGACGGCGATCTTGGTTTCGGCGTGACTGACGACTGGCATGGTCACCGCGATGGCGGCACACGCCGCAAAGACTGCTGCTCTCAAACGTGTCATATCCGCACGACCTTTAGAAAGTTGGATCCCCATGAATTTGACCGGGATGGTCAGAATGCTTGTCCAATCGAGAACTGGAAGCCTTCTTCCTCATCTCCGTACCGATCGGCTGTTCCCTTCTTCGCGTTCAAAGGAATCGCGTAGCTGAAACGGAACACGCCCAACGGCGCCATCCACTGCACTGCGATGCCCGTTGAATATTTGAGGTCATGATAGCTGAAGTCGTAGTCGATGGGCTTGCGCGGTTGCAGCCCGTTTTCCGGGGAGACGAAGCCGATGTCCTCGGTCGAGAACACGTTGCCAATGTCGTAGAAGAGGCTGAACCGCGCGCTGTTGCGCCATTTTTCAGGCATGGGCAGCAGCAGCTCGGTCTGCGCCACTGTCCGCAGATTGCCGCCATACGGATGGCCGTAGAAATCCTGCGGACCCAGGCGATTTTCGCGGTAGCCACGGACGGAATCCGGGCCGCCGGCGAAGAATTGGCGATACGGAGGCATGGCCGTCGTGTCGCCCAGGCCCTGGCCATAGCCAATCTCCATGTTGAACATCAACGTAAAGCTGCGCCAGATCGGCACGAACTGCAGGTAGTCATACGAGGCGGTCCAGAACTCCACGTCGCTACCCG
>JBEVDW010000036.1:0-9547 GCA_040513115.1 Steroidobacteraceae bacterium | reverse complement strand
ACAACGTCGTACTCCATCACATCGCGTTCGATGGCTGTTTCGCTCATGGAGGGCGTTGGGTCAGTGGCAAAAAAGGGCTCGAAATTTAGCACAGGAGCGCCGCAAGGCGCCTGTGCTGGGAGCGAAGCCAGGGTTCGCTGGCGGCGAATGGAGCAGCGGCGCTATTTTCGCGCCAGCTGCGGTTTCACCTTCGCCAGATCCCCGACGATCACGACTGTCATGCGATCGGCCTTGAGGTATTCAAGGGTCGCGGCTCGAACCTGCTCGGGGGTCACCGCGTAGAGGCGATCGATGAAGGTCGTCAACCACTCGCGTGGCAGGCCGTGCAGGTGCATGAAGGCGACCTGGCCGATGATGCCGCCGCGCGTCGAATTGCTCAGGACGAACATACCGTGGCGGTAGCGCTTGATGGCGTCGAGCTCCACGGCCGAGGGGGGCTCGGAGGCGAGTCGTGCGATTTCCTTCTTGATCTCACTCAGCGATGGCCCCGTGTTGGCCGTTTGCACATCCGCGGCTTCAAGCCACACGCCGGTGCGGTACTTGGGCGACAGCGCACTGGCCGGTGAATAGGCCCAGCCCTTCTGTTCGCGCAGGTTCATCGTGATGCGTGAGGTCAGAATGCCTCCCAGCAACGTGTTGGCGACCGACAACGGCATGAAGTCCGCTTGCGTCGGGTCGATCACGCGAGTGCCCAGCCGCACCGTGGATTGCGGTGCACCGGGGCGGTCGATCAGCTTCGTTTCGACCACATTCGGGGCTTGAGGCGGTGCAATGAGAGGAGCGGGTCCACGGGCCCACGAGCCGAACTGTTCGCGAATCGCGCCTTCGATCAACGCGCGATCGAATTGGCCCGCAACGTAGATGTGCGTGCGCTGCGCGCCGAAGTTTCCCGTGTAGTACTGGCGGACGTCTTCGAGCGTGTATCCGGCCAGCTGCTCGGGCGTCGGGACTTCGTCGCCGTAGGGATGGTTCGGAAAGAGGAGCTTGGAGAAGGCGACATCAGCAAGCGTTTGCGGAGAGCTGAGCTGGACGCTGAGGGTTCGTTGAAAATCCTGCTTGAGGCGCGCTAGCTCTGATTCTGGCAGCGCAGGCTGCAACATGACCTCCGCCAGAAGCTTCACGGCATCCGGCGCCGATTCGCTCAGGACATCGAGTCCGAATGAGGTTTCATCGTCGCCCGCCTGGGCCCCGAGTGCGCCGCCCATCAATGCTGCGGATTCGGCGATCTGCTCGGCGTTGCGCTGCTGCGTACCTTGCTTCATCAGTTCGGTCGCGAGCGAGGACAGCCAGATCTTGCCGCCCTGATTGAGCGCGCCCGTGCGCACGACGGCACTGATCGTGACCTTGGGAACGGTGCCGAATGGAATGAACGTGATTGCAAGCCCGTTCGGCAACTCCACGTTTTGCAGATCTGCCAATACAAACGGTTGGGGCGGGCCCGGCGGCGGAGGTGACTCGCGCTCGGCACGAGCGGGCAGTGCGAATGCGCTAGCCAGTGCGGCAGCCGCCAGCAGCGTGAATGCGCGGTTCATCGCTTGTCTCCTTGCGCGACTGCCTGCGGCTGCAGGACCAGCACCGTGCGATTGGTTTGCCGCAGGTATTCGGTTGCCGTGCTTCGAATCAGCTCGGGAGTCACCTTGGCGAATTCCGCTTCGATGCGATTCACGAGCGTCGGATCGTTGTCATACAGCGCGAAGCTGGCGAGCAGTCCCGACAAGCCAATGCGCGATCCGGATCCGACGAGGTCGTAGAGCGCAGAGCGAATCTTGATGCGCGCGCGCGCGAGCTCAGCGACGGTGACCGGCTCGTTGCGCAAGCGCTCGATGTTCTCATCGAAAGCCGCGATGATCTGCGCATCCGTCACATGCGGATCGTGAATGAGCGCTGCGGTCCACAACATCGGTCCGTCGTAGTCGAACATGTTGCCCAGCATGTTGATGCCGCCGAATACCTCATCGGTGTAACCGCGTCGCTGCACGAGATCGCGATGCAGGCGCGAGTCATCGCCCTGTAACAGCAATTCATCGATCAGGCCGAACGCGAAGTATTCCGGACTCCATCTCGGTGGCGTGTGATAGCCGATCGCAATGGCGGGACGCGGTTCGAGCTTCGCCGGCTTCGTCTTGCGACGTTCCTCGGTCTGTCGCTGCTCGCTGATGTCCACGCTCGGCGGTTGCGCGCGTTGCGGAATGGAACCGAAGTACTTTTCGATCCACGCTTTGGTTTGCACACGGTCGAAGTCGCCGATCACGACGAGCGCTGCGTTGTTGGGTGCGTAGTAGCGGTCGAAGAAGGCGCGCACGTCTGCGAGCGTTGCCGCCTGGATGTGCTCGAGATCGCCGTAGAAGTTGTGCGCGTTGTACCAATTCGTGTTCGCGTACTGCGGCAGATCCAGCCAGGGGAAGCCGCCATAGGGCTGGTTCAGGACGTTGACTTTTACTTCCTCCGACACGACACCTTTCTGATTGGTGAGATTCTCTTCGGTGATCGCGAGACTGCGCATGCGATCAGCTTCGGCCCACAACATCGTTTGCAACGCGTTCGCGGGGAAGGTCTCGTAGTAGTTCGTGTAGTCGAAGCGCGTGGAACCGTTCAACGATCCGCCCATGCCCTGCACCAGACGAAAGAACTCGCCCTTCGGCAGATTGGCGGAGCCTTGGAACATCATGTGCTCGAACAAATGGGCGAAGCCGGTGCGATCCCGCGGCTCGATGCGGAAGCCGATGCGATAGTGCAGAGCGACGGTTGCAATCGGAACCGAATGGTCTTCCGAGAGGACGACCTTCAACCCGTTCGACAATGTGTAGTAATCGATCGGCACGCTCAGGGAGGTGCTGGGAGCAGGTGCTGTGGGAGCGGGAGGCGCGGGTTCCTCGCGCACGCTTTGGGGTTTGCAGCCGGCCAGCGCGAGGGCCGTCAGCAATCCATACAACACTGCTCGCTTATGCATCCCGAGAGCTCCTTCAGCTCGACCGTTCCCCAGCGTTCCAGTCAAAGTCTCAGCCCGCCGTCGAGTTCCAGAACGCGGCCGCTGAAATAATCGTTCTCGGCAATGAAGAGCGCTGCATGCGCCATCTCAGCCGGCTCAGCCAGGCGCCGCGCCGGCACGGATTCCAACGTGCGATCCAGGATTTCGGGCTTCATCGCGTCGAGGATGTCCGTGCGCGTGAAGCCGGGTGCGATCGCGCCCGTACGAATCTTGTAACGAGCCAGTTCCTTGGCCCACGTGGAGGTCATGGCCACCACGCCGGCCTTGGTTGCGCTGTAGTTGCTCTGGCCAACATTGCCGGCACGCGAAATGCTCGAGATGCTGATGATGCAGCCGCCGTTGCCGAGCTGGATCATCCGCGCAGCCGCCTCACGAGTGCAGAGGAAGACGCCGGTGAGATTGACGTCGATGACGTTCTGCAACTGCTCGAGCGTCATCCTGCCTACGACCTGCCCGTCCTTCACTTTGATAAGCAACGCGTCCTTGGTGATGCCCGCGTTGTTGATCAGGATATCGAGCCGGCCCAGGCTGGCGACGACGTTGTCCAGTGCCGTGGCGACATCGGTTTCGCGAGCAACGTTGCAGTGCTGGCTCGAAGAGCGCACGCCCAATGCTTCGCACTGGGCCTGTGTCGCCTGCATGTCCTGCGCATTCAAGTCGAGCAACGCGACGTGAGCGCCCTTGCCGGCAAACGCGAGTGCCATGGCGCGGCCGATGCCGCGTCCGCCGCCCGTGATCGCAACGACCTTCCCGCGCAGATCCATACGTCCCCCGGTAGATGAGTGAGGGCGATGGTAGCCGCTTTGTGGTGCGGCGCAAAACGAGGGAGCCCTGCGACAGGCGAACGGATGTTCTGCAGGGCGGTTGTTCTGACTGATCAGAGCAATTCGAACGCCACCGCTGCGGCTTCGCCGCCGCCGATGCACAGCGATGCGATGCCGCGCTTCAGGCCCTTGGCTTTCAATGCATGCAAGAGCGTCGTCGCAATGCGTGCACCGGTTGCGCCGATCGGATGACCGAGGGCGCAGGCGCCGCCATGCACGTTGACCTTGGCAGGATCGAGTCTCAGCTCCTGCATTGCTGCCATCGTGACGCAGGCGAATGCTTCGTTCACTTCATACAGGTCAACGTCGTCCGCTTTCCATCCTGATTTCTCCAGTACCGCTGCGATCGAGCCGATGGGCGCTGTTGTGAACCACTCGGGTGCTTGTGCGTGACTCGCATGGGCGACGATGCGCGCGATGGGTTGCAGCCGATGCTGCCGCGCGAAGGATGCGCTCGTGACGATCAACGCAGCTGCGCCGTCGGAAATCGAAGACGAGCTCGCGGGGGTCACCGTGCCGTTCTTGTCGAAAGCCGGTTTGAGCGCAGGGATCTTGGCGATGTCGACCGTATACGGCGTTTCATCTTGCGCGACCGTGCGTTCGCCCTTGCGGTCTTTAACGACCACCGGCGTGATCTCCGCTTTGAACGCGCCGCTTTCGCACGCGGCTTGGGCACGCTGTACCGATCGCGTCGCGAAGGCATCCTGATCGCCGCGCGTGAAACCGAATTTCTGCGCGGTGATTTCGGCGAAGACTCCCATCGACTTGCCGTCGAAAGGACTTTGCAGGCCGTCATACATCATGTGATCCAGCAGCTCGGCATGTCCCATGCGCAGGCCCTGCCGTGCCTTGGGGATCAGATAGGGCGCGTTCGTCATGGATTCCAACCCGCCCGCGACAACGGCACGCGCGCTGCCCGCAACAATCTGATCGCTTGCGAGCATGACGGCTTTCAATGCAGAGCCGCACATCTTGTTGATCGTGGTGGCGGGCAGCGACAGAGGTAATCCCGCAGCAAGAGCCGCTTGCCGTGCGGGCGCCTGGCCGAGACCCGCCGTCAATACGCAGCCCATGATGACTTCGTCGAACTGATCTGCTGCGACACCGCTGTCTTGAACGGCTGCTCGAATGGCGGCTGCTCCGAGAGCAGGCGCGCTCAACGAGCTCAATGCACCTTGAAATGCGCCGATCGGCGTGCGGCGTGCGGCGAGGATGACAATGGAATCGGGCATGGAATTCTCCGATAGGCGAACAGGCCAACTGGTCTTCTTGTCGGTTGGCCAGAACAGCGACGCAGAATCTCTGGCCAACCGACCAGTTGGCCAACAGACCAGCAGACCCGCTACGCGCGACTCACATACGGCAACTTCACGCGCGCGATCGAGTGCAAACGCTCTTCGGCCAACTTGCGCGCCGCTTGCCAACTCGGAATTTGTTCTTGCTGCGCGAGCTTCAATATGCGGGCCATGATCTCGTGAATACGAGCAACGCGGCGCAAAGCGCGTTCCTCGCTATAGCCTTCCAGTTCAACGGCCGAGTTGAGCAGGCCACCGGCATTGATGGCGTAGTCCGGTGCATACAGGATACCGCGCTGTTCCAGCTTCGTGCCCAGCTCGTCCGATTCGAGTTGATGATTCGCACCGCCGGCAACGATCTGGCAGCGCAGGCGTGGCAGCGTGTCTTCGTTGATGACGGCGCTCAACGCGCATGGCGAGAACACCGTCGCTTCGACGTCATAGATCTCGGACATCGGCACGGCTTCAGCGCCGCACTCATCGACCACCTGCTCGACGCGTTGTTCGTTGATGTCGGTGACGAACACCTTGGCACCGGCGGCGCGCAGATGTTTGATCAGGTGATAGCCCAGATGTCCCGCGCCCTGGACAGCGAAACTCGCGCGCGCAAAGTCGGCGTGACCGAACTTGAATTCGAGACAGGCGCGAATGCCATGGAACGTGCCGAGCGCGGTGAAGGGCGACGGATCGCCGCTGCCACCGTTCGACTGGTGCATGCCCACCACGTGCCGAGTCTCTTCACGTAGCAGATCCATGTCCGCAACGGTTGTGCCCACGTCTTCGGCAACGATGAACCGGCCGCCCAGGGAGCCGATAAAGCGACCGAGCGAGCGGAACAAGGCTTCGTTCTTGTCGCGCTCAGGGCTGCCGAGCAACACGGCCTTGCCGCCGCCGAGGTTCAAGCCGGCGAGCGCGCACTTGTAGGTCATCTCCCGCGAGTGACGCAGCACATCGCGCAATGCATCGGCTTCGCTTGCATACGGCCACATGCGCAGCCCGCCGAGCGCCGGTCCGAGCACGGTGCTGTGCAGAGCGATGATGCAGCGCAAGCCGCTGTCGGCCTGCTGGAAGAACACGACCTGCTCGTGACCGGAGTTTTTGAGTCCTTGTAGTAGCTCCATCGACGGCAACCTCGAGCAGCGCGGGAGCTGCGATTATAAGCAGCCGGTGAGGATCGACAGAGGCGTTCCGCAACTCACTCGGCGACGGACATCAGATCGGGTTCGTCGTGCAGTGCCAGGATCTGCTCTCGTGCCTGATCGCGCGCGCTTGCGACCGAGATCGGTCGACCATGCTCATCGATCGTGGCAATAGGTGGCATGACGGACACCTCGATCGGATGGCGACGCGGCAAGAGCCGGTCCGAACGCAGCACGGTTCGCGTACCGCGGATCACAGTCGGCACGACCGGAACGCCGGCCCGGGCCGCTGTCGCGAACGCGCCGCTGTGGAAGTGCGACAGACCGGGCTGTATGTGGAAGGTGCCTTCGGGGAAGAAGACGAGTGCCTGTCCTTTGCTAGCGGCCTTGATGAGCCGCCGGGCGTCCATCGCCCCCGCGTGACGATTGAAGCGATCGACGAACTCGGAGCCGATCCGCCGCAGCAAGGTAGCCGCGAGCGGTACGTTCACTAATTCCTTCTTGATCACGAAGCAGAAGCGCGCCGGCAACGCAGCTTTCAGTACCACGCCATCGAGATAGCTCGCGTGATTGGCCACGAGCACACAGGGCCCCGCTGGCAAATGCTCGAGACCCCGGACGGACAGCGGCAGACCGGCCACTTTGAAAAAACCCGCCGCCGCATGGTGGGCAAGCGCACGCCGTCGCGCCAAGCCGAGACCCGGTATGAGGCTGACGGCCAGCAGCGCCAGGACGCCAAGTACGACAAAGACCAGGATCGCGTAGCAGCCGTAGAGTGAGCGGAAGAAGGAAACGAGTGCAGAGGGTCGTTCTGCGGGTTTGAGCAGCGATTCGTTCATGCGTTGGGCGTGTCGAACGGTCTTACGATGCGCTGCGACTTTCTGTGAACTGGTTCTCTTTATGTAATGGCTACCGGGTATCTGTGATAACAGTCACGCCGATCTCCGCACCCCGATCCGCATACTGCGGCCCAGCCTCACACCACGAGGTCGATGCGTGCACACGCATCGAAGCTTCAGGAGCGCCGGCCTTCGCCGGAACACATGAGCACAGCAAGTAAGGGCACAGTTTACGCAAAGAGCGCGCAGGAGACGCCGACGAGTCCGTCTGCCGCACTGATCGACCGCTTTCTCGACGCCGTCTGGATGGAGCGCGGTCTGTCACCGAATACGTTGTCTGCCTATCGCGCCGACCTCACGGCGCTCGACCGCTGGTTGGATTCCAAGGGCACGTCGATGAGCGCAGCCAAGCGCGCCGACCTGCTCGGCTTCATCGCCTGGCGCGTGGAGAACGGGGCACGTCCTCGTTCCACGGCACGGCAGCTCTCCAGCTTCCGCCGTTTCTATCGCTACCTCGTGCGCGAAGGCGCCATCAAGGAAGATCCGACCAGCCAGATCGCGATGCCGAAGATCGGCCGGTCGCTGCCCAAGTCGCTCACGGAAGAAGAAGTTGAATCGTTGCTCAGCGCGCCCGCGACGGAAGATCCGCTGGGCCATCGCGATCGCTGCATGCTCGAAGTGCTGTACGCCACGGGCCTGCGTGTGTCCGAGCTCGTGAATTTGCGCCTCGGCCAGATCAACTTGAATCAAGGCGTGCTGCGCATCGTCGGTAAAGGCGATCGCGAGCGTCTGATCCCGCTCGGCGAGGAAGCCCAGAGCTGGTTGCAGAAGTTCTTCGAAAGCGCGCGCCTCGAGATCCTGCTCGATCGTCAGACGGACTATCTCTTCCCCACCCGACGCGGCGAGCGCATGACCCGCCAGGCGTTCTGGCACATCATCAAGCGCTACGCACAGAAAGCCGGCGTGCAGAAGCAGCTGTCGCCGCACACCTTGCGGCACGCGTTTGCGACGCACCTGCTCAATCACGGTGCCGACCTGCGCGTCGTGCAGATGTTGCTCGGTCACAGCGACTTGTCGACGACACAGATCTACACGCACGTGGCTCGCGAGCGCATGAAGGAACTCCACGCTCAGCACCATCCCCGCGGCTGATTTCACCAGCCGCAGCTTGTTACACTGCCGCGACGCTTGAACTCGACTCGCCAGCGCGAGTCGAAGCCCGCAAGGCTTGAAGCTAGCCTCATCCGGAGTGTGTCCCCTATGCGAATTCCCTTGGTCCTGGCTGCCGTGGCCTTTCTGTGCGCCACGGCGACTGCTGCACCTCCCGCTGCCGAAAAAAGCGGGTCGGACCAGACCGCAGCTGCCCTACGTACCCGCCTGAGTGAGAAGTTTCCAGGCGTGAAGATCCAGGACCTTGGCCCTTCCCCGGTGCCGGGCGTCTACGAGTTCACTGCTAACGGCGACGTCATGTACATCAGTGCCGACGGCCGCTACCTGCTCGATGCGCAGATCATGGACATCGACACGCGCGTGAACGTCACCGAAGCGAAGCGAGCGGTCGAACGCAAGAAAGCGCTGGCGCAATTGGACGAGAAACAGATGATCGTGTTTGCGCCTGCGTCGTACAAATACACGCTGACCGTATTCACGGATGTCGACTGCGGTTACTGCCAGAAGCTGCACAGCGAGATGGCGCAGATCAACAAGCTCGGGGTGCGTGTGCGCTACCTGGCCTATCCGCGCAGCGGACCGGGTACCGAGAGCTGGCACAAGATGGAATCCGTCTGGTGCGCGAAAGATCGCAAGGACGCCATGACCCGCGCCAAGGCCGGCGAGTCGGTCGCGCCGCAAAAGAACTGCGGCAGCACGCCCATTCGAGCTCAATACGAGCTGGGTGAAAGCCTTGGCGTGAAGGGGACGCCCGCCGTGTTCACGGACTCGGGCCAGCAGATCGGCGGTTACATCCCCGCCGATCGGTTACTGGAAGTCCTGAAGCAGCAAGGCTGAGCTAACGCTCCAGCAGCTTGATCTTGTCCGTCTTGCCTTCCCACTCCTTGGCGTCTGCCGGGGCGGGCTCTTTTTCTGTGATCACCGGCCACTGCTTGGCCAGCTCGGCATTGAGCTGCTTGAAATGCTCCTGTCCGTTCGGGATCTCCTCCTCGGAGAAGATGGCCTCGACCGGGCATTCGGGCTCGCACAGGGTGCAATCGATGCACTCATCGGGATCGATGACCAGGAAGTTCGGGCCCGCATGGAAGCAATCGACCGGGCATACCTCGACACAGTCAGTGTATTTGCACTTGATGCAGCTTTCAGTGACGACGAAAGTCATCGACGAACTCCCGGGACGAAGGCCGAGCCTGAGCTAGAGAATGTAAGTTGTAGTAACCCGCCTTGGGGCGGGGCTCGCTATTCTGCCAAACGAGCCTTGGAGTGCAAGGAACCGGCACTTCGTGGCGGC
>JBEVDW010000035.1:0-9007 GCA_040513115.1 Steroidobacteraceae bacterium | reverse complement strand
GAGCGACGATGCCGATGTCGTCGCGGCCCATTCGGTGAGCGTCGCGCAGCAGGTGCTGCAGCAGGAACCGTTCGATCTGATCATTCTGGACGTGAGCCTGGCCGATGGTTCCGGGCTGAATGTGCTCAGTGCCTTGCGTCAGCCTGAAGGCGGGACCCCGCCCGTGATTTTGTACAGTGCGACCGAGCCAAGTCGGGAAATTTCCCAGCTCGTGCAAGGTGCGCTGGTCAAGTCCCGCGATTCCGTGGACCAGTTGTTACGCAGCGTGCGTGCATTGACACGTTCGCGGGAAGGGGAGATCGTGGAGACGACAGCGAATGGGAGAGAGTCGTAATGGATCGCGCACGTCTGAAAACCGTGCTGTATGTGGATGACGAACCGGATATCCGCGAGGTCGTTGAGTTGTCCTTAGGGCTGGCAGGTGCATTGCGAATCCACACCTGCGATTCGGGTCTTGCCGCGCTGGACAACATGCCGCTCATCCAGCCGGATCTCGTGTTGCTGGACGTGATGATGCCGGGCCTCGATGGCCCCGCGACCTTGCAACGCATGCAGAACGACGAACGGCTGGCGCATATCCCGGTGGTGTTCATGACTGCCAAAGCCATGCCGCAGGAAGTCGCTCGCTTTCGCGAGATGGGCGCGATCGCCGTCATCCCCAAGCCCTTCGATCCGATGCGCTTGAGTGAGCAGGTCTACGCGATCTGGGAGGGGCTGCCGCGTGGCTGATCCGCCGAGCATGCTGTCGCAGCTGCGCGATATCAGCGATCGCTATCTGCGGCGCACGCTGCGCGAAGCGGATCAATTGCAGGAATTGGTCAGCAAAGGTATCGGCGGTGATGCCGACGGTGCGAAGCAAACCGAGCAGCTCGCACACAAGATTCATGGCAGCGGGGCGATGTTCGGCTTCCAAGCTGTCAGCGAGCGTGCAGGGCAGATCGAACGCCTGGTGGCCCAACACGCAGCCGATCTGGCGTCCGTGGCTGAGGAGCTGACGAGCCTGGTCACGCAATTGCGGCGCGAGGTCCACAGCGCCGCAAGCGAACGCGGCATCGAGGGATGAGCGCTCGACCGCTCGCCGTCCGTACGTCCATTCTCCATTGCTCATGAATCACCAGAGCGTCGTATCCGACGCCTCCGTTCAGCGCGTGGCCGATGTCGGCTTCGCGCTCCTGGCCGCCGAATGTCGCGCTGTGGGGCTCGAGTGTCGTCTCGTCGAAGGGAGCGAGCCGATACCCGGTTCGTATTGGGGCGATAGCGAGGCCGGTCTCGTCGGTGCACAGCTCTTCATCCGGGCCGACACGCCCGTGCATTCGGTTCTGCATGAAGCGAGTCATTTCGTGTGCATGGATGCTGCGCGGCGCGATGTGCTGCATCGGGATGCCGGCGGCGATCATGGCGAGGAGGACGGCGTGTGTTACCTGCAGATCCTCTGGGCTGGCCGCATTGCCGCCGTGGGTCAGCAGCGCATGCTGGAAGACATGGATCGGTGGGGGTACACGTTCCGTCTGGGGTCTGCAGCGGCCTGGTTCGAAACGGATGCTGCGGATGCTCGCGAATGGCTGATCCAAAACGGAATCATCGATGCCCGGGGAGCGATGACCCGGCGTCTGCGCGTGTGAGCTGTGCCCTGTGAGTTGCCGGGTGTAAGGTGTCGCCGTGCTCACCCACACAGCCGGGATCACTCCATGATTGTTCGCCATGGCAACTAGGAAGCGCAAAGCGCTGCGCCGTCCGCTGCGCCAGAAGACCACCGTCAAGCAGCGCGATCACGCCCGCCACGCGGTACTTGCCGGACGTAAGCGTGCCGCCGTCAAGAGCACCAACGGTCTGCGCACCTTGTATCCCGCCATCAAACCCTATGCGGACGGCATGTTGCGCGTATCGGAAGAGCACGAAATCTACTACGAGGAATGCGGCAATCCTCGCGGCAAGCCCGCGCTCTTCGTGCACGGCGGACCGGGTGCCGGGTGCGATGCGCGCGCACGGTCGTTCTTCGATCCGGATGCTTATCGCATCGTGCTGTTCGATCAGCGTGGCTGTGGTCGCAGCCGACCGCATGCGAGTTTGAAAGACAACACGACGTGGCACTTGGTGGCCGACATCGAGCAGTTGCGGCGTCACTTGCGCATCGAGCGCTGGTTGGTGTTCGGCGGCTCGTGGGGTTCGACGTTGGGGCTCGCGTATGCGCAGACTCATCCGGACCGCGTCAGCGAGCTCGTGCTGCGCGGCATTTTCATGCTGCGACGCTGGGAGCTGGAGTGGTTCTATCAAGAAGGTGCCAGTGCGCTGTTCCCGGATCGATGGGAGCACTACCTCGCGCCGATTCCGCCCGCCGAACGCCACGATTTGATCCGTGCGTTCTATCGCCGACTCACGAGCGGCGATCAAAAGACGATGGTCGATGCCGCGCGGGCTTGGTCGATCTGGGAGGCGGCGACCAGCTACCTGCGCACGAGTGAGGACAACGTGCAGAAGTGGTCGGAGGAAGAGTTCGCCGTCGCCGTAGCGCGTATCGAGTGTCACTACTTCGTCAACGGAGGCTTCCTGGAACACGAGAATCAGCTACTGCGCAACGTCGAGCGCATTCGTCATATTCCGGGCGTGATCGTGCAGGGACGCTACGACGTCGTCTGTCCGCTGCGGACGGCCTGGGATCTGCACCAAGCCTGGCCCGAGGCCTCCTTTCGCGTCGTCCCGGACGCCGGCCATTCCGCGTTCGAGCCGGGCAATACCCACGAGCTGATTTGTGCCACTGACAGGTTTCGCGGCTGACCGCGGGTCAGCTGGCCAACGGGTCGGTTGGCTTGCTGGCCAGAGAGGGACACTCTGGCCAGCCGGCCCGTTGGTCAGCCGACCAGCCAGCCCTGGCTCCTGTCATACTTTGCCCATCCGACACACCGTGTTCTCTATCCACCCGTGAAACTGTCCGGCGATCACTTTCCCGCGCAATTGGCCAAGGGCCTGAGCCCGATCTACCTGATCTCGGGGGACGAGATCCTGCTGGCGAACGAGGCCGCCGACGCAGTGCGCGCCCGAGCCCGCAAGGAAGGGTTCACCGAGCGCGAGCTGCACTTCGTCGAGCGCGGTTTCGATTGGGCGGAGCTGCGCGCCGCGAGCCGCACGCTGTCACTGTTCTCCGAACGCAAGATCGTGGAGCTGCGCATGCCTTCCGCCGCGCCTGGCGAGCAGGGCACGAAAGTCCTGGTGGAGATGGCCGAGGAGCGCGCGCCCGATACGCTGGTTCTGCTGCTCACCGGCAAGCTCGATGGACGCACGCAGAATGCGCGTTGGGTGAGCGCGATCGAGAAGCAGGGTGTGTTCGTGCAAGTGTGGCCGGTGGAGTTGCCGCGTCTACCGGCGTGGATACGGGAGCGCTTGGCACTACGGGGTTTGCAGATCGACGCGAACGCCGCGCAAGTGCTGGCCGAACGTACCGAAGGCAACTTGCTCGCCGCGCAACAGGAGATGGAGAAACTTGCCTTGTTGCTGCCTCCCGGCCCGGTCACTCTCGAGACCGCACTCGACGTCGTTGCCGAGAGCGCTCGTTATGACGTGCTGCAACTCGGAGAGGCTGCCATGCGCGGTCAGGCGGGACGTGCGTTGCACATTCTCAATGGACTGCATGCCGACGGTAGCGAACCGCCGGTCGTGCTCTGGGCACTCAACAAGGATCTGCAGTGGCTTGCGCGCGCGGAGGCCTTGATGCGGGCGGGGCAAAGCGCCGATAGCGCCATGAATGCGATTTACGTCTGGCGTCCGCGGCAGGCCGCGATGAAGCAGGCGCTGGCACGCCTGAAGCGCGAGGACATCGCGGCATTGATCGTCGATGCAGAGGCCTGCGATCGAGCCATCAAGGGCATGGGTAGCCACGCAGGTGCCCCCCGTCTCGATCCCTGGCTGGCACTGGAAGCTTTGGTTGCGCGCCTTGCCGGCGTCCGTCTCGCGCGCGCTGCGTAGCGCTTTCTCCACCACCCGCTCCTTTCTCCCTCATGTCTCCTATCGGCATCTTCGGCGGCACGTTCGATCCCATTCACTTTGGGCACTTGCGTACGGCATTCGAGCTCATGCAGGCGCTGCGTCTGAGCGAAATGCGTTTCATGCCCGCCGGTGATCCTCCGCATCGTGATCAGACGATCGCCGACGCCGAATTGCGTCTGGCGATGGTGCGCGCCGCTGTCGAAGGTCAGCCGGGCTTCACCGTGGACGATCGCGAAGTACGCCGCGAAGGACCTTCGTACTCGGTGGACACCCTTGGCACATTGCGCGCGGAATATCCTCAACGCTCGCTGTGCTTGATCGTGGGGATGGATGCATTCCTCGGCCTGCCGAAATGGCGCCAATGGCGCGAGCTGCTGGAGCTGGCGCATCTCGTGGTGGCCCATCGACCGGGCTGGCGCGCACCCAGCATGGGTCCGCTCGGCGAGCTGCTGGTGGATCGCGGCACCGGCCGCATCAACGATTTGCACGAGGCTCGCGCCGGTTGCATCTACATCCATGCGGTCACGCAGCTGGAAATCTCTTCCACCGAGCTACGCAAACTGATCGCTGCCGGACGCGATCCGCGTTACCTCGTTCCCGACGCCGTTCGCGCCGTCATTGAACAGTCCGGCTGTTATCGCACTCCGTCCGCAACCTCGAGGTGAGCATGCCCCAACGATCCGCCGACAAGCGCAAGTCCACGACCACCGCACGCAAGACGCCTGCAAAGGCCAAGACCGCGGCCAAGGCGAAAGCCTCGCGCAAGAGCGCGAGCGGCACACGGACGACGCGCCCGAAGGCCAAACAGCCCGCTGCCGTGAGCGGAGTGCTCGGTGCCGTGCAGCGCGCGCTGGACGACTTGAAGGCGGTGAACGTGACGGTGCTCGATGTCCGCGACCTCACCGACATCACCGACACGATGGTGGTCGCGAGTGGCACGTCGGATCGACACGTACGATCGCTCGCCGATCGCATCGTCGAGTACGCAAAGAAGGCGGGCTTTCGGCCTGCGGGCGTGGAAGGCGAGCGCGACGGTGAATGGGTGCTCGTCGATCTGCAGGACGTCATCGTGCACGTGATGTTGCCGCGAGTGCGCGAGTTCTATCGCCTGGAAAACTTGTGGGACGTCAGTGCCGCGCGTCGTGCGGCAGCCAACGATGGCGCGGATCTCAATTCGGCCGATTGAGCGCGATGCTGCTACGGGTGATTGCTGTCGGCACGCGCATGCCGCGCTGGGTGCAGGAAGGCTTCGCCGACTATGCCGTGCGGTTACAAGGCGATTACCGCATGGAGCTGATCGAAATTGCGCTCGGCCCACGCAGCGGTAGCGACACGCAGCAGGCGATTCGAAAAGAAGGCGAGAAGATGCTCGCCCAACTGCGCGACTCCAGCTACGTCGTCGCGCTGCAAGTCACAGGACGCGCGCTGAGCTCCGAGCAGCTCGCTCAATTTCTCACGCGCCAGGCCAGCAGCTCACGCGAGATTGCGTTCTGCATCGGTGGCCCCGACGGGCTTGCGCCCGAGGTGGATGCGCGCGCCAGTCTGCGCTGGTCGTTATCGGCGCTGACGCTGCCGCACGCGCTGGCGCGAGTGCTGGTTGCCGAGGCCCTCTATCGGGCAGTGATGATCACGAAGGGACACCCGTACCACCGCGCCTGACGGAATGGACGGAATGGGGACATTCCTCATTCTGGAAATAAGGAATGTCCCCTCACCCCTCACCCCCCAGAGATTTCTGTTTTCCGGCCAGCAGACCAGTTGACCAGCGAGCCTTCTCACACCTTCATCTTGGCCAACATCGCCAAGGCCGCATTTGCGTTGGGGAAGCGCTCATCTGGATTCTTTGCGAGCAGTCCGTCCAATAACCGTTGGAAGCGTGCGAGCTCTGGAGGCAGCTGCGGAATGGGATCGTTGCGGTGGGCCTGGATGATCGAGATGACGGAATTGCCGCGGAAGGGACGATGCCCCGTGAGCATCTCGTAGAACATGATCCCCAGGCTGTAGAGATCCGCGCGGTGATCCGTGGCTAAACCTTCTGCTTGCTCGGGAGCGATGTAGTACGGCGAGCCGCGTACTTCGCCAGCGTTCGTCAATTGCGTGGCATTGTCGACACGCTTGGCCAAACCGAAGTCGATCAGCACGATGCCGCCGTTCGGACGCATCATCACGTTCGCGGGCTTCAGATCGCGATGACACAGCCCTGCGCCATGGAGCACCACGAGCGCGCCAGCGACCTGCACGAAGATGTCGACGCTGTCACGCACTCGCATCAGGTTGCGAATGCGCAGCTCGAGGCTGCCACTGGGAAAATACTCGGTGACGATGTAGCGGAAGTCGTTGCCGTGGCCCCAGTCGTACACATCGACGATCGCGGGATGACGCAGGCGTGTGAGGATCACACGCTCGCGCTCGAAGCGCTGCTCGTCATCGGGATCGATACTCGACTCGGGTGCGGCGCGCAGAACCTTCACGGCGACGTTGTGGCGCAGCTCCTCCGAATAAGCCAGGTGCACTTCAGAGCTGGGCGAGCGCGCGATGTTCTGCAGGAAGCGATAGCCCGCGATGGTTGGAAACGTCGAAACATTCTGCGGCCGCGGGCGCAGGATGTTGCTCGGCGTTTGATTCTTCTGTTTCAACATCGGAGCTCGACGATTCCGTTCTTCTAGTGCGAGGTGCGGACTACAGCAGTCGTGTCGCCCCACGCGCGACGGACTGCGTCACGCTCCTGCAGCAACTGCGGGTGTTTCTACTACGTGGGATGGCGCCGCATGCACAATGGTGCGCAGCGCGCTGTTGTTTTGCCGTACGAGTGATGACTGTGTCACAGAACGCCTGCTAGAGTGGCTCGCAACAAAGCCGAATCGGAACGGCTCGACCAAGACGAAGTGATGGAATTTCGCTATTCGATCCAGAATCCCGAACGCTTTCTTCGTTTGCACTGCCGGGGATCCGTCACCGCCAGCGGTCTCATTCAGATGATGCAGCACATCGCTGCCGATCCACAGTGCAGCGTCGCGCTTCCCGTGCTTGCCGATCTGCGTGAAGCGACAGGCGAGTGGGACTATTCCGAGACACAAAGCTTTCGCGATTACCTGGTGCGCACCGGGCGGGGTCGTCAGGTCGTACGTTGGGGCGCGATCATGTCACCGGGCACCCTCGTCGCGGCGTGCCACATCGTGATCTTGATCACCGAGCCGCAGGCCTGCGGCATCCACATGCGCTTGTTCGAGGATCCCGCCGTGGCCGAGGCGTGGGTGCTGGCAGAGCGGTCAGCAGGGAAAGAATCCGTCGTCGTGCAGGCCTAGCCCGATCGCCCATCCGGGCATCCGTCACATCGCGAAGCGGCCGGGTGCAGGACACTCGGGTCGGCAGCGCGTGGCTCGCAGTTCAGCTGCCGTTTGCGAATAGTCCGTTACGTTCCCGCGAGAACCGCTACGAAGCTTTCCGTGGGCGGTGCCCGGTATGCTTGCGCTATGTCCACTCCACTGCTGTATCTAGCCTCGGCCTCGCCGCGGCGTAGCGCCCTGTTGACCCAGCTCGGGCTTATCCACCGGGTCCAGCCCGTCCACATCGACGAATCGGTTCGCTCCGGGGAGTCGCCGGCGGACTATGTATCGCGTTTGAGCGCCTCCAAAGTCCGGGCGTTGCAGGCTCAACTGTCCGGCGCGGACGTCTGCTTGGGTGCCGATACCTGCGTTGCACTGGAAGGGGAGATCTTCGGCAAGCCGGAGGACGAAGCCGATTGTGTTCGCATCCTGTCGCGTTTGAGCGGCCGGGTGCATCACGTTCACACCGCGGTGACCGTGTGCCGTGGCGCGCAGATGCGCACTGCGCTGAGCACGAGCGAAGTGCAGTTTCGCGAGCTGACCCGGGCGGAGTGCCTGGCCTACTGGCGTTCCGGCGAGCCACGCGACAAGGCGGGTGCGTATGCCATCCAGGGGCGTGCGGCGCTCTTCGTGCGCGCGATTCACGGCAGCTACACGGGTATCGTCGGTCTACCCCTGTTCGAAACCTCGCAGCTCTTGTCGGAATTGGGATTGGATACCACGGTCCTCCTGGCAGCGGAGGCCGCATGACGGCTGAAATTCTGGTCAACCTCAGCCCTCGCGAAGTGCGCGCCGCCTTGGTCGAAGATGGCGTGCTGCAGGAAATCCTCATCGAACGCGCCAACCGTCGCGGCCTGATCAGCAACATCTACAAGGGCCGCGTCTCGCGCGTGTTGCCCGGCATGCAAGCCGCCTTCCTTGATATCGGTCTCGAACGCACGGCGTTTCTCCACGTCTCGGACATCGTGCAGTCATCGACGGTCGACCAGAACGGCGAGTCGTACGTTGCCAGCGATTCGCCGCGGACGGACCAGATTCAGGCACTCGTGAGCGAGGGTTCGGAGATCCTCGTGCAGGTGCTGAAAGATCCGCTTGGCACCAAGGGTGCGCGGCTCACGACCTTCATCACCATTCCCTCGCGCTATCTCGTGTATCTGCCCAAAGGCAAGGGCGTGGGCGTTTCGTCGCGTATCGAGGATGAGGCCGAGCGCCAGCGCCTGCGCGATGCGACGGCCATGTTCACCCAGCCCGACCACGTGGGCGGTTACATCGTGCGCACCGCCGCCGAAGGCGCGACCCCCGAAGCCTTGCGGGCCGATATGCTGTTCCTGCAGAAGCTGTGGGCGCTCTTGAGCGCCAAGGCGGCCGGTACGCGCGCGGGCAATCTCGTGTACGAAGATCTGGCGCTCGCGGTGCGCGTGCTGCGTGATGTCGTGTCCAGCGGTGTCGACCAGGTCAGAGTCGACCACGCCGATACGCACGCGCGCATGCAGGAGTTCGCGCGCACCTTCATGCCCGACATGGTCGAGCGCATCGAGTTGTACGACGGCGAGCGGCCGATCTTCGATCATCACGGCGTCGAAGAAGAGATCCAGAAATCGCTGGATCGCAAGGTGTCGCTGAAGTCCGGCGGCTATCTCATCTTCGATCAGACCGAGGCGATGACCACGATCGATGTGAACACGGGTGCGTACGTGGGG
>JBEVDW010000034.1:0-24854 GCA_040513115.1 Steroidobacteraceae bacterium | reverse complement strand
ATTTCAGACGTGTGCGCCGCCGACACCGTGACTCGCAAACGCGCCGTGCCACGCGGCACGGTTGGCGGCCTCACGGCTGGAACGTACAGGCCTTGCGTGAGCAAATCAGCTGCGGCGCGCAGAGCAGCCGCATCCGCGCCGATGATGATCGGAATGAACGGCGATGGATGCGACGGCTTCACTAGCTCCACGTAACTGCGCAGACGTGCTCGAAGCATCTCACCCTCCGCGCTCATCATGATGCGCACGCCAGCGAGACCCGCGGCGGCATCGGCCGGTGCGAGGCCCGTCGTGAACACGAAGGAGCGAGCGCGATTGACGAGCAGCTGAATCAGCGCGCGCGTGCCCGCGACCCAACCCCCTTGTGAGCCAAGCGTCTTCGATAGCGTGCCCACTCGCAGCACCTCTGCATCCGTGTGGCCCATGTCGGGAGCAAGCACTGCGTGGGCCTCATCGATCACGAGCAGGGCGCCTTCGCGCGCACAGAGCTTGGCGAGATCGGCGAGGGGCGCCGTGTCGCCATCCATCGAGAACACAGAATCGGTGACGACGATCTTGCGTGCGGACGCGGCTCGCATCAGCGCAGCCAGATGATCGATGTCGACGTGGCGGTAGACCCGCACCTGCGCCTTGGACAACCGGCAGCCGTCAATGATGGAGGCATGATTCAGCTCGTCGCTGAAGATCGTGACGTCCGCTGCGCCGAGCGTCGAGAGCACGCCGAGATTGGCTGCGAATCCCGTCGGAAACACGATCGCCGCCTCGGTCTTCTGCCATTGCGCAATCACCCGCTCCAGCTCCAGGTGCAACTCGCGCGTGCCGCCGATGAGGCGCGACGCAGCGGCGCTCGTGCCATAGCGATCGATCGCGTCATGCGCAGCCTGGCGCAGCGCTGGATGCTGACTCAAACCCAGGTAGTCGTTCGACGAAAAGGATATGACTGCTCGGCCATCGATCACTCCTTCGGGGCCGTGCGTCTCCACGGCGATGCACTCACGCCAGCGATCCGCTTTGCGCAGCGCATCGAGCTCGCCTTCGACATACCGACTCCAGCTCACGGCGACACTTCCTTCAAGGCGGCGGCAAAGACGTCGACGATGCGCTCGATCTCCGTAGCAGTAATCGTGAGCGGCGGCACGATCGTCACGACCGCGCCCATGGAACGGCTCAACACGCCGCGACGAACCATGGCCTTGCACGTGCGGCGCGCCAACAGCTCATCGCTCGAGGTATCGAGCTCGACAGCGGCCATCAATCCTTGCACGCGGATCGCATTCACCTGTGGATGGATGTGGACGCGGTTTTTCAGCAGCAACTGCAATTGTTGTGAGCGTTCCTGCACGTTCCGTAGCACGTTGCGCTCCTGCAGCAGTTGGAGGTGCCGCAATCCCACAGCGGCTGCAAGGGCGTTACCGCCATACGAGTGGCCGTGATACAGGGTGTACGTGCTGAGGTCGGGGCCGAGAAACGCGTCGAAAACGTGCTTCGCCGCAACGGTTGCAGACATCGGCAGATACCCCCCCGTGATGCCCTTTCCGAGGCACAACAGATCGGGTTGCAACCCGCACTGCTCGGATGCGAACAGGGTGCCGGTACGACCGAATCCGGTGGCGACTTCATCGCAAATGAGCAGCACGCCGGTTTCGCGGCAAGCGTCGGCCAGCGCTGCAAAATCACCCGCCGGCGCGATCAACATGCCGGACGCGCCTTGCACCAGCGGCTCGACAACCACGGCCGCCAGTTCGTTTCGATGCTCGCGCACCATGCGGGCGGCCGCCGCAACGGCACCGGGCTCCGCAAACGACGGCGCACGCAACACGGGGAACCGCAATGGATCGAGAATCTGTGTGCCGAATCCACCAGCGCCAACCGACAAGGAGCCAATGGTGTCGCCGTGATACGCGGCACCGAATGCGAGATAGGTCTTGCGTGCGGTTTCGCCACGATTGGTCCAGTACTGGAACGCGATGCGCAAGGCTTGCTCCACCGCACACGCGCCGTCCGACGCGAACAGGATGTGTGCATCGTGCACGGGCACGACACGTGCGAGTGCTTCGGCAAATTCGATGACGATGCGATTGCCGTTGCCGAGCACCGTGGAGTGTGCGACGCGCTCGAGCTGATCCTTCAGTGCTTGATCGAGCTCCGGGACGCGATGACCGAGCGTGATCACCCACAGCGACGAGATGGCGTCGAGATAGCGCTTGCCATTCACGTCGATGAGCTCGCGGCCTTCGGCACGTTCGACGATGACCGGCTCGTTGTCGGCATAGGCGCTCATCTGCGTGAAGCCGTGCCAGACGACGGAAGCGTCGCGTTGGATCCAGGAGGTCATGGGGGTGGTGGTGGGTGGGGAGGTGCGCCAGTTTAGCTGTGGTGGCGGCGCTCTCGCCCCCACCCAACCTTCCCCCGCTTCGCAGGGGAGGGTGTCAGAGTAACTGCCGGGGACTAACGCTCGTGCACGCGTCCGGCCCCCTCCCCTGTGTTGGGGTGGGGGCAACCACAGCTCGATCACGCCGCGCCAGCCCGACCAAAGCGATCACGACACATCCCATCACAACCGCCCAATTCCCCACGCGCGCATACGGCGTCAACCCCGCGCGCGGCTGGACGGTCGCACTCAACACCCCCGGCACGAAGTTGGGCAATGTCTGCGCAACGCGACCTTGCGCGTCGATGATGGCCGAGATGCCATCGTTCGCAACGCGCAGCAACGGGCGTCCCGCTTCGAGCGCACGCATGCGGCTGATCTGCAGGTGTTGGTAACGCGCGGTGCTGTCGCCGAACCACGCGTCGTTCGTCACGTTCACGAGCAATGTCGCTTCGCGCAACACAGCAAGCTGTTCCGCGCCATAGGCGTCCTCGTAGCAAATCGTCGCTGCGACCCTGTGCTCACCAACCCGCAGCGGCGGCTGGTCATTGAGACCGGCGCGAAACCCGCTGTACGGCAGATCCATGCCCTTGAGCCAGTCGCGCACGAACTTCGGCACGGGAAAGAACTCGGCGAAGGGCACGAGGCGCCGCTTGTCATACCAGCCCGGCTCCTCATCGAGCGCCAGGATGCTGTTCGTGTAGGTTTGGCGTTCGGGTTCGTACCGGATCACACCGACCATCAACGTCGAGCCGCGCTCGTGTGCGATGCCCCATTGCTCGCTCAAGTAGCCGGCCAGCTGATGCGCGAGCAGCGGCAAGGCCGCCTCCGGCCAAATGATGAGATCGCTACCGAGATACGGCTTCGTCAGGCGCGGATACAGGTCGAGCGTCTTGTCGCGTTGCTCAGCGCTCCACTTCAGTTCCTGTTCGACCGCACCTTGTACGAGCGCGACGTTCAGCGACTTGCCAACGGGCGCGGTCCAATCGCGCTGCCAGGCCAGGTAGCCGCAAGCCCACATGAGCGCGACCAGGCCAAGCGCGATCAACTGCTGGCGCCGGGTACCTTGCAACACCGTCACCACTGCGCCCGCGCAGATCGCGACCAGCAAGCTCAGCAAGTACACGCCGCCGATCGGCGCGAAACCCGCAAGCCACGTATCCATCTGCGAATAGCCCAGGGCAAGCCAGGGGAAGCCGCTCAAGAACCAACCGCGGAACCATTCGAGCAGCGTCCACAAGGCGGGCAACAACAACAGCCAACGCCACGCGCCCATGAAACCCGCGAGCCGCGCTTGCAAGTACCCGAATGCCGCCGTGTACGCGCCCATGATGGCGACGAGTCCGGCCATGATGAACAACGTGAGCACGAGCGGTGCTTTGCCGATCACATAAACGCTGTGATAGAGCCAGTACGTGCCTGCGAGGAAGGTGCCGCAGGTGAACAGGAAGCCGACCTTCGCCGCTCGTCTCGGAGTGGATTCGTTCCAAGTACCGAAGAGAAACGCCATGGAGACGATCGCAATAGGCCACAGCTCGAACGGCGCGAACGCGAGTGAGACGGCAGCACCCATTGGCAGGGCGAGCCACACGGCGTAGCGGGAGGCGAAGAAGGTGGCGAGGCGCTGATGCAGGAAGGTTGGGTGCATGTGTCTCTGTGATCAGCGAATCGCGGTCAGGTTCAGCTCAGGTGCCTGCTCATGCGTCCCTTCCTCCTGCGCAGCGGGGGAACGACCGAGGAAGTGGCGCGCCGGACAGGATTGGAGCTTGTGCGTGATAGCGGTGGAACATCCAACTGCGTCTGCCCCCCACCCTGTCCCTCCCCCGCTACGCTTCGCTGCGCAAGGAGGGGACGCACAACTCGCCTAAGGTGTTACTCCTCCTGCGGCGCGACATCCTGGGGCGTCACGACTCGTAGCATGTCGAGGCGCCTGCGATCCGCCCGCAGCACTTTGAAATCGAAGTCGCCGAACACGAAGGATTCGCCTCTGCGTGGCACGCGCCCGAGCTGATGCATCAGCAACCCACCGATGGTGTCGAACTCTTCATCGCTGAACTCGGTGCCGAAGTATTTGTTGAAGTCTTCGATGCGTGTCTGTGCACGCACGGTGAATTGACGCGGGCCTTCGCGGCGAATGTCGAGATCGTCTTCGACATCGTATTCATCGTCGATGTCGCCGACGATCTGCTCCAGCACGTCTTCGATGGTAATGAGACCGGCAACGCCGCCGTATTCATCGACGACGATCGCCATGTGGTTGTGACTCACGCGGAATTCCTTGAGCAGCACGTTCAAGCGCTTGCTCTCGGGAATGAACGCAGCGGGTCGCAAGCATTCCTTGATGTTGAAATCTTTTTGACCGCCGGCCGCGAAATAGCGCAGCAGATCCTTGGCAAGCAACACCCCCGTGACCTGATCTCGATCCTCACCGATGACGGGGAACCGCGAGTGGCCTGATTCGATGACCACAGGAAGGATCTGTTCGGGCGAATCGTCGCGATTGACTGTGACCATCTGCGAGCGCGGCACCATGATGTCGCGCACCTGCAGCTCGAGCACATCGAGCACGCCTTCCAACATGGCAAAGGCATCCGGATCGATGACACCACGCTTGCGCGCCTGCGAGAGCACTTCCATGAGCTCTTCGAGATCACGCGGATCGTTGCTCAGCGAACCGGTGAGGCGTCGGAGCCAGCGGCCCGTCGTCGCATGATTGTCGGGGTCAGCCATAGTGGAGATCAGGCGACATAAGGATCCGGATAGTCGAAGTGAGCCAGGATGCGCGCCTCGGAGCGCTCCATCACGGCGGCATCGCGTGCGCGGATGTGATCGTACCCGAGGAGATGCAGCATGCCATGGACGACCATGTGCGCCCAGTGCGCCTCCAGTGCCTTGCCCTGGGCACGCGCCTCCGCAGTCACGACATCCTTACATATGACGATGTCACCCAGCTCTCGTACGCCGTCGGCAACCACAGGGCCCGCCGGGAAGGACAGCACGTTCGTAGGCTTGTCCTTGCCGCGCCAGGTGCGGTTCAACCTCCGGCTCTCGGGCGCCGCGACCACACGCAAGACCACGTGCACCGTGCGGTCGCGCACCGCCGTGTTTGCCGCCTGGAAGCCCTGGGCGGCCCATGCACGCAAACGGAGCGGATGTGGGACGCGTCTACGCGAAGTGGCCATTTGCACGCTGATCAGCAACTGACTTGCAGACCTCCGCATCGACGACGAGGAGCGACGCACGGTGCGCATCAGGGCGGGGAGGCGGACTCCCTTGCACCGCTCTCGGGCTTGCGCTCATACGCTTGCACGATGCGTTGCACGAGCGGATGGCGCACGACATCTTTCGACGTGAAGTAGGTGAACGCGACACCTTCGACGCCCGGCAACACTTTCATCACGTGACGCAAACCCGACAGTTGTTGTTTCGGCAAGTCGGTCTGAGTGATGTCGCCGGTGACGACAGCCTTCGACCCGAAGCCCATGCGCGTCAGAAACATCTTCATCTGCTCGACGGACGTGTTCTGCGCCTCATCCAGGATGATGAAGGAGTCGTTGAGCGAACGTCCGCGCATGAACGCGAGCGGCGCAACTTCGATCACTTGTCGCTCGATCGCGCGCGCAACGCGATCGAAGCCCATCATGTCGTAGAGCGCGTCGTACATCGGCCGCAGGTAGGGATCGACTTTCTGCGCCATGTCACCGGGTAAGAAGCCCAGGCGCTCACCGGCTTCCACTGCTGGACGCACGAGAACGATGCGACGCACGCGCTCTGTCTGCAGCGCCTCGACAGCACAGGCCACGGCGAGATACGTCTTGCCCGTGCCCGCTGGGCCGATGCCGAACGTCAGATCGGACGTGCGAATGTTGTGGAGATATTGCTTCTGATTCGGGCCGCGGCCGCGGATACCGCCGCGTTGCGTGTGCAATACCAGCTCTTCGGGGGAAGGCACTGCAGCAATAGGCGCTTCATCCATGTTGGCCTCCTGCACGCAGAGGTGCACACGATCCGGCGTCAGCGGCTCCGATGCCGCGGTCTCGAACAACCGTCGCAGGATCTTTTCGGCTGTGACCGTGGCGACACTGGGGCCTGAGATTTCGATCCAGCCGCCGCGCCGTCGGATCTGCACGCCCAGCCGCTCCTCGACTTGACGCAGGTTCTCGTCCATCGGACCGACGAAGTTCGCCAGCCGAGCATTGTCGGCCGCCTCGAAGGAGAGATCGCGGGTCGCTACCGCAGAGCTCATTGGAGCTCAGGACCTGGCATACGGGCCCCGTACGGGGCGGGTGATCGAGACAGCGAACGCATACTCGCAAAGATCATGTCGTGACGAGGCTGTCGGCCGTCGCGCACTCATGAGCGCGGTTGTCGATTCCGTACAATCTGCCTCGAAGGGAATTCGGTAATGCCTCCGTGATCAGGACTGCGGCGAACTGATTGAGCAACGTTTCCGGCGCATCGAAGTTCACCCAGCGCATGTTCTCGGTGCGCCCGGCGAGCTGACGCGCATCTTTCTTGGAAGGCCGCTCCACCAACACGCGCTGCACCGTACCGACCATGCGCTCACTGATCGCACGCGCTTGCGCGTTGATGCGCGACTGGAGAATTTCGAGGCGCTGCTGCTTCTGCTCAGCCGAAATATCATCCGGCAGCGATGCAGCCGGCGTACCGGGCCTGCGGCTGTAGATGAAGCTGAAGGACTGATCGAAGCCCACGTCCACGATCAAGTTCATCGTCGCCTCGAAATCGCGATCGGTTTCGCCGGGGAAGCCGACGATGAAATCGGACGAGATGCTGATATCGGGTCGCACAGCGCGCAGCTTGCGGATCTTCTGTTTGTACTCGAGCCCCGTGTAGCCGCGCTTCATGGCCGCGAGGATGCGATCGGAGCCGCTTTGCACTGGCAGGTGCAGATAGTTCGCGAGCTGCGGCACGTCGCGATACGCGTCGATCAACGCGTCCGTGAACTCCACCGGATGTGACGTTGTGAAGCGGATGCGCTCGATGCCTTCCACTTCGGCGACGCAGTAGATCAACGTCGCGAGATCGCACAACGTACCGTCGTCCATCGGACCGGCATACGCATTGACGTTCTGTCCGAGCAGGTTGATCTCACGCACGCCCTGGCGCGCGAGGCTGCGGATCTCCGCCATCACCGATTCGAACGAGCGACTGATCTCCTGTCCGCGCGTGTACGGCACGACACAGAACGTACAGAACTTGCTGCAGCCTTCCATGATGGACACGAACGCCGTGACACCCTCCGCGCGCGGCTCGGGCAAGCGATCGAACTTTTCGATTTCGGGGAAGCTGATGTCGACGACGGCACGGCCATGCGTCTTCAGCTCATCGATCATCTCCGGCAGGCGATGGAGCGTCTGCGGGCCGAAGACGAGATCGACATACGGCGCGCGAGCGGTGATGCCCTCGCCCTCCTGGCTGGCAACACACCCACCGACACCAATGATGAGACCGGGCTTCTGCCGCTTGAGCTGACGCCAGCTCCCCAACTGCGAAAACACCTTTTCCTGCGCCTTCTCGCGGATGGAGCACGTATTGAGGAGCAGGACGTCGGCCTGG
Source organism: Steroidobacteraceae bacterium (assembly GCA_040513115.1). Classification (GTDB taxonomy): domain Bacteria; phylum Pseudomonadota; class Gammaproteobacteria; order Steroidobacterales; family Steroidobacteraceae; genus DATELY01. The sequence continues at coordinate 16,903 of JBEVDW010000034.1, read as the reverse complement.
GCCGGGTCGTTGGTGAGCTCGTAGCCCTGGGCGTCCTTGAGCACGTCCGCCATCTTGGCGGAGTCGTACTCGTTCATCTGACAGCCGAAGGTACGGATGAATAGTCGAGGCATGGGATGAGGGTTGGGAGGGTCGTCTCAGAACGGAATGTCGTCGTCGAATTCCTGATCGTCGGCGGCGACCGGCTCGCGTTCGCGGCTGCTACCCGTGGACGCCGAGGCCGACGCCGGCGCGCTGCCCCGCGATTCGCTCATCCCGCCTGCCGGCGCGCTGCGGCCGCCCAGCATCTGCATGTCGCGGCCGACGATTTCGGTCGTGTAGCGGTCCTTACCTTCCTTGTCCTGCCATTTGCGGGTGCGAAGGCTGCCCTCGATGTACACCTGCGAGCCTTTGCGGAGGTACTCGGCCGCGATCTCGGCCAGCTTCTCGAAGAGCACGATGTTGTGCCACTCGGTGCGCTCCTGGCGTTCGCCGGACTGGCGGTCGTTCCAGGCTTCGGACGTGGCGATGCTGAAGCTCGTCACGGGCTTGCCGCTGGGCATGTAGCGGGTCTCGGGATCTTTGCCGAGATTGCCCACCAAGATGACTTTGTTGACTCCGCGCGCCATGGCTCACCCCTTCTGTATCGGTCGCGGCATTGTATGCGCCCGGGCCGTCCTGACCTAGCCGAGCTTGGGTGCGGGTTCGTCGAAATTGACCGTAGTGCGGTGCGCGAAAACCGCCCAGATGAGGCAGGCGCCGGCCGTGACCGCAAACACCGCACTCGGGCCCATGTGCTGCATGATCTGTCCGCCCAGTGCGCCGCCTGCAAAGGCGCCCAGGAACTGGCAGGTGGCAAACACACCCAACGCCGTACCGCGCTCCTCGGCACCCACGGCGAGCGTGAGCAGGGCCGGGATGCGCGCCTCGAGGAAATTGAATGCGGCGAAGAAGACCGTCAGGCCAACCATCAACAACGTCTGGTGCTCCCGGCCGAAGGCCAAGAGCGCCTGAGAGGCGGCGCCCAGCAGCACGGCTGTCGGCAACAACTGGGTGCTACCCCGCTCCGAGCGCAGGATCATCGGTACCGTGCCGAACAGGGAAGCGACGAAGACGCCAAGATAGATCTTCCAATGCGCTTCCTCTGGCCAATTCAGCGCACCGACCAAGGTGAGCGGTATGACCAGGAACACAGCGGTGAGAACGAAATGCAGGACGAACACGCCGAAATACAGGACCCGCGCGCGCCGATTGCTCAAAGCTTGCATGAACTTGCGCAGTCCGAGGGCCTGCGATGGGCTGCTCGGCAGATCCTGCGGCACGGCCGCGTGCAGCAGCACCAACCCCAGTACGCACAGGCCCGCGATCAACGCAAAAATGCCGGCCACGCCAATGGCCGCTTGCAGAAGCGGTCCGGCGACCAGCGAGACGACGAACGAGCCACCAATGGCGACCCCGATGAATGCCATCGCCCGCGTCCTGACTTCCGCTCGGGTGTGATCAGCCATGAGCGCCGTCACTGCTGCGGATACGGCTCCCGCGCCCTGCAGCGAACGGGCGAGAATCAGCTCGAAAATGGTGTGTGCATACACACCGGCCAGAGACCCGGCCGCAAAGATGATCAGGCCCACTGTGATGACCGGCTTGCGCCGATACCGATCGGACCACATGCCAAACGGCACTTGGAGAATCGCCTGCGTCAGCCCATAGGCACCCATGCTCAGACCGATGAGCGCAGGCGTGGCCCCCGGCAGGCTGGAGGCATACAGCGCCAGCACGGGCAACAATAGAAACAGGCCCAGCATGCGCGTCGAGTAGATCGCGGCCAGGGCGGCAACGGTGCGGCGCTCAGCGCCGCTCAACGCAGCGCTGATCATCGAAGCTTGAAATCCAACGGCTTTGCCTCGAACTCGGCGGGGTCCGTATATTAGCAGCCGATCCTCCGCTGCGATTTTCTTAACCTCGTCAACGAATTCATGACCTACGTTCGAATGGAATTTCGGTCGGCTCCTCAATGGGTCAGCTGGTCAACTGGCGAACTGGCAGATTGGCCAGCGTCTGTCGTGCGCCTCTGGCCAGCCTGCCAGTTGGCCAACTGACCGGCTCCTCCATGTCATCTTCCATCCGCATCCGCGGCGCACGCACGCACAATCTGCGCAACATCGACCTCGAGCTGCCGCGCGATCGGCTGATCGTCTTCACCGGCTTGTCCGGCTCGGGCAAGTCGTCCCTGGCGTTCGACACGATCTATGCCGAGGGTCAACGCCGCTACGTCGAATCGCTGTCGGCATATGCACGACAGTTCTTGTCGATGATGGAAAAGCCGGAGGTGGAGTCCATCGAAGGCTTGTCGCCCGCGATTGCGATCGAGCAGAAGTCGACATCGCACAATCCGCGCTCGACGGTCGGTACGGTCACGGAGATCTACGATCACCTGCGCCTGCTGTACGCACGCGCCGGCATTCCACGCTGTCCCGATCACGGCGTGGAGCTTGCAGCACAGACCGTCAGCCAGATGGTCGATCAAGTGCTGCGTTTACCGGAGGGCACGGCATTGATGCTGCTGGCACCCATGATCCAAGGGCGCAAGGGCGAGCACGGCCAGGTGATCGAGCAGCTGCGTGCGCAAGGCTTCGTACGCGCTCGCATCGATGGTCAGGTCGTGGAAGTCGATCCTGCCCCGACGCTCGATGCGAAACGCAAGCACACGATCGAAGCCGTGGTGGATCGCGTCAAGGTACGGGCTGACATTGCGCAACGGCTGGCTGAGAGCTTCGAGACGGCCTTGCGCCTGTCCGATGGCATCGCGGTGGTTGCATTCATGGGAGAAGCATCCGCTGCGGATATCGTGTTCTCCGACAAGTTCGCGTGCACGCAATGCGGCTACAGCCTGGCCGAGCTGGAACCCAAGTTGTTTTCGTTCAATAGCCCCGCAGGCGCGTGCCCTGTGTGCTCCGGCTTGGGAGTACAGGAGTTCTTCGACCCGGCTCGGGTCGTGCACCACCCACAACTCTCGCTTGCTGGCGGCGCCATTCGCGGCTGGGATCGGCGCAATGCTTATTACTTCCAGCTGATCCAGGCGCTCGCGAAGCACTACAAGTTCGACATCGAGAAGCCGTGGGCCGAGCTGGCGCAGGTCCATCGCAAGGTCATCTTGTACGGCAGCGGCGAGGAGCGCATCGAATTCCGCTACGTCAACGCGAAGGGCACGACGAGCAAACGTGCACACGCCTGGGAAGGCGTGATACCGAATCTCGAGCGTCGTTATCGCGAGACGGAATCGATCGCGGTACGCGAAGAGCTGGCGAAGTATCTCGGGACCCGCCCTTGTCCGGACTGCGAAGGCACTCGGCTCACGCGCGCGGCACGCAACGTGTTCGTTGGCGGCCGTAGCTTGCCGCAGATCGTGGCGCTCTCCGTCGCCGATGCGCTCGCATTCGCACAACAGTTGAGCCTGGCGGGTTGGCGCGGCGAGGTGGCAACGAAGATCGTGAAAGAGATCGCCGAGCGCCTGCACTTCCTGGCCGACGTCGGCTTGGAATACCTCACGTTGGATCGCAGCGCGGAGACGCTCTCTGGCGGTGAAGCACAGCGCATTCGATTGGCAAGCCAGATCGGATCGGGATTGGTCGGCGTGATGTACATCCTCGATGAACCGTCGATCGGCTTGCATCAGCGCGACAACGAACGTCTGCTCGGCACGCTGAAGCGCCTACGCGATCTCGGCAACACGGTGATCGTCGTCGAGCACGATGAAGATTCGATCCGTCATGCGGATCATGTTGTCGACCTGGGACCGGGTGCGGGTGTGCACGGCGGACGCGTGATCGCGCAAGGTACGCCTGGCGACGTTGCAGCGAATGCCGAATCGCTCACGGGTCAATACCTGTCGGGCACGCGGCAGATCCCGGTGCCACCTCTGCGCACGCCCGCGCAGCAGGGTCGGAGCCTCAAGCTCGTCAGTGCACGCGGTAACAACTTGAAAGGTGTCACCGCCGAGTTCCCGGTAGGACTCATGACGTGCGTCACTGGCGTATCGGGATCCGGCAAGTCCACGCTCGTCAACGACACGCTCTATCGCATCGTCGCACAACAGTTGAACGATGCATCGACGCCGCCCGCTCCCTTCGATGAGCTCGTCGGCATCGAGCACATCGATCGCATCATCGATATCGATCAAAGCCCGATCGGCCGCACACCGCGCTCCAACCCCGCGACGTACACCGGATTGTTCACGCCGATTCGCGAGATCTTCGCGAGCGTACCCGAGGCGCGTACACGCGGTTACGAAGCCGGTCGTTTCAGCTTCAACGTGAAGGGCGGACGCTGCGAAGCCTGCCAAGGCGATGGCGTCATCAAGGTCGAGATGCACTTTCTGCCGGACGTGTACGTCACGTGCGATGTCTGCAAAGGGAAACGCTATAACCGCGAGACGCTGGAGATCCTCTACAAGGGCAAGAACATCACCCAAGTGCTCGAGATGACGGTCGAAGATGGACTCTTGTTCTTCCGCAACGTGCCCACGATCGCGCCGAAATTACAGACGCTGCTGGATGTCGGTCTGTCGTACATTCGGTTGGGACAGAACGCGACCACTCTTTCCGGCGGCGAAGCGCAACGCGTGAAGCTGGCGAAGGAGCTGTCGAAACGCGCCACCGGACGCACGCTCTACATTCTGGATGAGCCCACGACCGGACTGCACTTCTATGACATCGAGCAGCTGCTCGGCGTCTTGCATCGGCTGCGCGACGAGGGCAACACCATCGTCGTCATCGAGCACAATCTCGATGTCATCAAGACCGCGGATTGGGTGATCGATCTTGGGCCGGAAGGCGGTGTTGGTGGCGGCAGTATCGTGGCGACCGGCACACCAGAGGAGATCGCGCGACATCCAGATTCGCACACGGGACGCTTCCTCAAGCCCGTGTTGAAGATGAGTGAGGAGCGGAAGCGAAAGAGAGCCTGACGTCAGCAGATGTCGGGAGCGTCGGTTGATCGCGCGAATCCTAGCGCCGCTGCTGCTCCGATCGAAAGTATTGCCGCACTTCACCGTTCCCCAATGCTTCCTTGTAACGTCCGCCCGTGAACTCCAACACCACAGCACGCCAGAACGCCACGGCACCTGCGTTGGACTGAAACTCGCTGATTTCCCAATTGCCGGAGAACCGCCGAAAAATCAGCTGGGCAGCCAGGCGGCCCAAGCCGCGGCGACGTGAGCTGTGCGACACAAAGAATTCCGCCATGCGGTAATCGACCTGAGCGCGCTGATTGCGTGGCGGACGACTCACGAGCGCAAAGCCTACGGGCTTGTCGTTTTGGAGGATGAGCAACGGGTAGGAGCCGTCATCGGCAAACCAACGGCTGAGTAGATCGTCCTCGCGCTCGCCAAATTCGCCTGACACCGGAAACATGCCGGTATTCATGCTGACGGCGGTGAGATCTTTTAGATACTCGCCATAGATGCCCTGGACCCAAGCGCGGTCCGGAGCAGAACGAACATCGCGGATAGTGACCGGCACTGTAATCGCGGCGCTTCCTGCGCCCCCTCTTCTGCGCGAGCCGCTGCGGTGTGGTGCGACAAGGATGTCGCTGGCCTCACCTTGAAAGTTTGGGCGAGTTGCCCCGCCCAAACCATGCAACCGCTGCCGGGGTCACCGGCAGGGTTGCCACATCGTCGATATTACTGAGCCGAACCCGGAGCAGCAGGCTCTGCAGGAGCAGCGCCGTCAGCCGGAGGCGTGCCTTCAGCAGGGGCAGCATCAGTGGCCGGAGCAGCATCAGCCGGAGGAGCGGTTTCAGCAGGTGCAGCAGGAGGTGCTTCAGCAGCAGGTGGCTCAACTACGGTCTCTTCCTTCTTGGCGCAAGCAGCCAGAGAAAGGCCCAACGCGAGAGCGGCGAGGATCATCTTCGTGTTCATGTAATGGACACCCCAGGGTTAAAGTGAAACAACAGACCTCAATGCATCTCGGGATCAATTGGCCTTCCCGAGTGAGAGCGGCGCAAATTCTAGTGGCTTTCATATACGTTTCAAACGGCTCGCAAGTTGCGTTGAGCTCATGCATTTCACCCTGAAAAAACAGGCATATCCGCGGTTGTTCCTTGCTGCAGACACCCTTTAACATTGACGAAACGTTGACAATTGCACGCCCGCTACCTGCGTTGTAATTACGCCTGTCCGCGGTCTGCTCTCAACTGCAGGTGCTTGTATGATCACTTCACTCGCTACGGCATTCGCGAATCACTTGCAGACGTTGTGCGAGCGCATGGAGCAGGCGCTACAGGCAACGCAGCTGGATCGCATTGCGATCTATGCGGGTCGGGCGCCGATGCAGTTTCTGGATGACCAGCCGTACCCGTTCAAAGTGAATCCTCACTTCAAGGCTTGGGTCCCGCTGCTCGACGCACCTGACAGCTGGATCGTCTTTGCACCGGGTGCAAAGCCAGTGCTCGTTCTGCACCAACCGGATGACTATTGGCATAAACCGCCCGCGCTGCCACGCGCGGAGTGGAACGGGCACTTCGACATCGTGGTGATCCGAGAGCCGAGCGAAGCACGCCCTCGTGTCGTGGGGCCTGGACGCACAGGCTTCATCGGCACACCACAACCTGAGTTCTCGCAGTGGGGTTTCGCTGCAACCAATCCGGAGAGCCTCTTGCATCGGCTGCACTTTCAACGCGCGGCGAAGACACCCTACGAGGTCGCATGCATGCGCAAGGCCTCGGCACTGGGTGCGTTAGGGCATCGTGCAGCGGAAGCGGCCTTTCGCGGTGGCGCTTCCGAGTTCGAAATCCACCTGGCTTATCTGCGCGCGACGGGCCTGGCCGAAGAGGAAATGCCGTATCCCAATATCGTCGCCATCAACACGAATGCAGCCGTGCTTCACTACCAGCATCTGGAGCGAGCCCGCGCTGCGGACGCCGTGCGGCATTCGTTCTTGATCGATGCGGGGGCACAGTTCCGCGGCTATGCCAGCGACATCACTCGGACCTACGCCTATCACACAGGCGAGTTCGACGCGCTCATCCAGGCACTCGAAGAGATCCAACAGGCGCTATGCGTGCAGGTGCTGCCCGGCACCGATTACGTGAATCTGCACCTCAATGCACATCATGCGATCGCCAAGCTGCTGTGTGACGCGGATTTCATCGAGTGCACTCCGGAGGCTGCCGTCGAAAACGGCATTTCGAGCGTGTTCTTTCCGCATGGGCTCGGGCACTTGCTGGGCCTGCAGGTACACGACGTTGCCGGCTTCACGACCGACATGCAGGGCACGCAGCGACCCGCGCCCGCTGCCCATCGGGCGCTGCGACTGACACGGGCGCTGGCACCAGGGTTCATCGTCACGATCGAGCCGGGCATCTACTTCATCGATTCACTGCTCACGCAGGCGCAGTCCGGGCCGCATCGAGATGCCATCAACTGGCGCATCGTGGAGCGCTACCACCGTTACGGCGGCATTCGCATCGAAGACAACGTGCTGTGCACGACGGGCACGCCGGAAAACCTGACGCGTGCCGCATTCGCGCAACTCGCCTGATTGCGACAGTGCTCAGCGCGTCGTGTTGGCGCGGAGGAGATCCCTGATTTCCTCGAGGAGTACTTCTTGTTTGCTCGGCGGCGGCGGCGCAGAAGGCGCAGCCTCTTCGCGACGGCGGAGGCGGTTGATGAGCTTCACGAGCAGGAAGATTGCAAAAGCAACGATGATGAAGTCGAGCAGGGCCTGCAGGAACACGCCGTAGCGTATGGTCACCGCCTCTGCACCCTCGCGGATCGCCGGCAGCGTGATTGCAAGCTTGGTGAAGTCGACCCCGCCGATCACATATCCCAGCGGCGGTGTGACGATGTCGCCCACCAGCGAGCTGACGATCTTGCCGAACGCGGCGCCGATGATGATGCCGACCGCCATATCCACTACATTGCCCTTGACTGCAAACTCCCGGAATTCGCTCGCGACGCTCATGCTGCTTTCTCCCAGTACGCTTGAACTCTGACGCCAGAAGGCCTTCGCAGGACGAAAGTACCTTATCTCGATGCTCACGCCTATGAATGTCCGTTTGCGCTTGATTCCGCACCCGGTTTGCACCGCATTCGCGCGGCTGCTGATTGCCACGATGCTGGGGCTCCTGTGCAGTCAAGCGGCGCGTGCCGCGTGGCACGAGCGCGCAGTCGACGGAATCATGGGGACGCGCATCTCCGCGGAGCTGTGGGCCGACGAAGGCGTGGACGGTGAAGCCGCGATCGACGCCGTCATGGCGGAAATGCGGCGTATCGACGCGAGCATGAGCACGTACAAGCCAGACACAGACGTATCACAGGTCAATGCTCAGGCGGCCAGGCAGCCCGTGCCAATCAGTGACGAGTTGTTCGACCTGCTCTCCAAGGCGCTCGAGTTCTCGCGCATGACGGACGGTGCCTTCGACATCACCTATGCCAGCGTTGGTTTCATGTATGACTTTCGTCGCCAGCAGAAGCCATCGGAAGCGCAGATCAAGCAGGCGCTGCCGGCGGTGAACTATCGTCACGTCGTGCTGGATAGGAAGGCACGTACCGTGAGGTTCACTCAGCCGGGTGTCCGCATCGACCTGGGTGGGATCGCCAAAGGGCACGCAGTGGACCGCTGCATCGACTTACTGCAGCGGCGTGGGATTCAACGGGCATTGGTCTCCGCGGGCGGAGATAGTCGAATCATCGGCGATCGATTCGGTCAGCCTTGGGTGATCGGGCTGCGGCATCCGGATCGCAAGAACGAAGTATTTCAGCGCATCCCGATCGTCGATGCGGCGATCTCCACGTCGGGCGATTACGAGCGGTTCTTCGAAAAGGATGGCGTGCGCTACCACCACATCATCGACCCGCACTCGGGCCGCTCTGCAAGCCTCGTACGCAGCGCCACGATCATCGGCCCAAACGCCACCACCACTGATGGTCTTTCGAAAACGGCGTTCGTGTTGGGTCCGAAGAAGGCATTGGAGATCTACAACCGCTTGGCTGGTATCGACGCGATCTTGGTGTCGCCGGAAGGGGAGGTCTATTACAGCGAGGGACTGGAACCGGCGAAGTGAGCTCGGCACAGGTCTCCTCGAGAACAGTGAGTCTCCGTTCGCGCTGAGCAACATCGAACGCCCCGAGAGAACCAAACAATCCTTCCACAAGCTCAGGACGAACGGGAAAGAAAGGTCGACACCCTTTCTCGCAACGCGCCACGTAATCAGCCTCCAGGTTCTAAAAAGAAAAAGGCCGGGAGATCATCCCGGCCTTTCGCAATCGCCTGAATCTCGATATCAACCTTTCTTGGCTGCCTTTTTCGCTGCTGCCTTCTTGGCAGGCGCCTTTTTCTTGGCAGCCTTTTTCTCGGGAGCTGCAGTGGCCTCTGCACTCGCTTTCTGAGCTCGTTCGCGCTTCGGTGCCGCTGCACGAGCTGCTTTGCTCTTCAGACGTCGGGATGCGGGACGCTTTGCCTTCGCCTTTTGCTTCGGCTTGGCCTCGCCCTCTTCCGCCGCCGCATCGGGAGCCGCTTCGCGATCCACCAGCTGCATCAATGCCATCGGCGCATTGTCACCGGGGCGCGGGTCCATGCGCAGGATGCGGGTGTAACCACCCGGACGGGCCTGAAAACGCGGGCCCAACGTCTCGAACAGCTTTATCACGATCTCTGCATCGCGCAACTGCGCGAAGGCACGACGGCGATTGGCATCGCTGTCCGCCTTGCCCAGCGTGATCAGCGGCTCCACATAGCGGCGCAGCTCTTTCGCCTTGGGCACGGTCGTGCGGATGGTCTCGTGACGCAGCAGTGAGGCCGCCATATTGCGGAGCATCGCCCAGCGATGCGGCGCGTTACGGCTCAGCTGCCGTCCGGAAAGTTGATGACGCATTGTTGTTCGCTCTAGCTAGCGGCGGATCAGGCGCACCCGATCTGCCTTCCTCAAATCACATCCCGCTCGTCTTCGCGCTTCAGGCTGACCGGCGGCCAGCTGTCCAGGCGCATGCCCAGCGACAGACCGTGGCTCTCCAGCACTTCCTTGATCTCGGTGAGCGACTTCTTGCCCAGGTTCGGCGTGCGCAACAGCTCGACTTCCGTACGCTGCACCAGGTCGCCGATGTAGTGGATGTTCTCGGCCTTCAGGCAGTTCGCGCTGCGAACCGTGAGCTCGAGCTCGTCCACCGGGCGCAGCAGGATCGGATCGAACTGCTGTTCGGCGGCCTTGGAAGCGCCTTCGTCCTGGCCCTGAAGATCCACGAACACGGACAACTGATCCTTCAGGATCGAGCCGGCGCGACGGATGGCTTCTTCCGCGTCGATCGTGCCGTTCGTCTCGATGTCGAGAATCAGCTTGTCGAGGTCGGTGCGCTGCTCGACGCGCGCGCTCTCGACGGTGTACGTCACACGGCGAATCGGGCTGAAGGACGCGTCGAGCTGCAAACGGCCGATCGGACCGCTGGACTCTTCGAATGCGGCGCGCTGTACGGCCGGACGATAGCCCCGACCACGCTGCACCTTGAGAGACATGTTCAACTCGCCGGCCTTGGTCAGGTTGGCGATGATCAGCTCGGGATTCAGCACTTCCACGTCATGGTCGAGCTGAATGTCGCCCGCCGTGACAGGGCCCGGGCCCTTCTTGTGGAGGCGCAACTCGGTTTCTTCGCGGGCGTTCAAACGGATCGCAACCTGCTTCAGCGTGAGCAGGATATCGACGACGTCTTCCTGCACGCCTTCGATGCTGGTGTACTCGTGGAGCACGCCATCGATTTCGACTTCAGTAATGGCTGCGCCCGGCATGGACGACAGCAGCACGCGACGCAGCGCGTTGCCGAGCGTGTGGCCGAAGCCACGCTCGAACGGCTCGATCACCACCTTGGCGTGGCGAGGAGAGGATGGCGTCACCTTGACGACGCGCGGCTTCAAAAATTCGCCGACAGATGCCTGCATGGACAGTCCACCTTGAATAGTAAGAGTCCGACCAACCCGAGAAGAGAGCAGCCCTCAATGAGGGCGTTTACTTCGAGTACAACTCGACGACGAGGTTCTCGTTGATATCGGGCAGGATGTCTTCGCGATCGGGCAGCTGCTTGAACACGCCGCTGAACTTCTTCTCGTCGACTTCGACCCACTCGGGGAAACCGACCTGCGACTTGATCTGCAGCGCCGCCGTGATGCGCAGCTGCTTCTGTGCCTTCTCGCGCACGGCGATCACGTCGCCAGCCTTGCACTGATATGAAGGGATGTTCACCACTTCGCCATTGACGGAAATGCCCTTGTGGCTCACCAGCTGACGCGCTTCGTTGCGAGTCGCGGCGAAACCCATGCGATACACGACGTTATCCAAGCGGCCTTCCAGCAGCTGCAACAACGTGGTGCCCGTGGCGCCCGGACGACCCGTGGCCTTCTGGTAATAGTTGCGGAACTGACGCTCGAGCACGCCGTACATACGGCGCAGCTTCTGCTTCTCACGCAACTGCAGGCCGTAGTCCGACAAGCGGCCACGGCGCTCGCCCTTGATGCCGCCGGGCGGCACTTCGAGCTTGCACTTCGACTCGAGCGGCTTCACGCCGCTCTTCAGGAACAGATCAGTGCCCTCGCGACGCGACAGCTTGCACTTGGGACCTAGATAACGAGCCATGCCTCATCCTCGCCCGATGGATCGGGCACAAGGAAAATCCAATTAGACGCGCCGCTTCTTCGGAGGACGGCAACCGTTGTGCGGGATGGGAGTGACATCCGCAATATTCGTAATCTTCAGACCGCACGCGTTGAGTGCGCGGACTGCCGATTCACGGCCAGGGCCCGGACCCTTGACGCGTACTTCGACGTTCTTGACGCCGTGCTCCTGAGCGGCGAGTCCCGCCTTTTCAGCTGCAACCTGTGCAGCGAACGGCGTGCTCTTGCGCGACCCACGGAAGCCGCAACCACCGGACGTCGCCCACGACAGCGCATTGCCCTGCCGATCGGTGATCGTGATGATCGTGTTGTTGAACGAGGCGTGGACGTGGGCCACGGCATCGGTCACATGCTTCTTGACCTTCTTGCGGGCACCACCGGAACCGCCTTTCTGCGCTCCGCCTTGACCCTGTTTCTGTTCAGCCATAGTGCCTTCGCTGCTCTAACTAATCGCCAACCGTAACCGGAGGAAATCCCGCGGGACAACCGCTGGATTACGCCTTGCCCGGAGGTGCGTTCGTCTTCACCGCCGCCTTACGCGGACCCTTCCGGGTGCGGGCGTTGGTACGGGTACGCTGACCTCGCAGGGGCAGACCGCGGCGGTGGCGGATACCGCGATAGCAGCCGAGGTCCATGAGGCGCTTGATGTTCATCGACACTTCGCGGCGAAGATCGCCTTCGACCGAGAGCTTCTGAATCTGCGCACGCAGCGCGGTGACTTCGTTATCCGTGAGGTCCTTCACGAGCGTCGTGCGTGCAACACCCGCGGAATCACAGGCCTTCTGAGCCTGGGTTCGGCCCACGCCAAAGATGCTGGTGAGGCCTACCCACACGTGTTTGTTCATCGGTATGTTGATACCGGCGATACGAGCCATTGCGATCTCTCTTGCGCGAAGAAAAGCGCGGAACTGTAAACCAGGAGCCTTGACGACTCAACCCAAAAGAGGCACTGGGCAAGGAAGGCGCTGGGCTATTGGCAGGAATCAGACACCTTCGATTCCTCGCTCATAGCCCAGAGCCCAATGACCCAGAGCCCTCCTCAACCCTGCCTTTGCTTGTGGCGGGCGTCGCTGCAAATCACGTACACGATGCGCCGACGGCGCACGATCTTGCAGTTCTTGCAGATCTTCTTGACGGAAGCTCGAACCTTCATATCCCAACTCCTGCGGCCGCTCGGGCAACCGCGCTATCACATGCTGAAGCGGGAGGTCGGCCTCCGCTCTGGTCAGCGCCCAAGGGCCCAGGGCCCTCCTTACCCCTCTACTGCGCCGGCTTGCCGTACCCGCGGAGGTTGGCCTTCTTCATCAGGCCCTCGTATTGATGCGACATCAGATGGGCCGCCACCTGGGCCTGAAAGTCCATGATCACCACGACGATGATCAGGAGCGAGGTCCCGCCGAAATAGAACGGCACGTTGAACTGCGAGATCAGGATCTGCGGCAGCAGACACACCAACGTCACGTACAAGGCGCCCCATACCGTCAGGCGGGTGAGGACTTTGTCGATGTACTCGCCCGTCTGCTGGCCAGGGCGGATACCCGGAATGAAGGCGCCCGACTTCTTCAGGTTGTCAGCCGTCTCGCGTGAGTTGAACACGAGGGCCGTGTAGAAGAAGCAGAAGAAGATGATCAGGGCCCCGTACAGGATCAGATGCGCCGGCTGATTCGGCCCCAGGGCCGCGGCAACGTTCTGCATCCAGCGCATGTTTTCGCTGCTGCCTGACCAACTCGCAATCGTCGCCGGGAACAGCAGCAAGCTGGAAGCGAAAATCGGCGGAATCACGCCCGACATGTTGAGCTTGAACGGTAGGTGCGTGCTTTGGCCAGCGAATACCCGCCGGCCCTGCTGACGCTTTGCGTAATTCACCTGGATGCGACGCTGGCCGCGCTCAACGAACACGACGAAGGCGGTCACCGCGACGACCATACCGAACAGCACGATGGCGATGAACGCGTTCATTTCGCCAGAGCGTACGAGCTCGAGCGTGCCGCCGATCGCCGCCGGCAAGCCGGCCACGATGCTGGACAAGATGATCATCGAGATGCCGTTGCCCAAGCCGCGCTCGGTGATCTGTTCGCCCAGCCACATCACGAACATCGTTCCGGCAACCAGCGTAATGGTCGCGGTGAACAGGAACTGCGGCCCTGCATGGATCACGACGTTCTGGTTCTGGAACGCCACCGCCGCGCTCAGTCCCTGCACAGCCGCCAGCAACACTGTGCCGTAGCGGGTGTACTGGGTCAGCTTGCGCCGCCCCGACTCGCCTTCCTTTTTGATCGCAGTGAGCTGCGGTACGACCACGGCCATCATCTGAATGATGATGGACGCCGAAATATAGGGCATGACGCCGAGTGCAAAGATCGACAACCGCTCCAGAGCACCGCCCGAGAACATATTGAACATCGACAGGATCGTGCCTTCCTGGCTCTCGAAGAACCGTGCCAGAGCGATCGGATCGATGCCGGGCACGGGGATGAACGTGCCGATGCGGTACACGATCAACGCACCCAACAAGAAGAACAGACGCTGACGCAGCTCGGCGAAACGGGTCATTTCGCCAAACGTGGAAAGCGATGCTGTCGTGGGCTTATTGGCCACGGTGGGTGCTCTTCGATCTCGCAGAGAGTAGGTGGTTAGGCGTCGATCCGTCCGCCGGCGGCTTCGATAGCCGCGCGCGCGCCCTTCGTCACGTGCACTCCCTTGATGGTGACGGCCTTGCCGATTTCACCGGAAGACACGATGCGAGCACGCAGGGCCGTAGCAGGCACGACGTTCGCCTGTTTCAACGCTTCCAGATCCACGACGTCGGCGGACACCTTACTGAGCTCCGATAAACGCACTTCGGCCGTCGTCGGCGCGATCTTCGAACGGAAGCCCGTCTTCGGCAGGCGGCGCTGCAGCGGCATCTGACCGCCTTCGAAACCGACCTTGTGGTAGCCGCCCTTACGCGCGCGCTGGCCCTTCACGCCGCGACCGCAGGTCTTGCCCTGGCCCGCGGATGCACCGCGGCCGACGCGCAGACGCGGCTTCTTGCTGCCTGGAGCTGGAGCGAGTGTGTTCAGTTTCATATCGATCTACCGATGGAGAGGCCATGACGCGAGCTGCTGCTGCACCGTCTCAGCCTTCCTGTACTTTGAGCATGTGATTCGCGGCTCGGATCATGCCGCGCGTCTGCGGGGTATCCACCACTTCCGCGGTCTGGCCGATCTTGCGCAGGCCGAGCCCGCGCACCGTTGCCTGATGGCTCTTCAACTGGCCGAAGATGCTCTTGACCAGCGTGACCTTGATCGTCTTACCCTTGGTGCTCATGTCATTACCTTACTGAGCAACGATTTCTTCGATGCGCTTGCCGCGCTTCGCCGCGATGTCATCGGGCGACTGAATGCGCGTCAGCGCATCCATCGTGGCCCGCACGACGTTGATCGGATTACGCGAGCCATAGCTTTTCGCGAGCACATTGCGCACACCGGCGCATTCGAACACGGCGCGCATGCCGCCGCCGGCGATCAAACCGGTACCATCGGCAGCGGGCTGCATGTACACGCGGGTGGCACCATGGCGGCCCTGAGTCGCGTAGTGCAGCGTCGCGTTGCGCAGGGACACTACGGACAAGTTCTTGCGCGCCGCCTGCATGGCCTTCTGAATGGCCACAGGCACTTCACGCGCCTTGCCGTAGCCGAAGCCGACGCGGCCCTTGCCATCGCCCACGACCGTGAGCGCGGTGAAGCCGAACTGGCGGCCACCCTTCACGACCTTCGCCACGCGATTGACTGCAACGAGTTTCTCGATGAACTCATCGCCGCTCGCGTTCTTTTCAACTCTGGCCATTGTCTGTCCTCGAATCTATCTGGGGCGCGATATCGATGCTTAGAACTCGAGCCCGTTTTCACGGGCAGCATCGGCCAGCGCCTTCACGCGGCCGTGGAATCTGAACCCGGAGCGATCGAACGCGACCTTCGTGACGCCTTTGGCTTTGGCACGCTCGGCAATCGCCTTGCCGACCGCCGCAGCAGCGGTGGCGTTGCCCGTGCCCTTCAGGCTCGAAGCAATGTCCTTCTGCAGCGTCGAAGCCGCCGCGACCACCTTCGACTCACTGTCGAAGATCTGCGCGTAGATGTGCTGCGGTGTGCGATGAACGGACAACCGCAGAGCCTTCAGCTCGCGAATCTTGGCGCGTGAGCGCGTGGCTCGACGCAGGCGTTGGACGTTCTTGTTCATCACTCGATACTCATTGATTCAGTGAAAGTGAGCGGATGCGAGCCGTCATCACTTCTTCTTCGCTTCCTTGATCTCGATCTGCTCGCCGGCGTAGCGCACGCCCTTGCCCTTGTACGGCTCGGGTGGGCGGTAGCCGCGGATGTCTGCAGCCACCTGGCCGACCTTCTGCACATCGAAGCCCTTGATCACGATTTCCGTCTGCGACGGCGTTTCGATCGTGATGCCTTCGGGCGCGGCATAGACGATGGGATGCGAGAAGCCCAGCGTGAGGTTCAGGTTCTTGCCTTGTGCCTGCGCTCGGTAACCGACGCCGACCAGCTCGAGCTTGCGCTCATAGCCCTTCGACACGCCGTGCACGATGTTGGCGAGGTGTGCGCGAACAGTGCCTGCGAGAATGTCCGCCTCACGGCTTTCGTTCTGCTTCTGCACCTTCAATGCATTGCCTTCCTGCACGACCGTGACGGTATTGCGCAGCGGCAGGTTCATCGTGCCCTTCGCGCCCTTGATGCTCACCGACTCACCCGTGATGGTGGCCGTGACACCCTGCGGCAGCGGAACGGGCTGCTTTGCTACACGTGACATCTGGATGCTTCCTGTAACTTACGAGCCAGCATCAGGACACGATGCAGAGCACTTCGCCGCCGTGTCCGGCAGCACGCGCCTGCTTGTCGGTCATGACACCCTGGGAGGTGGACACGATCGCGACGCCCAGACCGCCCAACACGGACGGCAACTCATCTTTGCCGCGGTACACCCGCAGGCCGGGGCGGCTGATACGCTCGAGGCGATCGATCACCGGGCGGCCCTGGTAGTAGCGCAATTGCAGCGCAAGCGTGGACTTGCCGTCCGCCTGCGTCGTGCTGAAATCTTCGATATAGCCTTCGTCCTTCAGCACCTGCGCCATCGCAAGCTTGATCTTCGAAGAAGGCATGCTGACTTCCTGGCGGCCAGAGGCCTGCCCGTTACGAATACGGGTAAGGAAGTCGGCGATCGGATCCGTCATGCTCATGTCGTGCTCCGTT
This sequence comes from Steroidobacteraceae bacterium, assembly GCA_040513115.1. GTDB lineage: Bacteria > Pseudomonadota > Gammaproteobacteria > Steroidobacterales > Steroidobacteraceae > DATELY01. The sequence goes on along the minus strand of JBEVDW010000034.1, from coordinate 27 downwards.
GGTTCCAGCTGTTACCAGCTGGCCTTG
>JBEVDW010000033.1:0-10199 GCA_040513115.1 Steroidobacteraceae bacterium | reverse complement strand
ACTCGCGCGATGGGGGAATTCGTACCCGTCGCCGGCGGAGCGCCGAATTTCAGGATGTCACCGCCGTTGTTGTCGGCGACGAATGCATACGGCACGCCGAACTCCAGTCCGGTCTTGATCTTGTATTTGCCATTGCCCAACCCGGATGCAAAGTCCTGCAGCCGTCCCGCGCTGGTGGAGTAGCGCAGGATGCGTCCGTCACCGGTGGTGATCAGCAACGATCCATCGGCTGGCCAAAACGCAAAACCGCCAGGTGAGGCACCTGGCGGAAACTGCTGCGTGCTCAGCACGACGGTCGGATCGACCTGACCCGAACCCTGCAGCACGGTTTGCACCTGCGCTGCCGAATACGACAGCAACACAGCCGGATTGCCTGCCAGCACCAGCAGGTTGCCCGGTGCCGCGAAGCCATTCGCCGAGGTTGCCACACTCGTCTCGACGAGCGACTCGAGCGCCAGCCCGCCGAAATTGTTGTCCAGCAACCGCGGGCGATCGTAGCCGCCCGCCAGCGCACCAGCGGGATTGCGTCGCAAGACCCACACTTCGGCGATGGTGGATTGTCCGGGCGCAGACGACGCGACGAACAAATTGCCTGCGCTGTCCACCGAAAGGCCATCCGGGTGGACGGGACCCAACCCCTCCGCGGGCGTCGTCACTCCCTTGCTCGAATCCCAGATGATCTGCGACACCGTGCTGCCGCTTGCATATAAAAGGATCTGGCCACGCGAGCCGTCAGCGACGATCAGATCGATCTGCCCGCTGACTGCATTGGGCCGAAACGCAATGGACTGCAGATCGACATGGCTGCTTTGATCCGTATTCAGCGGCGTGATCGAACCGCCGCTGCCCGCGAAGTTGACGTCGTAGAGCGAGCCATTCGCAGAGTTCACCGCCGTGACGCGCACGGCCTGAGCATGCAGGGCTGCCATTGGACATAAGAAGAACGTGAGGAGTGTCATCAACCATTCGAGCGCGCTGAACTTCTTCTTGGTATTGGTTTTCATGTTGTTGCCTGTGTGGATTGGCTAGTCGGTCCCAGCTACACGAGTTGCAGCAATCGTGCCGGCGTAGCGCTGCGCCTCCTGTGGGCGCTTCATCTGGATGTATAGATCGCGCAAGTATTGCGCGGCCTGACGCTTGTAGATGGGCCACGCCGCCGCATCGGCATTGATGACGTCGTAGCTCTTCAACAGCATCTTTTCCGCTTCGGGATATTGGCCTTGCCCCGCGAGGGCGGCGCCTTCGACGCTCTCCGCCAGCGCCGTGCGCCACTGCCCCGGAGGCAAGTTCGCGGTGAAGACTTTGGCAGACTCGCGTGCCGACTCGAGCGCATCGTCATACTGATGTCGCGCGACCTGCAGCATAGCCCAATGCGCGCGACTCGCGGCGACTTGCACGTGGTTCTCGCCAAACAGACGCAGGCGCATCGCGAGCGCGGACTCCAGTTTCTCCCGGGCGCCGCTCAGATCTTTCTTCAGCAAGAGCCAGTAGCCGATCTGGTCCAGTGTGGCCGCGACGGTGGGGTGATCGCCCGGAAACAGCTTGCGCAGTATCTCGAGTGCTTCCGTGGCGTGGCGCAGGGCGCCGTCTGCGTTGCCCTTGTCGTAGAGCAAGGTGGCGAGATTGGAGAGCGTCTGCGCCACATCCGGATGTACGCGTCCGAGCAACTCTTCCTGCATGGTCAGCGCACGAAAGTAGAGTGACTCCGCACGCGCATACTCACCACGATCCTGGGCCATGCTCGCGAGATTGTTGAGGCCGTTCGCGATCTCGGGATGTTTGTCTCCCAGCAGCTTCGTCTTCATCTGGATCGATTGCGACAGCAGATACTCCGCGCGGTCGTAATCGCCGGACGCGTGCACCATGAACATCAGATTGTTCAGTGCCTCCGCGAGATCCGGATGAGCTTGCCCGGCGTGGAGCTTGCGCTGCATGGCTACCGCCTTCTCCATCAACGGCAACGCCGTTTTGAGATCGCCGCGATCGAAGATGGCCAGCGCAAGATTTTCGGTGGTGTTCGCGATGTCGGGATGCAGCCCGCTGTAGGCCTTCTTCTGCAGTGCCAAGGCTTGGCGCAGTGCTTGCTCCGCTTCGACGAAGCGCCCCTGTCCAGAGAGCGCTTCGGCCAGACCGTACAAACTCTGTCCCACGACGGGATTCGGTTCGTTGTCTTCGTTCGCCGCGCGCAACGCTTCGCGATATGTCTTCTCGGAAGCAGCATAGTCGGCCCGCAAGCGCTGCAGCTCGCCGACGTTGTTCAGACTCGCCTTCAACGCGTTCGCTGAGGGCGCGAGCAACGCGCGCCGGCGTTGCAACGCATGCTCCAACAAGGGTTGCGCCTGGTTGTAGAGGCCGAGTCGCATGTAAACCGTGCCCACCGTGTCCATCAATGTGGCCTGCACAGCGGGTTGATTCACGAGCTCGGTCTGAATGCGTGCCGCGCCCTTGTCGAGCATCTCGCGTGCCGTGACCGTATTGCCGCGGGCTTCGCCCGGATCGGAGATGCGGAACAGATCGATGAGGAAGGCTGTGGTCTGATGCGCAGTCTCCGCTTCCGATTCGGCGCGCTGCCGCTCTCGCTCGGCATTTTCGCGCGCGATCAAAGCGAAACCCGCCAGGCCTGTCGTGATCACCATGCCAGCGAAGGCGCCCGTCGACATGAGTGCGAGGCGACGATGTCGGCGTGCGATCTCCCGCCGTCGCAACGAATCGAAACCGACGCCCAGCATTCCCGCGATCAACTTCAGCAGCGAATTGGTCTTGCCGTCCTTGCCTGGACGCGCATCGGCTGCGATGGGCTCCGTGCGCTCGCTCGACAACTGGCCATCGGCGCCGAGTCGGAAGCGCAACGCTTCGGGGAAGCATTCGAGTGCGCGTTGATAAGGCATCTCGGTGGCGTTGGGTTCGCCATCGACGATGACACAGAAGATGCGATGTTCGCGTCCCAGACGCTTGAAGCAGAGGATCTCTTCATTGACCCAACGCGACCGCGCTGCATGCGGCGAGCAGATGACGATCTGAGTCGCGGATTGTTCGAGTGCTTCGGCAATCTTCGAATTGAGATCGGTGGCGCTCGGCAACTCTTCGCGATCGCGGAATACAGGCGCAAGACGCTTCGGAATCGGGCCGAGCTCCGAAGCCTGTCCGATGAGTTGTTTGGGAATGGCGTAGGTTTCGAGCGCTCGGTGCAGCCACGCAGCCCAGCGCTCGTCACGGTGGCTGTAGCTCAAGAACGCTTGGTACCGAAACTCTGTCACGCGACTCACTTACGCGAAGTGGGGCCAGAACGCTTCACGTGCAGCCGCATGAGTGCGAACTCGACGTTGAGCTCGACTCGAGTCGGATGAGATTCCCTTCGCTGCCCCTGACGTTGGAATTCTCTTGCGGCCGACTGTACGCGCAAAGACCCTGCAGAGAAAGCACGAAACGCTTGTTGATCGTTGCATCGCGTCGGCACAATCACCGCTTCCTTCGAACCCCAGGTGCCGTTTGTCAGACGCCGGTCATCCGCAGAGCTCGCCGTTCATCATCGGCGTGTCGGGGCATCGCAATCTGCAATCCGGTTGCGAGTCGGAGTTGCGCGCGCGTGTGCGGGATTTTCTGCGGACGCTGAAGTCCCATCTGCCCCATACCGAGCTGCGGATCATGATCGGCATGGCACAAGGTGCGGACTTGCTCGTGGCGCAGGTTGGCATCGAAGAGAACATCGGCATCGAAGCCATGCTGCCGATGCCGCTCGCGGAATACGTGAAGGATTTCGAGCCGGACTCGGCCGCCCTGCTGCAAGTCGTTCTGGAAAATGCTCTCGTTCGGTGCAGCATTGCACCCGCGTTGATCCATTCAGGAGCAGGCGATGTGCTACGCGACACCTTGTACGCCAACCTCACCGAGGTCCTTATTCAGAAGAGCAGCCTGATGCTCGCGCTATGGGACGGCGAGACATCCGTGCTGCCCGGTGGTACGGCCGACACGCTGTTGCGGTACCTGGGAGCTCGCAGTGTCGAAGGAGACGAGCAGTCCGATATCGCGATGGTAGGAGCTGGAGCAGAACCCGCCTGGGGACCGAACTTCGCGTATTGGATTCCCACATCCCGAAGTGACACGCCGGATCCGCCGCCCTCGGGTGCCAAATACCTTTCGGGAGTCGGTGAAAATCTGCTGGCTGTCCATGACACGATGCCGCAAGCGCTTTCAGGGCAGCTCCGGGAGCTCGATGCGTACAACAGCGAGTTCGAACGATTGGCGGCGTCGGATCTGGGGGCCAGGCGCGACAGCCTGATGACCGAGCTGCCGCCCGACCTTGCTCGAGCGGATCGCGACGCGCTCGGACGCATCGACACCGAATACGGCAAGGCAGATGCGCTCGCCATCTACTACCAGCAGCGCTCCGATCGCTTGTTCCAGCTCTTCAGCTTTCTCGCCGGTCTCATGGCGTGCGTGTTTCTCGTGTACGCAAAGCTGATCGCCAGCAAAGTGCTGTTGACCACGTACCTGCTCGTGCTGGCGGTGGGATTCGCACTGTTCTACTGGGTACGCGGACGCCACTGGTTCACGAAGCACCTGCTGTTCCGCGTGCTGGCGGAAACGATGCGTAGCCAGTTTTTCCTGCGCGTAGCCGGCGCCGACCGGTTCGTGAACGTGGCCGAGCTGATCAACCTGAGCGGTGTCGATCGGTTCTCCGGTTTCAGCTGGATCGGCATCGTGGTCAAGAGCGTGCAGCCCGTTGAGGCACCGCAGCGTGCGTTGGAGCGCTCCTCGCGAATGGCGCTCGAGTGGGTGCACAAGCAGTGGATCGGCGGACAGCAGTCTTACTTTCGCCGACGAGTGAAGCGCCTGGAGGAGACGCACGACCGCTTGCATCACGTGAAGTCCAGCGTGCTCGCCATCGTCGCACTGCTCGCGATCCTGCTCGCCCTGTTCTCGAAAGAGCTCAACACGCATCACATGGGCACTGCATCCGGCAAGGACATCGTGATCTTCACGATGGGCTTGCTGTCGGTGTGGCTCGGCATCTGGGAGCTGTACGAAAACAAGATGGCGACGCGCGAACTGCTCTGGCAATACCGCAACCAGCTGAGTCATTTCGCGCGTGCGGACCTGCGCCTGTCACGCAACGGCACGCGCCATCGATACGCTGCCGTGGCGATTCTGGCGGAGGTCGGCAAGGAGTCGCTGATGGAAAGCTACCTGTGGGCCATCCATCGCTACCACCGGGAACACGAGCCGCCCGCCGGCGCGTGACATGACCAGAAGCTCGCGGCCACTGGCGATCGCTGCCGTGATCGCCGCGATGCTCATCTGGGGCAGTACATTCGTCGTCACCAAAGCGGCGGCGACGGAGATTCCCGCGCTCAGCCTCGCATGGCTGCGTTTCGTCGTGGCTGCAGTCGTGCTCTTGCCGATCGCGCTGGCTCGTGGAGCACTGAAGCGATTGCCAACCCGGTTGCCGTGGGGTGTGCTGGCGTGGATGGCGTTCTCCGGGATGGCGCTGTTCACGATCGCCTTCAACTACGCGCTGATCTTTGCAGCCGCGACTCAAGGCGCATTCATTTTCGCCGCCCTGCCGGCAGCCATCGCGCTGGCCGCGGTGCTGATCCTGAAAGAGCGTCCCACGGCGCGACGCATTGCGGGTGTGCTCCTGTCCATTGTTGGCGTCGCGCTCGTCATTGCGAACGCTGAGCATCATGCGACCTCGCCGCAGCCGTTCGTGGGAGCACTATGGATGCTGGGAGCGGTGCTTGCGTGGACCTGCTACACCGTCATCGCCAAGCGGGTCGAAGCGCTGGACCAGATCGGCGTGATCACCTGGGTCACGCTGATCGCTGTGGTCATGTTGCTACCGCTCGCCGCCATCGAAACGGCGCAACGGCCGTGGACGATGCCGTCGCTGCAGGCGTGGGCCGGTGTCCTATTCCTCGGCGTCATCGCTTCGGCGCTGGCGTATGTAGCGTACGGCTACGCGCTGCGTCACCTGGAGGCGAGTCTGGTGGGGGTGTTCACCAATCTCGATCCCATTGTCGGTGTGCTGACGGCGGTGCTCGTGATGGGCGAGCCGCTGCATTCGACACAAATCGTCGGTGGTGTAGTGGCCCTCTCCGGCATGTGGCTGGCCTCGGCTACGACTTCTTCTTCACCGCACCGAACGCCGGCGGGGGCTGACGATGGTGGGTCGCAGCCTCATAGGCCGTCCCGATCTTGATGAGCGTGGGCTCTTCACCCTGCCCGGCGAAGAACGTGATCGAGATCGGTAGGGGATGAGCCAGCTGCGTCTGCTTCGTGCCCGGTGCGAGCACGGAGATGTAATCCGACTTGTCTTCATTCAGCGCGTATTGCGGCTCGTACACCACGTCCGTCAGGCCAGCCGGAATGACCACGCGCGGGATCTGGAAGAAGGGCGTGATGCCGTCCAGGCTGATGGAGCCGACGTTCGGCCCTTGGATCTTCGGCGTGGGCACCGTGTTCTCCGGATGCACGAAGGCATCGATATGGTTTTCGTACATCACGCGTAGCAGCGCCAGCCGTGCAATGTGACTGCGCGCCAGGCGGTCGCTCTTGCCTTCGGCACCGTGGCCGTTGAACGCAATCCAGTTCTCGGCCCCGGCGCGCGACTCGTCTTCACGGAACTTGGCATTCGCAACCCAGGCGGCCCAGTTCTTGATGCGTGCGTCGCCGCGCTCGACCAGGTAGCGGTCGATGTCGAAACCCACATCGCCGCAGAGCGATGAGTTGCAGGGCACAGCGCCGAACGTCGCGAAGTTGGTCATGTTGACGGCGCTCGTGAGCGGCGCCTGCCGCTTGCTCAGCTTCAGCAGATAGTCGTACGACGTCACGTCGTACCCTGGCACCGCGAACACCAGCTCGCCCTTGCTGGTCTTGCGCGAGAAAATCTCGGGCATCAGGCGCGGCAACAGTTCGGAGAGCGCGTCGGAGAACGTAAAGCTCAGATTCGGGACGGCGGGATCGTCCGGATAGTCCGGTGTCGTGGTCTCCACCAATTCGGCACCGAGACGATCGCGCAGCACGGTCTTGATCTCCTGATCGATCTGATCGGAGATGGCTTCGTGATTGAGCGTCTTCTTCACCATGTGCTCGCGCAGGATGGCGATGCGCATGCCCTTGAGCGGCTTTGCGTCCTTCACCGTGGCGTCGCCCAGGACGAAGCTTGCATACGGTTGCTCGGGGACCAGGGCCTTTGGCACGGCGGTGAACGGATCACGCGGATCGTAGTAGCCGGTGACCGGATCCTTGATGGCATCGAACACACGCACGGTATCGCCAAGCGTGCGCGCATGAATGCCTGCGCGGTCATTGAACCACTGATTGCCGATGCCGCCGTTGTCCGGCATCAGTCCCTTGGTCGTGAGCAGCATGGCAATGCCGCTGCGTGAAGCGGGCCCCTGGCACGATGCGCCGGACTGCTCGCAGATGCCGATCATCGCGAGGTTGGCGCCGATCGCGACGCCCGAGCCGCCGCTCGATCCTCGCGACACACGAGTCGTGTCATAGGGATTGCACGGCTGACCCGCCCATGCGCCCATTGCCTGGCCGCCCGACACGAGATTGGTCTTCGGTTTCGAAGCCCCGCCGGGATCGCCCGGACCGCCGTTGAATTCGTGTGCCACGGACTTCGCATAAATGATCGCGCCCTTCGCACGCAGCTGTGCGACGACCGTGGAATCGAACGGCGGCGCATCCATCGCGAAGTTCACGTCGCTGTTGGACGTCGTGCGCAGGTCCTTCGTGTCGTACGGATCCTTGACGATGGTCGTGATGCAGTACATCGGCAGCGTTCTCAGATCCGGATTCGCGCCGTACTGCGCATCCAGCTCTGCGGCACGCTCGAGTGCGTCCGGCTGTTGTCGAAATTTCTCGCACCCAGCGGGGGCGTCGGCGGGAAGCGGGCCGGTCGAGGGATGCGCGTCGAACTTGCCTTTGCAGGTGACGGAGCGTTCGCCGCGGATGTTCAGCGTCTCGAGCGCGTTGAGCTGACCTGCGTTCGGCAGCCCCACGCGCATGCCCATCTGCGCGAACACACTCGGGTCGGAGACGGTGCGTTCCATGCGGCCGTAGTCGAGCGGCAGTCCCCGATAGGCGTTCAAGTCGGGAAAGAGCGTGGCGGCTTTGACCGTCTGTGTCGGAAACGTGAGTGGCGCGCCCGCACGCACGGTTCCCTTCGGGGCGTCGATCTTCGCGCCGTCCGCGGTGACGAGCGCGGTGCACACACCGTTGTACGCCTTGGCGCGCGCGATGTACGCCTCGACGATTCCCTTGCAGGTGATCTGCCCGGACCGGATCGCTGCCTGAGTGCTCTCGATCGTAGCCTCTTCCACCTGAAACGGCGCAGCACTGGAGGCCGGTGCGGCCAACACCATGCAGGCCAGGGTGCTCGCGATGGCCAACGTGCCGCGCATCGCGTAGGCCAGAGCAGAAGAATGCCGTTCTCTCACGCCAACGTCCTCCAGCAGATTCAGTGTCCTCTGCCGTAGACGACATGCGGGCGCAGGCCCCCACTGCACGAGCACGCAGGCTGCCGTACATAAATACGAAGCGCAATTTGTCGTTTGACGCTAACGGTGCGGTCGCTTAGCCTGCCGCGTCGATGGATGCGACCCGTAGAGCAGTCATGGATTCAGCGGGGATTCTGTCAGGCGCTCGGCACTGCTCACGGCTTCGCTCGCGTGCCGTCATCCGCAGTCATAACTAGAACACGAAGCAATGCGCACGAATACACCGCAGGCGCAGGGGCGATTGATTGCATCGATCCTCGCCTCTTCTGGCGTGCTGATCGTCGCGGCGTTCGTCGCGGCACGTCTCGCAAGCGATCCCGTGCAGGCGGACTATCTCGACGATGTGCACTGGACGATCGGTTATCTGGTCGGTGCGGTGCTCGGCTGGATGGGCTACGCGCGCGCCAATGACAAGAATCGCAACGCGCGTCGTTGGTTTGCGCTTGGACTGACGGCATCCGCGCTTGGGCAGATCAGTTGGGACATTCAGGAGGTGCTGGGCTGGTATCCCTATCCCGCGCCGTCCGACCTGCTGTTTCTGCTGTTCGGTCCTTGCTGTGCGTACGGCCTGCTGTGCACGGTCCGCGATCAGCGCGGGCGGCTGACGCTGGACTTCATTCTCGATGTCGCCATGTTCGTGATCGTGATCCTCGCGATCACGATCGCGGTGTACTTGCCGCAGGCGCCCGTGCGTCCCGTCGCAGTCGCCGTGCTGGTGGCCTATCCGTGCACGATGTTGATCGCGCCGTGCGTCATGTTCATGATGGCGCCGACATTGAAGGTCGTGCCGCGACTGACGTCGCTGATGTTCCCGCTCGCCTTGCTCATCAACGCTGCGATGTGGATGCAGTGGATCTATTTCGCGCAGCAGGATGTGCTGCTGCAGAGCACGTGGCTGTACCTCGTGTTTTCCTTCGTTGCCATCCTGCTCGGCTGCGGCGCGTACTGTTGGAATGTCGACAGCTCCACGGATCCGGCGTGGGAGCGACGGTGCGAGGCCGTTCTCCGCATGATGCCGCTCTTCGCCATCAAGTGTGCGGCCGTCAGCATCGGCCTGGCCTGGTGGTTGCCGAACATCTCGCACCGAATTTCGCTCGCGATCTATGCGAGCGCCGCCATCGTGCTCGCGCTAGCCGTGGCGCGGCAAAGTTTGCTGTTGCTCGAACATGACCGCCGCGTTGCCGCCGAGAAGCAGGTGCGCGAGGGCGAAGAGGCGCGAGCCCGGCTGGAGGCTCAGCTGCGTCAATCGCAGAAGCTCGAGGCGATCGGCACACTGGCGAGCGGCATTGCACACGACTTCAACAACCTGCTCAGCGCCATTCTGGGCAACGTCGAGCTGGCGCTCCACGACACCGAGCAAGCGAGCCCGGCGCGTACCAGCCTGGGCGAGATCCGCAAGGCAGGGCTGCGCGCACGCGAGCTGATCCGGCGCATCGTGGCCTTCGCCCGCCCGCAGGAAGCCAACGCCAGACAGTTGCAGCTCGCCGAGATCGTCGAAGAAGCGCTGCAGCTCGTGCGCGTGACGCTTCCCGCCACGGTGAAGATGAGCAGCGATCTGTGCATCGAGGCACCCTCCGTGATGGTCGACAGCGCGCAGATCGAGCAGGTGGTCTTCAATCTCTGCACGAACGCCTATCAGGCCATGCCGAACCATGTCGGGCGTATCGACGTGTCTCTCAGCGTACGCGACGT
>JBEVDW010000032.1:0-3403 GCA_040513115.1 Steroidobacteraceae bacterium | reverse complement strand
TGTGCGATCGGCAGTCGTGCGATGTCCTGAGTCGCGCGCGACAGGAGCTGATTGGCGAGTGTTTCGATCTCGCCGGAGATCGTCGTCTCCGATGGGCCGCCATGCGGCGGGTTGTACTTGATGCCGCCGTCTTCGGGCGGATTGTGCGACGGCGTAATGACGATGCCATCGGCAAGGCCGCTCGTACGGCCATGGTTGTAAGTCAGAATCGCATGCGAGATCGCGGGCGTCGGCGTGTAGCCGCCATCGTGCGCGATCATCGTTTCGACGCCGTTGTGCGCCAGCACTTCGAGCGCTGAAACAAACGCAGGCTCCGACAGCGCGTGTGTGTCCACGCCCAGGAAGAGCGGTCCGTCGATGCCCTGGCGTTTGCGGTAGACGCAGATCGCCTGCGTCACGGCAAGGATGTGCGCCTCATTGAACGAGCCCTTGAGCGCAGAGCCGCGATGACCTGACGTACCGAATGCAACGCGCTGACCAGGATCTTCGGCATTGGGACGTTCACTGAAGTACGCCGTGATGAGCCGGGGGACGTTCGCAAGCATCGCGGGAGTCGGGAGCTTGCCGGCGAGAGGATGAGTGGCCATCGGGCGCTGTCCTGGTGCGAGAATTCTGAGGAGTGCCTAGGCACTCAGAGTGAATACGCCTGCGATGTCGTGTCGGCTCCACGGCCCGTCCAATTCGTATGGAAGAACTTGCCTCGAGGTTGATCGACTCGCTCGTAGGTGTGCGCGCCGAAATAATCGCGTTGCGCCTGCAACAGGTTCGCAGGTAACTGCGCTGAGCGATACCCATCGAAGTAGGCGAGTGCGGCGCCAAGGCACGGCAGTGGAATACCGAGTTGCACGCCGGTCATGACGACCCTGCGCCAGGCGGCCTGCCGGCTTTCGACGGCGTTCTTGAAGAACGGATCGAGCAGCAGGTTCACGAGCGCAGGATCGCGATCGAATGCCTTCTTGATATCGCCCAGGAACGCCGAGCGGATGATGCACCCGCCGCGCCAGACCAGGGCGATGCCGCCGTAGTGGAGATTCCACTTGTTCGTCGCTGCGGCGGCGCGCATCAGTTGATAGCCCTGCGCGTAGCTGACGATCTTCGATGCGTACAGTGCTTGCCGCAGATCGTCGATGAAGGTGCGCTTGTCGCCGGTGAAGGCAGGCACATCGGCTTTGAGATGCCTGGCGGCTTCCACGCGCTCGTCTTTCGCGGCGGATAGACAGCGTGCAAACACCGCTTCACCGATCAACGTCAGCGGCGTGCCTTCGTCCAATGCACCGGTGACCGTCCATTTGCCGGTGCCCTTCTGTCCTGCCTTGTCGAGGATGAGATCGATCGTCTCGGTGCCGTCCGGCTCGCGGAATCCCAGGATGTCGCGCGTGATCTCAACGAGATAGCTGTCCAGCTCGCCGCGATTCCACTCGGCGAAGACTTCGTGCATCTGCGCGTTGCTCATGCCGAGTCCGCGCTTCATCAGGTCGTACGTCTCGCAGATCAGCTGCATGTCGCCGTACTCGATACCGTTGTGAATCATCTTCACGAAGTGACCGGCGCCGTTCTCGCCCATCCAGTCGCAGCAGGGCTCGCCTTCCGGCGTGCGCGCGCAAATGGATTGAAAGATCGGGCGAATGAGCTCCCATGCGGGAGGACTACCGCCGGGCATCAGCGACGGACCGCGCAGCGCGCCTTCTTCGCCGCCCGAGACACCGGAGCCCACGTACAACAGGCCCTTGGCCTCGACGTACTGCGTGCGGCGTACGGTGTCGGTGAACAGGCTGTTACCGCCATCGATCAACACATCGCCGCGATCGAGTAGCGGTAGCAGCTGTTCGATCAGGTCATCCACCGCCTTGCCCGCTTTGACGAGCATGATGATCTTGCGCGGCCGCTCGAGTGCCTGCACGAGTTGCTCTAGGGTGTGTGTACCCACGAACGCCTTGCCGCGTGCACGGCCTGCCAGGAACTCGTCGACTTTCGCCGTGGTCCGATTGAAGACGGCCACGGAGAAGCCGCGGCTTTCGATGTTCAACGCCAGGTTCTCGCCCATGACGGCAAGACCGATCAGGCCAACCTGTGCTTGGCCAACCTGGACTTTGGATGGGTTCATGTGTTCACCAGATACTCCTGGGATGCCGCGGAATGATGGCGCACGCCTCGCGGAGGCGCGACTGAAATCTGCGCGTCCAGTGCGGAGCAGATGCTGCATCCGGCGCGTTCCCCTACACTGCGTTTCATTGCACGTCGGTGCCCATTGGGTCGACAGCCGTCTCGAGGTCAATCCGAAGTGAGAATGCTGGTCGTAGAAGATGATGCTGCGATTGCGGAGAGCCTGCGTCGGGCCCTGCAGCGGACGGGCACCATGGTCGATGTCAGCCGTGACGGAAAGACGGCCCTCGCCCAGATCGGCGGCTGGAGCTACGACTGCATCATCCTGGATCTCGGGTTGCCGGACATGGACGGCATGGAAGTTCTGCGGCGCATTCGCCGGGACCACGATCACACACCCGTGTTGATCGTGACGGCCCGGGACGAAACCGCGGACAAAGTGTCGGGCCTCGATCTGGGGGCTGACGATTACGTCCCGAAGCCGTTCGAGCTCAGTGAGCTGGAAGCACGGATCCGCGCCGTCACGCGCAGGGCGATCGCCCGGCGCGGCGACGATGTCACGGCAGGCCGGCTCAGGTTGTCGATGGTGGAATCGCGCGTGTTTCTCGATGAGGCGCCGCTCGATCTTTCGCCGCGAGAGTTCGCCGTGCTCGAATGCCTCCTGCTGCGGTTAGGTCGAGTGGTCAGCAAACGCCAACTGCTCGATCTGTTCTCGGACTGGGACGCCGAGCCCTCGGAGAATGCCGCCGAGCTGTACGTGCACCGGGTACGTAAGAAAATCGACGGCTCCGGATGCAATATCCGCACGTTGCGCGGTTTCGGTTACTTGCTGCAAGTCGATGGCGGCGCCGGTCACTAGGACATTTTCACTGCAGAGGCGGCTCTTCGTCGGACTCGTTGGGCCGCTCGTCATCCTGTTCCTCATTGCTGGGGTCGCGGGCGCCGGTTTGGCGAAGTATTTCTCGGATTCGGTGTACGACACCTGGTTGTTCGATTCCGTGAGCTCGCTGGCGCTCGAAGTGGAGCAGCGCCCGGACGGCCCCTTCGTCGACATGCCTCCGCAAGAGCAGCGCTTGTTCGTCTGGGATGCGGCCGACAAGACCTTCTTCCGCATTACCGCTTCCAAGAAGGGCATCCTGGTCGGACGGCGCGATCTTCCGCCTGTGACCGGAGATGTCGATTCCTATCAGGGCGCGCAGTTGTACGACGGCATGCTCGATGGCGAGCCGATCCGCATTGCGTCCTTGGTATTGCCTGCTTCCACGTACGGGGAAACGGTTCGCGTCGAAGTCGCTGAGAC
>JBEVDW010000031.1:0-5482 GCA_040513115.1 Steroidobacteraceae bacterium | reverse complement strand
AATTGCACTGCAGTTCCTTTCGTCATGGAGTGCCGGCGATCAGGATGGCGCCTACGCATTGATGGCAGACGATGCGATCTGGTGGGTCGCCGGCGACCTGCCCTTCTCGGGCGATCACGACAAGCAGACGATGTATCGTCATAACTGCAACTTGAAAGGCTACTACGCCGAGTGGCCAAAGATTCTGATCGACAGCTCGATCGCAGAAGAAGATCGCGTCGCTGTCGAGGCTCGCAGCGTTGCCGACACGCCAAGCGGCATCCGGTACCGCAATGTCTATCATTGGCACTTCACGCTACGGGACGGAAAGATCATCAAGATCAAGGAATACATGGATACCAAGCACAACCATGACTTCAAGATCGCGATGAAATTCTCCGCCGATGCCGACCGTCTACACGCGAAGGAGACGTTCGAAGCCGAGCAGTGCGGCGCCAAGGGACGCACGGTGTGATCTACCCGGGAGTTGCATATGACTCATCGCCAGAACCTGTTTCAGGTCGTTGCGATCTTCATCTTTTGCGCGCTCGTACGCACTGTCGACGCTGCGGACCCATATAGCGGCAAAGTAGCCGTCATTACCGGATCGAGCAGTGGACTCGGTCAGGAGTTGGCGCGCATTGCCGCGGAGAAGCAGATGAAGCTCGTCCTCGCCGACATCGACCTGCCACCCTCGCGCGTTTTCGCCGACAGCGTGAAGGCTCGCGGTGGCGAGGCCATCGCCATTCAGGTCGATTTATCTAGACCTGAGCAGCGCGCGACGGTCATCGACACCGCCGTGAAGCACTTCGGCCGTATTGACTATCTGTTCAACAACGCGGGCTATGCCTACCTCGCGACATTGGAGCAAATGCATCTTGCTGATGCGCATCGCCTCTTCGAGGTGAACTATTGGGCTTATGTGGATCTCGCTCAGCGGGTCATTCCGCTCATGAAACAACACCGCGGCGGCACGATCGTGAACGTCGCCTCCGTCCTCGGACACACGAGCGCATCTGCCGGCCTGGGTCACTACGCCGCAACCAAACATGCACTGGTGGGGATCTTCGAGGCCGCTGCCGATGAATTGAAAGCAGCGGGCATCAAAGTGTTCATCGCCTCCCCCGGCGGGATGCGTACGAACATCATGAAGAACGCGGTCGGACCGCTGTCCGATAGCTGGCGCAATCAAGGCGCCTCATGGGAGTCGCCCGCAGTTCCTGCTCAGGACATCTTCAAGATGATCCAGGGCGACAAGGTGGTCTTCTATCCGGGTAATCGAGGAACGCACTAGTCGCACGTCGCGGGCTCGATGCCTCCGACGACGCAATGCAAAGCTACTAGGTTTAGCTGCGCTCCGCGCGAGGACGTCGCTGACGACTATCAGCAACGTCGAACGGCGCTGGCGAGCCCGCGAACAACTGTTCCATGATCTGTGTCTCGCGCTTCTCGATAGCACTCAATAAGTCCCGCGGGCTGCGCAGGGTGGCGAAAGCCGCGCAGCCTCGTTCCAGGAAATCTTGAAGAGCCTGCACGCCTGCGAGACGTGCAGGGGTTCTCGCCAGCCGCAATGCCGTTCTCACCCACGACATGCGCACCAAGTGTTCAAGGGCATCTCCTGCATTCACGATGAGTGCGATCTGCCGCTCCCGATCCGCTCGTCGATTGGCTCGTCGATACGCATCTGCATAGTTCTGCTCCGTTGGAGCTTTTGCACCGAGCACTTCCAACACACTCAGATCGAGCGATTGAGTGAGGGCTTCGAGCTCTAGCGCGGATTGAATCGTGGCCAATGCCCGCGCCGGCATCATGCCCTCCCATGGACCTATCACCTTGCGCAACTCGCGATCACGTTGCGAGAAATCATGCGGCCCATAGACGTCCTGCATGAAGAACTCGAGCCCGGAGCGATACCGCGGCTGCTGCAAGAGATCCGCATAGGTCCGTGACAATCGCTGCACCTGCCAGGTTTGCAGAGCGCGAAAGCGCGCGTCCCGATCCGGATCGGCCTGCACTTGCAGACGCTGTTTTTGAATGACTTCAATGAGCGACAACGTTGTACGCGGCATCACTCCACCTTTGGGTCTGCGCTCATTCTCTGTCGCCAGAAGGAGTCGATGTGCGCAGGACCGGCGCCAGTGCCAGACTTGTAAGCAAGTGTACCTGCACAGGTCCGCGACGATGTCAGACGACCGAATGACAGCAAATCGCCGACGCCACGGCCAAGCACCGGCCATGGCGACGATGCCATCGATGCCGCACGATTCCGCGGACGAGGTGGCTCAATTGGTTCGGACATTGAATCTCAGCACCGAAGAAAGTCGCGTGCTGACTCAGCTCGCGGACAAGGCCGTGACGAAGTTCGAATCAGAAGCGGACGCAGTGTGGTGGTTCGAGCGCCAAGTTCGAAGCCGACACCCAGCCTTGTGGCGCTCGATCATACATACGATTGCGCCACGGTCGCTCAGCTGCTGATCAACGAGCGATGTTGTTCCTGTCGACGACACGATGAACCATTGGCCGCGTGCGCAACTATCGGCGCAGCGGCAGTAGTGAAGCGAGCTCACAGTCACGTGACGCACATGGACGCCTCGCTACGATAAGAACACTCGGTCATCGGCAGCTATCTAATTTTCGCAGCTTGCCCGGCAGTCATGTGGCGCAGTAAGTTGGTCGATGGCACAAGAAGCAACGATCTGCAGAAGAACTCGCGCGTGGGCGCAACGCTCGCACTGCCGGTGAATCGGCACAACTCGATCAAGCTCCACGCAAGCTCGGGCGTTTCCACACGCACTGGTAGCGATTTCGATTCAGGCGGTGTCGCGTGCAGTGCCGATGAGGTGGAGGGCTGTGATGGCAAGGGATTGATCTGTACCGCTGTGGCAAACAAGAAGCGTCGTAGGCCGTATAGCACATGAATTGAGCTCCCACTCGCGTGCACCGTCGGGCGAGCCGATCGTGCAGATGAGGCGGATATCCAGTGAGGGTGAGATGTTGCTAGACCAAGGTCTAATGGCCGACCCACCGCGTCACTCGTAAGACGGATTCTCGGAGGAACCTATCGCATCTTGCGACTCACCATCATGGTGCCCGCCGTGATTTCGCATCCTTCCATTCCAGACTCGCACGCCTTGCGGCATACCTTGGGGAAGACTGCTTGCGACGCGCCTTGGCCGCAGGCTGCAACCTTCCCGTGCATCATCGCGAAGCGCGCGAATCCGTTGCGCGAGACCATTGCACCGTTGTGTGGGCTGTTTCTCTGCGCTCTGGCCGCTTGCGGCGGTAGCGGGGGTGGATCCACAGGACAGGCGAGTCAGCCGATCGACGATATGGTTGACGACCCAAGCGGCGGCTCGCAGTTCACGACTCTCGGTGCAAACCCTGCCGGCATAGCGTATTCGAGCCTCAAGAACGTCGGGTTGTACGGCAAGGCCACAGGCCTGTTGGTTACCGGTCGATGCAATCGATACGACTCGGCCTTTGCAACCGCGCGCTCCCAGGGCGCTGAAGTCCTGGCTTATCTGAATGCGGTGGAGCGCCCCGATCAACGAGTCTGCGCGCTTGATCAAGATTTCTATATGGGCGACTACGGCTCCGTGCCGCTGTGGCCCTATCCCACGTATGGGCAACGCGTGATATGGCCGAATCACCACCTGACCGATATGCGTCCAGGTTCGGCATGGATCCTGTCGGTGGTCACGTACGTGGAGAATCTCATGCGAGAAGGCAAGGTCGATGGCGTGTTCCTCGATGTCCTTGGCGCCCGGCCCTGGGGCATTACCGTTTCCTGGGAATCCTGGCCGCTGGCCGAGAAAAACGAGTGGACGGATGGCTGCATCGACCTGGTACGCCGGCTGGATGCTTCTCGTCGCGCGATCAACCCCAACTTCATCATCATCAACAACAACGTCTGGGATCGCGGCGACACGCGCGGGTTTGCAGCTGAACAATACGTGGACGGCGTCATCATCGAGCATCCAGTGCCAGGGCTGCAGCCCTGGCACAAGGACTATGTGCAGAGGCCCTTCTCGGATCTCGGACATCGGCGCGTGCTGGTCATCGCGCGTACGGCAGAGGACGCTCGCTTGTGGTCAGGCGTACCCGGCGTTTCCCACGTTTCCGACCAGATGTACTACGGTCATCCGTCGGTACCGCCGGTGAGCTTCAACGCACTGGACGACCGGTGAGCTGCTCCGCAGCCGAACCCCGTGAGAGCTCAATGCACTTCCTACCCACTGCTTTTTTTCTTGAAGGTCCATCCGGATGAACTCGTTCCTGGACAGCACCTTTGATATCAGGTCGGCGACGAGGTAATAAGTGCTTTGCTCGCCCCCCGTCAGACAACGAGGATCTGATCAACGACCGACAGCAGCGTAAATGGAAAGCTCGATAGTCTTTACTTGCTTCCGATCTACTGGCGCTTGATAGTTCGTTGGCCCGCGGTTTCCCGAACTCAAAGTGCGACTGTTCTACGCATCAAGTCGAAGTGTATTCACGGCCTTCTGTTGACACTCGCTAAGCAACAAGCCTGGTCAATTCAGCTTCTCCGAAATTGATCTGACAGCGGACGATGGCTGGACGGTCGTCGGTCGACACCGGGCCCGCTGGCCAGGCAGACCCTCAACCTTGACAAGCAGCGGGATAGAAAAGCCCCGCTCAGAGGGCAGCAGGGCTAGCGGTTAACGGCCCGGCGGCCGGATGCCCGTCTCTACCGCCACGAGTTCGGCCACAACTTCCGTTCTTTCACCCACCGCGAGTCGTTGCAACGGAGTGGAGGCGCACCATAGATTCAGTGCTGCGGGCGTCCCAATGCCGACGAACCATTGGCCAGCGCGTCTCTCGCTATCAAATGCTCTGAGCGCGACCTCTGTGAGCTCAGGATCGACCACGGCTGCGCTTCGCAGAGCGCTGATGACGGCTGCGTCATACGTCACTGTTGCTTTGTCGAACGACGCTTGGAGCAGCTTGAACGCCTCCGTCGAGACGTCGCAGGACGTATGTTCGCAACTCATAACAGCGGCTGGTTATAGACCTGGGGGCGTAGCGCTACGGCGCGAATAGTGCAAACAGGGCCCCCATGAGGTTCGCAAATTCAAGACTCAGCAACCTTACAGCCACAGACCGCAAACCACGCTCTACAGTCGCGCATCTCTCACCCCTTCCGAATTCGCAGCCATGACCATCGACATCGTCTTTGACGGCCCACCTGAGAACGCTCGCTTTGTTGAAGTCGAGAACGAGCGCGGTGAAAGCATTCGCGTGGGCGAGTGGATTAAGCGTGACGACGGACACTGGTGCTAAGGATCGATACTTCATGGGTGCGGTTCAATTAGGGACCCGTGCCGAGAACACGTTCATACGTTGCCTTCGGAATTCTATAGCAGCTGCACGCAACGGCTTCGAGCGCAGCGCAATCCAGGATTTTGATCCGTCCGCGTTGGTGAGTGATGAGCCCTCGCTTCTCCATCAGACGTACTGCCTCCGTTACAGCCGGCCGGTGAAC
>JBEVDW010000030.1:0-4396 GCA_040513115.1 Steroidobacteraceae bacterium | reverse complement strand
GAAAGCGGCGGCTGAACGCTGACCGCGCTTCCCGGGTGGATCGCGCCGACGGGTAAGCTGCGATTGCTGGCAGGGTACGACCTGAGTACCCTGCTCCTGAACTCCCACCTCCTGCGCCTGTGTCTCGCATCCTGATCATCGAAGACGATCGTGTCACCGCCGATGAAATCGCGGCGGAACTCCAGCGCTACGGGTTGGACGTCGAATGGTGCGCCGACGGCCCGAGCGGTTATGAGCGCGCACTCAACGAACACTTCGATGCCATCACGCTCGACCGCATGTTGCCCGCGATGGACGGGCTCACGGTCATCACGCGTCTGCGCGAAGCGGGCGTGCGCACGCCCGTCCTCATGATCAGTGCCCTGTCCGATGCCGATGAGCGCGTGCGCGGCTTACGCGCGGGCGGCGATGATTACCTCACGAAACCATTTCATCCGGACGAAATGGCAGCGCGCGTCGAGGTGCTGCTGCGCAGAGCGGCGCCCGAATCCGAGTTGAAGCTGCGCGTGGGCGATCTCGAGCTCGATCTGTTGGCGCGCGAAGCCCGGCTCGCCGGCACGGCCATCGAGCTGCTGCCGACGGAGTTCCGCCTGCTGGAGTTCTTCGCCCGCCATACGGGTCGAGTGTTGACGCGCACGATGATCTTCCAGGCCGTGTGGGGCTATCACTTCGACCCGGGGACCAACGTGATCGAGGTCCATATCGGACGACTGCGACGCAAGCTCGATCGGCCCGGCTTCGATCCGCTCATCCACACCGTACGTGGCGCGGGGTATGTCCTTGAAGCTCGCTGACTTGTGGCGGATCAGCACCGTGCGCTTGCTGCCGCTGTATGGCGCGCTGTTCCTGGTCTGGGCAGTGCTGCTGGTCGTATGGGTGCAGTGGGACACGAGCAGGTATCTCACCGGCGTGGTGGACGACCTGCTCGAACAACGGGCTCACTACCTTGCGAGCGTCGAGCGTAGGGAACTGCCGGCGGCCATGGCGCAGATCGATGCGGTCGATCTGCGCAATGTGATGTTCTACGGCTTGTTCGACCGCAATGGGCGTTACGTCGGCGGCAACATGGAGCAGATGCCTGCGGGACTCATTGCCGATGGCGCGGTTCGCCTGCTGGGCGGCGGCGTGCGACACCGCGGTGAGAACGAATCCATCCGGGCGCGTGGCCTGGCGATCGACATTGCGACGGGAGAACGGTTGGTGCTCGCACGCGCCACGAGCGTCCTGGAGCACGTGGACTCGATCATCTATCGCTCCATGCTCTGGGCGCTGTCCTTGACGATCATCCCCGGAGTCATCGGTGGTGTGCTTCTGGCCCGTCGCCCGTTGAAGCGCATTCGCTCCATCGAAGCCGCGGTACAACCGATCATGCGCGGTAACCTGCAAGCGCGCTTGCCGGTCTCCAACCGGCGTGACGAGCTCGATCTGCTCGCCGGCATCGTCAACACGATGCTGGAGGAAATCGAGCGCCTGATGGGCGAAGTCAAAGGCGTGTGCGACAGCATCGCCCACGACCTGCGTACGCCGCTCACGCGGCTGCGCTCGCAGTTGCATCGCCTGCAACGCAGCTCACGCGGTGGCGTCGCGGATCCCTTTACGGTCGATGATGCGATTCGCGATGTCGATGCGCTGCTCGACCGCTTCCGTGCCTTGCTGCGCATCTCGGAACTGGAGGACATGCATCGGCGTGCCGGCTTCGTCGCGGTGGACCTGAGCGAGACGCTCCAGCACGTGCGTGAGATCTACGCACCGCTCGCCGAGGACAGGCAGATTCGGTTCTCAGTCGACTGCCCGGCCACCTCGGCCATCGTGCAGGGCGATCCGCACCTGTTGCTGGAAGCGATCTCGAATGTGGTCGACAACGCGATCAAATTCACCCCATCGTCCGGCAGCGCTGCCGTGCGCCTCGTAGAGACGGCCGAAGGTCCACGGATCGATGTGACCGACAGTGGTCCCGGGATCAACGTTTCAGAGCGCAGTGCCGTGTTGCAGCGCTTTTACCGCGGCCAATGCAGCTGTTCCGGTGTGGCGGGCTTCGGTCTGGGACTGTCGATCGTGGCAGCGATCGTGAAGCTGCATGGATTTGCCTTGAAGATCGACGACGCGCCGGGCGGCGGCGCGTGGATCAGCCTGTTGTGCCGCCGCGATGCCCATGTTCTTGCGGAACCCAAGCCTGTCAGCACGCAGGGCGGGCGTCAGGCGCAAAGGGCATAGCTGCGAATGCCCCGCTCGTAACCCGCCCAAATTAAAAACCTTTCATCTTTCTTGGGGACGATCGGCCCCGGCCGCATAATGTGGGTTTGCTTTCCGCTCCTCGCTGTCCCTTTCCATGCTAGGCATCGTTCGCATTGCACTACGGCGCCCGTACACGTTCATCGTTCTGGCGCTGCTGATCCTGATCATCGGGCCGCTGGCCATCCTGCGCACACCGACCGACATCTTCCCGAATATCGGCATTCCGGTGATCAGCGTGGTGTGGAACTACACGGGTCTCGATCCCGATTCCATGTCCGGACGCATCATCTCGCCGTTCTCGCGCATCCTGACGACGACGGTGAACGACATCGAGCACATCGAATCGACTTCGTATTCCAGCTACGGCGTGGTCAAGATCTTTTTCCAGCCGAACGTCGACATCAACACCGCGAATGCCCAGGTTACGGCGATCTCACAGGGCATCGTGAAGCAGATGCCGCCGGGCATGACGCCGCCGCTGATCCTCAACTACAGCGCGTCGACGGTGTCGATCCTGCAGAGAGCTCTGTCGGGTGCCGGACTGAACGAACAGACTTTGAGCGATCTCGGCACGAACTTCATTCGCGTGAAGATGGTGACCGTGCCGGGCGCCGCAATGCCCTACCCGTTCGGCGGCAAATTCAGGCAAGTACAGATCGACCTCGACCCGAGTGCGCTGCAAGCCCGCGGACTGTCCGGCCAGGACGTCGCGAATGCCCTGGCGGCCCAGACGATGACGACGCCGGTGGGAACGCAGAAGATCGGCCGCTTCGAATACATCGTACAGCTCAACAACAGTCCGATCACGATCGAGGAGCTGGCCAATCTGCCGCTCAAAGTCGTGGAGGGCGCGCCCGTGTATATGCGCGACGTGGCGCACGTGCGGGATGGCAGTGCGCCACAGACCAATATCGTGCACGTCGACGGTCACCGCTCGGTGGTGATGGCCTTGCTGAAGAACGGCTCGGCCTCCACTCTGGCCGTCATCGACGGTGTGAAGCGGATCGCCAAGGAACTCAAGCCATCGCTGCCCGATGAGCTGCAGATCAAATTCATCGGCGACCAGTCCATCTTTGTCCGCAGTGCGGTGAACGGCGTCGCGTTCGAAGCCGTGCTGGCAGCAACGCTGACGAGTCTGATGATCCTGTTGTTCCTCGGCAGCTGGCGCTCGACGGTGATCATTGCGACGTCGATTCCGCTGTCGATGTTGGGATCGATCGCTCTGCTGGCTGCCGTGGGCGAGACCATGAACCTGATGACGCTGGGCGGTCTGGCTCTGGCCGTGGGCATCCTGGTCGATGACGCAACCGTCACGATCGAGAACGTGAATTACCATCTAGAGCAAGGTAAGGACGTACAAACGGCCATCCTCGATGGCGCCGCGCAGATCGTCACGCCGGCCTTCGTCTCGCTGCTGTGCATCTGCATCGTATTCGTGCCGATGTTCTTCCTGGAGGGCGTGGCACGCTTCCTGTTCGTCCCCATGGCCGAAGCCGTGATGTTCGCGCTGGTGTGCTCGTTCATTCTTTCGCGCACGCTCGTGCCGACTCTCGCGATGTATCTGCTGAAGCCGCACGCGCCCGGCGAAGATGTACATGCTGCCCCGCTCACAGGTCCGAGCTGGCTGCACCCGCTCATTCGCTTTCAGCACCGCTTCGAGGCGCGGTTCGAGCACAGTCGCTCAAGCTACCGTGACTTCCTTACGCGGACGATGTCGCAGCGGCGCGCGTTCATGCTTGCCTTCGGCATCTTCGTGGTCGGATCGTTTCTCTTGGTGCCGACGCTCGGCAGCAACTTCTTTCCGAGTGTCGATGCCGGTCAGATCATGATTCACGTGCGCGCACAGCCGGGCACTCGTGTCGAAGAAACCGCGCGGCAGTTTGCCGCCATTGAGCAGGTGATTCGCACGGTCATTCCGCGGCGCGAACTCGTCACGCTCGTGGACAACATCGGCATGCCCCTGTCGGGCATCAATCTCATGTACAACAACACCGGCGTGATCGGCTCGCAGGATGGCGACATTCAGATCACGCTGGCCAAGGGTCATGCGCCCACGGAGGACTACGTCCAACGTCTGCGTGAGACGCTGCCACGGCACTTTCCCGGCACGGTGTTCGCGTTCACGCCAGCCGACATCATCAGCCAGATCCTGAACTTCGGC
>JBEVDW010000029.1:0-10033 GCA_040513115.1 Steroidobacteraceae bacterium | reverse complement strand
ATCCCTCGACAACGTACTTGGCCAGTTGTCCGTCAGGTAATCAACCAAATCCAGCTACTCAGATCAACCTGGCAGTGAGCAGCGGCAGTCCGCTCATTCGAACCGGCACTGACTACGCTTGGGGTGCGGGTAGCGGACAGCGCTGTTTCGTATCCAATACAAATTATCTGGCGATGTTGAATACAAACGGAGGCGGTTCTCTGCCTGCACAGTATACCGGCAACTATCTGAACTGGTACTTCGACACCACCCGCGACCCGACCGGGTGCTCGAACGACTGGAATTCCGGCAGAAAGCCCTGTACTCAGACGCGAATGATGATCGCCAAGACGGCGGGAATCAGCTTGGTCAACGGCATGCCTTCCGCGATGCGTGCCGGTCTGTCCACCTATAACAATGGATCTGGTGGCCGTCTGCTGGAAGCTGTCGGCAACTTGGATAGTACGAAGCGGAGCGCGCTGACGACCGCGGTCAGCGGCCTCACTCCCTCTGGAAACACGCCGCTGGCTGAGACGCTTTCAGACATCGGCTGGTATTTTTCGCGAGGCGCTACGAATCTGACGCTGCATCCGGACACAGCACCAAGTTCTGTGTCTCGAACCAATATCTTCAATAACGACGGAGATTCCCGTGACAGCTCGTGGAGCAACGGTAGCGATCCGATTCAATACACCTGTCAAAAAAGTTTCGCAGTGCTCGTGACCGATGGACGTCCTCAAGGTGATCAGAACATCAGCTCATATTTGGAAGACTACGATGGTGACTGTCCCGGTTGCTCCTATGACAAGAAAGCTAGCCAACAGTACGAGTCTCAAGGAAGTGACTATTTGAATGACGTGGCTCAGGCCCTGTACGAAATGGATCTGCGCCCCGGTTTAGTCGATCCGTTAGGGGTCAAGAATAACTTGGCAACTTATCTCATCAGTTTTGCCGACGACCAGGCGATCAACGATCCACTGATGCAAAGTACCGCAGACCAAGGAGGCGGAGAAAAATTCGTGGCGGGCAACGAAGCACAACTCAACGCGGCGTTCTCGTCCGCTTTGGCTTCCATTGTGCAAAGAACAGCATCTGCCTCATCAGCATCCGTCAACAGCGGCTCAATCAGCAGCGACACGCGTATCTACCAGGCGAAGTTCAACAGCTCGACGTGGACCGGGCAGCTTTTGTCCTACCGTGTGAACTCGGACGGCTCTCTCAACACAACAACAGGTTGGTGGGACGCTCGTGATGAGATGCCGGCGGCAAACGCTCGCCAGATCATCACGGTCAACACCGACGGTACAGGGGTTCCCTTCCGTTGGACGGGAGCCGCTTTTCTAGATAGCACTAGACAGTTGGCGCTCGGCTCAGAAACCATGCTCAACTACTTGCGCGGTGACCCGAGTAGCGAAGGCAACGGTCCGACGAACGATCGAGTCCGGCGCGATGCCGATGGTCCAAACAAACTGGGAGACATGATTTCTTCCGCGCCGTTGTTTGTCGGTCGTCCGCCCTTCCGCTACAGAGACAGCCTCGAGTCACAACCATATTCGACATTCGCCTCCACAACCCGACAGAACGCAAACCAGGGCATGGTGTATGTCGGCGCGAACGATGGGATGCTGCATGGATTCAAGGCAGAGAGCGGCGAAGAAGTTTTCGCGTTCATTCCTAGCCCTGTCTTTGCCCAGCTTCCAAACCTCGCGTCCCAGACTTACAGCCACGAATTCTTTGTGGACGGCTCTCCCAGCATGGGCGACGTGTTCTTCTCGAACGCGTGGCATACGGTGCTTGTGGGCGGGCTGAACAAGGGTGGTCGTGGGATCTATGCTCTCGACATTACGAACCCTAGTACCCTGGCAAACGCTGAGGCCAATGCGGACGATATTCTTCTCTGGGAGTTCACAGCAGCCAACGACGGTGACCTGGGTCTGACGTACAGCCAACCGGCGATTGGCAAGCTTCAGGACGGCACGTGGGTCGCCGTATTCGGTAATGGGTACAACAGCCCCTCTGGTAAGGCTGTCCTGTACATCGTAAATATCAGCAATGGAAATCTGATCGCAAAGCTCGACACCGGAACACTCGCGACCCCGACGGGTGTTACTTGGGACAATGGTCTTTCCACACCGGCACTGGTCGATGTCAACGGCGATCGTAAGGTGGACCTCGCCTACGCCGGCGATCTGTTCGGCAATATGTGGAAGTTTGATCTCTCAGGGACTCCCAGCATCGCCTTCAGCGGCGCTCCCTTGTTCAGCGCTCGTGACAGCAGTGGAAACGCTCAGCCCATTACAGTGCGCCCCGAAGTCGGAAGAGGCCCGCAGGGCAATGGCACCATAGTGCTGTTCGGTACAGGCAAGTACCTCGAGCTTGCAGACAAAAACGCGACTCCCGTGGCGCCACAGTCGTTCTACGGGATCGTCGATAGAAATAGTGCGGTAGCGAGCAGGTCCAACCTGCAATCCCAGCAGATCTCCAATGAGTTCTCCGTCGACCCTGATGGAGCCGGTCCGTTGACCTCAATCAACGTGAGGATCACCACTCAGAACGGATTGGGTGCGAACTCAGGCTGGTATCTGGACCTGGTATCGCCTTCGGGATACCAGGCGGAAAAGCAAGTCACGAACCCGATCATTCGAGACGGCAAAATCGTCTTCACCACGCTGATTCCGAACACCGACCCATGCGGCGCCGGCGGTCGTAGCTGGCTCATGGAGTTGGACATGCTCAGCGGCGCAGCTCTGAGTGAGGCGCCCTTTGATATCAACAACGACGGACAATTCACCGCGGCCGATATGGTGTTGATACCGAGCAGCGGTGGAATCAGCCGGCATACCAGTGGAATCCAATGGGGAACGGCCGGAATTCTCCAGTCGCCGGGCGTGATCGAAGGCGAAACCGGCGGTGGCGTGTGTGTGCAGTACAAGTACATGCCGGACTCAGCGGGCAATATCCAACGCGTGAACGAGAACTGCGGTCCGGGCGGCCTGGGCAGGCAGTCGTGGCGACAACTTCGGTAACAGGTATCTGTCATGAGAACGCAGTCGGGCCTCACGCTCATAGAGCTCATGGTCGTCGTCGTGATAGTCGGGATCCTGGCCTCCATTGCCTATCCCAGCTACCGCGAGCAGGTCATCAGATCTAACCGCAGTGAGGCAAAGGTCGCCCTCGAGGAACGCGCGCAGGCTTTCGAGAAGTGCTTTACGCGCTCCATGGATTACAGCAGTCTTGCTTGTGACAACGCGGCCACGGCGGCAACCACTCCGAATGGAAAATATAGTGTGAGCGCCCCAGCGGCAAACCGATCCGCCACGGCATTTAGGCTACAAGCAACTCCACAGGGCGCGCAGGCGACCGATGCTGAATGCATGACTTTCACGTTGACTGAAACCGGTCTTCGAGGCGTGTCGGGCAGCGCCTCAGCCACTCCCGAACGCTGTTGGAATAGGTGATTAACCGAACTCCTTGGGTGTCGCCTCCCCCCGACGCTGCACCACATACTTGTTTTAAGGTCTTGCCTTATCTTGTATTCTCCGCGCCGCAACTCGAGCGGCGCCTACTAAAAACAGCGCTCGCGGCGATTCGGGAGGGGAACTAGCCAGATCCCTCGCGGGTTTGGAGTTGGTTAAAATTCTGTCGCACTATCCTTTTTTGTCCGACCCAGCTTGAAGGGGAACTAAGCTATGAAGAACACCATCACGATGACTTTGAAGGCAGGCGTTGTGGCGCTCGCCCTGGTTGCGGCCAGCGGCTGCGTGTCGCAGAAGTCGGTCGACGATGCCAAGGCGACGGCCGATAAGGCTGTGCAGGATGCGGCTGCTGCAAAGCAGGCTGCTGATGCTGCTGCCTCGGCCGCTGCCTCTGCGAAGTCCTCTGCGGACAGTGCGCAGAGCGCTGCGAACCAGGCTTTGCAGGCTGCTCAGGCCAGCCAGTCCTGCTGCGACGCGACCAACGAGAAGATCGATCGCATGTTCAAGAAGTCCGTGTCCAAGTAAGCACGGTTTCTTCTGTAACGACGAAAACGCCGCGGAAACCGCGGCGTTTTCATTTGGAAGGCTTACAAAAAGCGACTGACTTTACGGCGCTTCCACCAGCTTGGCCGGCTCTGGATTCAACACCACGGCTTCTGGTATCCCCGTCGCGTTCAGGAACACTTGCTCGGCCTTGGCCCAATCGATCGGGATGGATTTCTCCTGGGTCGCCGACACCAGCAAGCGGGTGATATTGGTCAGGCTCCGCGCCTCGCTATTGTCCTGGCCCTCCAGCGGGGCATGGATCTCGATGTAGAGAGCATCGTCCTTCCAACCCATCTTGTTGGGCTGATACATGATCAGCACCTGCGTATTAACCGATACCATCTTGAAGAACTGCTCTATGTCCTCTGGATACATGCGGATGCACCCATGCGTCACCTGCATGCCCACCCCGGCCGGTCGATTGGTACCGTGAATCAGGTAGGCACCCCCCGGGATGGCCAGCCGCATCGCGTACTCGCCAAGGGGATTGTCGGGACCGGGCGGCACGACCTTCGGGAGAGGGCGGCCGTCGAGTTCATGCTCACGGCGCACTGATTCGGGTGGATACCAACTCGGTCGCACACGCTTGTCCTGAACCCGCGTGAGGCCGAGCGGGGTCTTCCAGTCCATGCGACCTACGCTGATGGGATAGGTCACCACCAGGCGCTTCTCGCCCCCTTTGGGTTCTGGGTAGTAATACAAACGGTGCTCGGCCAAGCTCACGACGATGCCCTTGCGAGGGGCCTCGGGCAGAATGAATTGCGAGGGGATGAGCACCTGAACGCCAGCCCCGGGAAGCCAGGGATCGACACCAGGATTTGCCGCGACGATCTCCTCGTAGCCCACGCCTTCGCGCCGCGCGATATCGAGCAACGTGTCCTCGTGCACCGCGTAGACCGTCTTCAGCTGTCCAATGACGGTGTTGGGTTCGGCGGGCAACTCATACGTCGCAGCTCGCACTACGCTCACCGCGAGAAGCAACAGCAAGGACGCGATTGTTTGTTTCATTGGATGCCAGACACAGCAGACGGCCCATCGATTGGATCCCCTGCAGCATTCAAAGTTTGCAATGGCTCAGGTCGATGCAACGTGGCCAGGATTTGCGCAATCTTCTGCGGCACACCGGAACGCGCCTCGCTGCCCGCCACACGGATTGCATTGGCGAAGGCAAGCGCATCCGCGCTCCCATGACTCTTCACCACGATGCCCTTCAACCCCACCATGCTGGCGCCGTTATGCGCGCGCGTATCCAGCCCTGCACGCAGGCTCTTGAGCGCGGGGAACGCCGCAAGAGCGCCGAGCTTGCGAACCGCGTTGCGCGTGAATTCCGCCTTGATGCGCGCAGCCAGCATGTGCGCGAGCCCTTCCATCGTCTTCAACGCGACGTTGCCCGTGAAACCATCCGTGACCACCACATCCACATCACCGCTGAAGATGTCGTCGCCCTCTACGAATCCGATGTAGTTCAACGACCCAGCGGCGGCGAGCAACTTGCCCGCCTCCTGCACGACTTCGTTGCCTTTGATGTCTTCTTCACCGATGTTGAGGATGCCAACGCGCGGCTTCGACAAGCCGAACACATACTGAGCAACCACGGAGCCCATCATCGCGAATTGCAACAGATGCTCGGGGGTACATTCGGCGTTCGCGCCGAGATCCAGCATGTGGGTGTAGCCGTGAGCGCTCGGTATACGCGACAGGATCGCCGGCCGATCGATCCCATCGATGGTCTTCAGAACGAACCGCGCGGTCGCCATCAGCGCGCCGGTGTTACCAGCGCTGACGCATGCGTCCGCAACTCCGCTCTTGACGGCCTCGATGGCGATACGCAGCGAGGAATCCTTCTTCTTGCGTAGCGCGTCTTGCGGGCGCTCATTCATCGCCACGACTTGCGATGCCGCTTGGATCGACAAGCGATCGCCGAATGCGTGCGACTTGGGAAGGTATTGCTGAATCTGATCCGGTTGGCCGACGAGCACGATTTTCATATCGCGCTCGCGGCTCAATACATCGACTGCCGCCGGAACACAGACGGCACAACCGTGATCGCCGCCCATCGCGTCGACCGCGATGGTGTAACTACGTTCGCTCACGGTTCGGGATATGCATGCGCTCAACGCGCGTAAAGCCTATTCCTCGTCGGACTTCTTGCGCGTCTCGATGACTTTCTTACCGCGGTAGAAGCCGTCGGGCGTGATGCGATGACGGTTGTGCGTTTCACCGGATGTCGGATCGACGGACAAGGCAGGCTTGCCCAAATGATCGTGCGAGCGGTGCATGCCGCGCTTGGACGGGGTCTTTCGGCTTTTCTGGACTGGCATGGCAATAACTCCGAGGGACTCAGCTCTTCTTCAGCATGTCCCGCAAATTGGCAAACGGTGACTGTGCGACGCTCGGCTCTGCTTCCGTCTCTTCCGCCGCGAGCAAATCGCCTTGCGGACATCGATCGGGCTCATGCATCGGAACCAGCGGCGTCGCCAACAACGCTTGTTCCTCGGACAACCATCGCAGATCCAATCGGGTTGGATCTGCGACGACATACTCGTGCTCGCCTTCAGCTGGAGCGAGCTCCTCATCCCGTATGACGCGAAGCGCGATTGGCTCGTTCAATGCGAACACGGCCGGTTGCAGACAGCGCTGGCACGTCAACACGAGCTGCCCACCCAACTCGCCTTCCAACTCGACATGGCCGTCGCGCTGGACACTGTGCAGACTCAGATCCAGTTCGGTGCCGGTTAGAGCACCGGCTTCCCGTATGCGAGTCAACTCATCGAGATTGAAGTGCCGTTGCCAAGCGGTTCCGACCGCAGCGCTCGCAATCGCGTCGACGAGATCTGCGCGATGTGGACCGGGCCTCGGCATGGGGCGCGTATCATAGGGATGCACCGCGCGGGCTGTCAAAAGAAATTCGCCCATAAATCCTTGTTTTTCTAAGGGATCGCCCGATCCGAATCGAGCTCGATGAACACCCTGGCACGCCCCCCGAAATTGCTCCTCGCCTCGACCTCGGCCTACCGCCGGGCGCTGCTCGAGCGGTTCGGGGTTCCCTTTGAAGCGATGGCCCCCGGCGTGGACGAAACACGTCAGCCGAACGAGGAGCCCATCGAGCTTGCGCACCGACTGGCACGCGCGAAAGCCGAAGCCATCGCTGAGCGGTATCCCAACGCGGTGGTCATCGGTTCGGACCAGCTGGCGGCCTATGGGCGTCAAATACTGGGAAAGCCCACAACCGACGAGCGGTGCCGAGAACAGTTGCGATCGATGAATGGCCAGCGCGTTAACTTCTATACCGCAGTCCACGTGGTCGGATACAAGGCCAGTCGTGAAGCCCATCTCGACGTCACCACCGTGACATTCCGCAACCTGACCGAGGATGAGATCGAGCGCTATGTGGCACGCGAGCGCCCACTCGACTGTGCTGGCGGGTTCAAGATGGAGGGTCTGGGCATCACCCTGTTCGAACGCATCGACTCCCAAGACCCTACGGCGCTCATCGGCGTGCCGCTGATCTGGTTATCGGGAGCGTTACGTCGAGCCGGGTTTACGTTGCCCTGATTCTGTCCGCAGGCGGGACAACACCGCTGTCAGCTCCTCATCGAGCTCTGCCTCGATCTTGAAGGGCCGCCCGTTCCCGGGATGCACGAACTCCAGCGATCGGGCATGGAGAAACGTCCGCTTCAAGCCGAGTGCCCGCAGCGGTTCGTTGACCTCGCGCGTACCGTACTTCTCGTCCCCGGCCACCGGGTGACCGGCATAGGCCGCATGAACTCGAATCTGATGAGTGCGGCCGGTATCCAGCAGGACATCCATCAGGGTCGCGATCTTCCCGAACCCCTCCGCCGGTTTGAAATGCGTCCGAGCCGCCTGGCCTTCCGGATGGACACGCACCGTGCGCTCCCCTGCTTGCCGATGCTCGGTCTGCAGCGGCGCATCGAGGGTCTTCGCACCTAACTTCCACTTCCCGACCAGCAACGCGACATATCGCTTCTCGACCTCCCGTTCGCGCATCACTCGATGCAGCTCCCGCAGCACCGACCGGCGCTTGGCCAGCACCAGACACCCGCTGGTCTCCCGATCGAGTCGATGGACCAGCTCCAGATCCTTGAACTCGGGGTGCACTGCGCGCAACGCCTCGATCACCCCGAAGCTCAGGCCGCTGCCCCCATGCACGGCCACGCCGCTCGGCTTGTTGATGACGATCAGGTGCTCGTCTTCGTAGATCTTCGCTGCCGTAACGAACTCACGCAGCGATTGTGATGGAGCGGCTTTGTGCGCCTCCGCCTCCTGCCGCACCGGGGGGATTCGTATGCGATCGCCCTCTTTGAGCCGGTAATCCGGCCGCACACGGCCGGCATTCACCCTCACTTCACCGGAACGGATGACCCGGTACACGAGGCTGCGCGGCACATCCTTCAGCTCACGGATGAGAAAATTATCGAGCCGCTGGCCTACATCCTCGGCGCTCGCATCCACATAGCGTGCGCGGGGACGCTGTGGCGCTTCATCGACGTGCTGCTGTGCACCGCTCATGCTGCGGGTTCAAACCTTTCGAAATCACGTGTAAGCCATTGAGCCAGCATGGGTGCCCTGATATATTCCGCCGCGGTTTCACTGCCCTGCGCTCCCGGTGGAGCACAGGTGCAATCCGTGCGGTGACTCGTCGGGACCTGCTCCTGTGTGCGCCGCATCTTAGTTGGTCCAGCTGAATCCTGCCTCCGGTCGGTCTGCCTCGCTGCTGCCCTTCGCTCCCTGCGCGCTGAATCTCGCCGCTCGAGCGATCTGAGGGCTCCGTTAAGAGGCTGCCTTGCGCCGACGACTGACCGCCCTGGAAGTCTCGATTCATGTCTGAACCATCGCTCGGTCGCGTGCTGCGCCGGCGCCGGACTCGCCATCTGCGGCTCCGGGCCTGGCGAAAGTGGAACGAGCGGAACCGAAGTCATCGGCAGGATAAAAAGCGCGTCGCCTTTTAGGTGACGCCGGAAGTCATCGGATGTACTCGACACTCCACTCATCCTCCCGCCCACCCTTGGTGTCCGCTCCCCGTGAGCTCGCGGCCTCTTACTCACTAGAAGAAGGGGCTCATGAAAAGAATGCTCGTCAATGCAACTCAGGACGAGGAGTTGCGCGTCGCGCTGGTTGATGGCCAGCGTATCTACGATCTCGATATCGAAATACCGTCTCGCGAACAGAAGAAAGCCAACGTCTACAAAGGTCGCATCACACGCGTTGAACCCAGCCTGGAAGCCTGTTTCGTCGACTACGGTGCAGAACGCCACGGCTTTCTGCCGCTGAAGGAAGTCTCGAAGAGCTACTTCAAGAATGCTGCCGCTCCCGGCGGCAAAATGAACATCCGCGAGCTCCTGAGCGAAGGCCAGGATGTGCTCGTGCAGGTGGAGAAAGAAGAGCGCGGCAACAAAGGCGCTGCACTCACGACCTTCATCAGCCTTGCCGGTCGATTCCTGGTGCTCATGCCGAACAACCCGCGCGCGGGAGGGGTTTCGCGGCGCATCGAAGGCGAAGACCGCGAACAGCTGCGGGAGGCACTCGACCAGGTTCAGATCCCCGAAGGCATGGGTGCCATCGTACGCACGGCCGGCGTGGGACGCTCACCCGAGGAGCTGCAGTGGGACCTGAACAACCTGCAGGAAGTCTGGAAGGCAATCACCGAGGCCGCCGACAGCAAGCCGGCTCCCTTCCTGATCTACCAGGAATCGAAGGCCATCATCCGCGCCCTGCGCGATTACCTGGTCGATGACATAGGCGAAGTGCTGGTCGACAGCACCGAGATCTTCACTGAAGCCCAGCAATACATGCAGCGTTTCATGCCGGGCTCGATGCGCAAGCTGAAGATCTACGAGGACGAGGTCCCGCTCTTCACCCGTTTCCAGATCGAAAACCAGATCGAGTCCGCCCACACCCACAAGGTGAACCTGCCGTCCGGCGGCTCGATCGTCATCGACCACACCGAAGCCCTCGTTTCGATCGACATCAACTCGGCCCGGGCAACGCGCGGCAGCGACATCGAGGCCACC